>CAYGBO010000033.1:10883-20474 GCA_964348145.1 uncultured Methanomassiliicoccales archaeon
GCCCTCGAGTCTTTCTAATCCTGTAATTTCTTTATTTGCCTAAAAATTCAATCCCTTCGAGCTGATCAGAGCGCTCTCCTCTTCGATGAACCCGCGAAGGCCGACGTCCGGAGCGAGGTCCCGGGGGCCGGGCGGGAAGTACGACGTGACATTCCCATTGGCGTGGATCTCCAGGGAAGCGACGAACACCTCGAGATCCAGTCCGTTCACTTCGAGCCGGCCCGGGTGGACGCGAAGCGCGTGGAAATCGAAGGACGCTCCGGTGAGGCTCCCCGGGTCGACGCGGCTCATGAGCAGGTCGTCGCCCTGAATGTACGCGGCGGGCCCCGACTCAAACCTCGACGCAACGCCGCGAACGCCTGTGCTGAGGCCGTCCGCGAGGCTCAGCCCGCCCACGAGGACCATGCAAGCGAAGGCGATTCCCCAGGCCGTGGCACGCGTCCGGCGCGTGGTCCGCATGGCCAAGCGAAGAATCGGGTCCCGCATGGATCCCTGCGGCGCCGTATCGCGACGGCTTGTTAAACGTTCTCCGGGAGGCGGCGACGAAGCCCCTCGATCTGAGAACCAGCCCGCAAGAGTAATCATGGACCGGTCGTTCCGGAGGGGCGCATGTTTGTCCTCGGCCATCTGGGCATTGCCCTCGGGCTCGCATGGCTTGCCTCCTCGAAGGCCCGCCACGGGCTCGACTTCCGCCTCGTCCTCCTCGGCGCGATCCTGCCCGATCTCATTGACAAGCCTCTCGGTTTCGCGCTGGGTCTCGAGGCCCGCCTGTGGGCCCACACCGCCCTCTTCGTCGGCGCCCTCCTTGCCCTCAGCGCCCTGCCCCAGGTCCGGTTCCTCTTCCCGCTCGGCACCGGAGTCGCGACCCATCTCCTCCTCGACCGCCTTTGGGAGAATCCCTTCGTCCTCGCGTGGCCGGCCCTCGGGACCGCTTTCCCTCCGGACGGCCCCGACTTCCTCGAACTCCTCACGACCCCCCTGAGGGATGCGTACGTCTTCACCGGAGAGGTGATCGGCACAATCGCCCTCGCGGCCTTCGCGTGGATCCACGGGATCACCTCCTGGGCCGCCCTCCGCGCCTTCCTCCGCGACGGTCGCGCGCCGCAGCCCGCGACGGCCACCTGAGATCCCCCGCGTGTCTCCGTCCACCCCGTCGGCTCTCGCGGGAATTCTTCCGCCGCGGTGAAAGGACGGATCCCGCCGCCGCAACGGGTCGTCCTCCTCGCCCGTCCTCGGCGCCCTGACCGTCTCGGGACGTCAATCGGCTTAACGGACGGATGGCTTGGTGGGCATCGGATCGGTCATGGAATCCGCGGAGCTGGACGAAGCCTACGCGCAGTTCACGACGACGGTCGGCCTCATCACGACGGACGGGCCCAAGGGTCCGAACGTGATGTCGGCGGAATGGACCTTCCATGTGTCCTACGATCCCTTCCTCATCGCGGTGCACCTCGCGCCCGGGGAGGCGACCCACGAGAACATCGAGGCCACGAAGGAGTTCGGCGTGAATCTGGTGTCCGAGGATCAGGTCGTCGCCATGGGCTTCGCGGGCCACTTCTCCAAACACGGCACGGACAAGTTGTCGAGCACATGGTTCGAGACCTTCCCGGCGAAGAAGATCCAGGCCCCCATGATCAGGGGCTGCCTGCTGAACGCGGAGTGCCGGCTCGTCGAGCAGGTCACGATGGGGGACCATACGGCCTTCGTCGGAGAGGTCGTTGCGTTCTCCCTGGACAGGTCCAAGAAGCCCGTCGTCCTGCATCGGGGACCGCGCTACCTGGGATCCCGAATCAAGCGGCCGAGGACCCTCGCGGTAGCGGCGACACCGAGCCGGGTCGCGCCGGGGACGACGATCACTGTCGAGGGGGAGTTCACGGCCCTCGAGCGTGGGGCGGAGATCGTCGTGATCACCCTCCTGGATTCCGACGGAGTGGAACTCGCTCGCGAGGCGACGAAGGCGGACGACGAGGGAACGTTCCATGCGAAGCTCCCCGTCCCGTCGGAGGCCCGATCCGGCGAGCACGTCGTCGTGGCTCGGCACGGTGAGACCGAGGCAAGGGCCCGGCTTCAGGTCGCGCAGGCCCTCGCGCGAATGTGAAACGAGGTCGAGGAGGGCGGCCTCCGTCCGTTCGCTTCGAGAGGTCGAGGACCGATCAAGTCCCGGGGGACGAGCATCCCCTGACCGCTAGGAGGGAGGATCCGCCGCGGCGGATTCCGCGCGCGCCCTCCGCTTCCCGATCGACCGGCGGGCCGAGAGATACAGGAAGGTCGCGACGGCCGCCCCCCGGACGATGGGGTCCAGCACAGGGTAGAGGCCGGGAATCAGGAAGACCGTGCCCACGACGACGAAGCTCCTTCGAAGGACATGGAGCCAGTCCAGGGCGGCGGTCCGCGTCCGCGCGCGGGCGAGGACGAAGGCGACCATCAGGAGCATGGTCACCGCAGTCAGGGCGAGGTATACGGGATCGCCCCGCTGGAGGGGGGCCGCCCGCGGCCCTTCCGCGAGGAACAGATACCCGACGTAAAGGATCGTCGCGACCTGGCTCGTGACGAAAAGGGCACGGAAGGTCGGGCGATAGACGTCCGCGTAGAACCGACCCCAGTCCCGGTTCCGGGACACGATGGCGCCCGCGAGGAATCCCCAGAGCACGAGGAGGGGGATCAGGGCTCCCGTGAAGGGGCCGAGGGCCCCCGGGTCCGACACGGGCACGAGGGACGCCCCCACGTAGTTCGCGAGGACCTGGAGGGTCACGAAGCCCGGGTCGATGAGGCCCTCCTGGAGGAACCCGAAGAGGGCGAGGACGAGGATCGCCCCGCCCGCCATCGCGCCGGGGCTCGACCGGTCCTGCCGGTACGGCAAGACGGCGATGAGCGCAAGCAGGACGAAGATCGTGGTCTGGGCGCCGAAGGACACGACGTTCCCTACGACGGGCCGAGGGACCAAGGCGGCTTCCGCGAGGAGCAGGCCGGCACCGATGACGACCCAGGCGAGCGTCTCGCGAATTCCGAAGAGACGGAAGAAACCGTTGAGGCCGAACAGGAGGCTCGCGAAGAGGACCGTGAGGAGGGCCCAGAAGAGACCGAAGTCGTAGAAATCGTCGACCACGCTCCCGACGAGCCACTCCGCGAGGGTCAACACGAAGGAGAGGGCAACGGCAGCGCCCACGATGCGCCATTCCCGGACGATCGGGGAAGCCTCCCGAGAGGTCTGCATGGGGCCCCTCCTATTTGAGCCCCGAAGCTTGCAGATCCGGACGACGCGACCTCGCGCCGGAGGATTCCGTTCCTGCCGGATCGAGGCGGCATCGCCTCGATACCGGAATCCTTATGGTGCGCCCTCTCCGTGCCGCGCGAGCCCATGGACGGACGGAAGGTCCTGATCACGGGGGGCGCGGGGTTCCTCGGCTCCCATCTCGCGGAGCGTCTGTGTCAGCAGAACGACGTCACCGTCCTCGACGACCTGTCCACGGGCTCGATTCGGAACCTCGAGGAGTGTCCGAGGAAGGTCCGCGTGCGCAAGGGCTCCGTCCTCGCGCCCAAGGCCGTCGCGGAGGCCATGAAGGGGCGGGACCTGGTGTACCATCTCGCCGCGAGGATTTCCGCCGCGGAGAGCGTCGCGAGCCCGAAGGAGTACTGGCGGACGAACGTGGAGGGGACCCTCCACACCCTGAAGGCCTCCGTGGACGCTGGCGTGGAGCGCCTCGTCTTCGTGTCGAGCGCCGCCGTGTACGGCAACGTGGAGGCGAACCCCAAGGTTGAGTCCATGCGTCCCGCGCCCGCCTCCCCCTACGCGACGTCGAAGATGGTCGGGGAGTTCGCCTGCCAGGAGATCTCCGAGATCAAGGATCTCGAGACGGTCGTGCTGCGCGTCTTCAACGCCTACGGTCCCCGCCAGGATCCCTCCTCGCCCTACGCGGGCGTGATCGCGAGGTTCTGCGCGGCGATCGCCGAGGATCGGCCCATTGAAGTCCACGGCGACGGCAAGCAGACGCGGGACTTCCTCTACACCGGGGACGTCGCGGAGGCCCTCGAACTCGCCGGAGAGCGGAAGGTCGCGGGGGAGGTCTTCAATGTCGGCTCCGGGTCCGCCGTGAGCGTCAACGAGATCGCGTCGGCCCTCTCCGACATCACCGTCACCCCGATCAAGGCGGTCCGCAAGGAGCCACGCGCAGGGGATGTCCGCCACTCACGGGCGGACATCGAGAGGGCCCTGGAGCAGCTCGGCTTCACGCCGCGCACGTCCTTGCGCGAGGGGCTCGAGCGAACCCTGGCCTACTTCCGCACGCGGCCGCGCGAATCCTAAGGCCGCCCTGCCCTCACGACACGGGAGGTCCCGCGGGACGAGGGCGGCACGCCCGTGGACTAGAGCTCCTCTTTCGGCGGGGCCGGCGGAGCTTCCGGAGCCGGGGTCGGCGCCGGAGCTGGCACGGGCATCTTTGGCCTGCGTATGACGTTGAGGAGGACCAACAACAGGAGCACGAGGACGAGGATCTCGAAGCCCAGGTTCACGAAGGACATCGTCTGGGTCGCTTGTTCCGTCTGGACCGTGCTGAGCTGGCCGCTGAGGTCCGTGAGCTGGCCCTGGAGGGCGGTCAGCTGATTCTGAAGATCCGTCAGGTCCGTGCCCGTCGCACTCTCGAAGGCGGCGAGTTGGGCCTGGAGGGCGCTCAAGTCTGCGAGGGCCGTCGCGAGGGCGTTCTGGACGGCGGTGAGGTTCGCCTCCGTGCCGTTCCGGAAGGATGCGAGTTCACCCTGGAGGGTATCGAGGTCCGCCTGGGCAAGGCCGATGGCGTTCTGCAGGGCGCTGAAGTTGGCCATCGTGTCGTTCTCGAAGGAGGCCAGGGCGGCCTGGAGGGCGTCGAGGTCCGCCTGGGCGAGGGCGACGGCGTTCTGCAAGGCAAGGATCTCCCCGTCGAGCTGCGCGAATCGCTCCTCGATCGTGGGCCCGACCGTGCCAGCCATCGGTGCGGAGGCGTGGCTCGAGGTGGCCCGACCGTCCACGGACGTCACCCGATACCAGTATGTCCCGTTCGCGAGTCCTCCGTCGACGTAGGCCGTCGTCCCTGCGGGGACCGTGGCGAGGACTTCGTAAGAGGAGCCGTCCAGGCTGCGCCACACCTGGTAGTAGGCGAGGTCCCCCTCCGGGGCGGCCGTCCAGGAGACGGTGAGGTTGTCCGTCCCGCGGACGACGGACGTAATCCTCGGACGGGATGGTGGCGTGTCCCAGAATAGGAGGAGGACGTTGAGGCTCGGTCCGCCCGTGTCCGTCGCGACGGCCCACACGGTCCCGTTCTCGTCCACGTCGAGACGCGGATTCTGTACGTCCCGGCCGGGGTAGTGGAAGGCCTCCGGCGCCCAGACGATCCCGGCGTCTCCGCTCACCGCGTAGGACAGGCCGACAAGGGGACCGCGGATCCCGTCCCAGGCCGCGAGGACCGTGTCCCCGCTCACCGCGAGATCCGAATCGAAGGAGAAGGGGCCTGCCGTGCCCTGGCCGACGAGGACCTCGACGGACCATGTCGCGCCGCGGTCCGTGGAGTGGCGGTAGGAGTGCGTCAGGCCTCCGGCCGGACCGGCGACGAAGTTCAGCCATGCCGCGTGGACGCGATCCGAGGCGTCGACCTCGACGGCGGGCGCAAGGGTCCAGTCGGGGCCCGCGGAGAAGGACCGGGGCGCGGACCACGTCGCCCCGTCGTCGGACCACGTCCAGTTCGCCCGGCATGGACATGCGAACCCGGGTTCGATCTTCGTATAGGCCGCGTAGAGCCGCCCGCCGGAATCGACCGCGAGGTCCGACGAGAAGAAGGACGGCGTCCCGGGCTCGCCAGACGCCGCGTTCGTGTGCCCGGAGTAGGTGACCCCGGCGTCCGTGCTCCGGGCCACGGTGACCTCCCAGTCCGTGTCCCCCGGGGTGACCCACTTGATCCAGGCGACCCAGATCGTGTCGCTCGGATCCACGACGAGGGTCGGCAACACGTCGACGAAGGAAGGATTCGTGAGGCTGACCTGAACGGCCACGGACCACGTGAATCCTCCGTCCGCGGACTTGCTCACGAAGATGTCGTTCCCGAGGCTCGTCCAGGCCACGTACACGTTCCCCGAGGAGTCCAGGCCTGCGGACGGCGTCGGCGGGATACCGAAGGGCGTCACGGGCGCGACCGCGCCGGGAAGGTTGTTCACCCGGGTGGGCGAGAGGATCTGCTGGGGCGCGCCGAAGGCGCCGCGCGTCGCGAACTTCGTGACGAACAGGTCCGTGGACCCCGAGAGGGGGTTGAAACTCACGTAGAAGACGTACAAGTTGCCCGCGCCGTCCGCGAGGACCGTCGGAGCCATCTCCTCGTTCCCCGAGGACGCCGCGCTGATCGGATAGCTCCACGGGACCGTCTCATGGGTCGCCGCTGCGGGCAGGGCCATCGCCAGGAATCCAGCCAGAAGGACGGACGCGATGAGAGCCATCGGAACCGCGTGGCTCTTAGGGTGTGCCTGAGGGTCCATTTCCAAAACCCCTCTGGGGTCCGCATAGGGAGAGGGCGTTCTAAAGGTTCCGTCGAACCGCCCTTCGACCCGCGCGGGAAGGCTTTTGTCGCGGCGCCTCGATGGCGTTCGCCGATGGCCGGGAGCGTCCTCGCAGCCCGGGACGTGTGGAAGTCGTTCGACGGCCGGACGGACGTCCTGCGGGGCGTGACCCTCGACGTGGGCCGCGGCGAGGCCGTCCTCCTGTGGGGGCCCAACGGGAGCGGCAAGACGACTCTCCTCTCGATTCTCGGGGGCCTCGACGTGCCAACCCGGGGCTCCGTGGTCCTCGGAGGTCGCGAGATCTCGCGGCTCCGAGAGGCGGCCCTGGCGAGAGTCCGCCTTCACGACGTCGGCTTCGTGTTCCAGACCCACAACCTCCTTGACGACCTGACGGTGGCGGAGAACATCGCCCTCCCACTCCGGCTCGCACGAAAACCCCGTGAAGGGCGCGTCTCCGAGCTCCTCGAAGCCTTCGACCTGACTCGGCTCGCGCATCGCCGACCGCGAGAGATCAGCGTGGGCGAGTCCCAGCGCGTCACCGTCGCCCGGGCCCTTGCGAACGGCCCGAAGGTCCTCCTCGCCGACGAGCCGACCGCGTCGCTCGACGCGAAAGGAACCGACGCGGTCCTCGAAGCCCTCGATCGAGCGAGGACCTCCTTCGATGCGGCGGCGGTTCTCACGACCCACGACGCGGGCATGCGCCGGACGGGCGCCACGCGCTATGCCCTCCGAGACGGCGCCCTCAACGCGTCGGGTTGAGGATGGAAGCTTTTATGTACGACGGTCCTTCAGGAAGCCGCGGGCGCGCCCCAGGGCGGTACCTTTGGGTAGTCGGTCGAATGGGCTGAATGGGTTCGTCGGGCGGCTTTGGGGCGAGGTCAAGGGTCCGCTCTATCGCAACGCCTTTTTCCTCATGCTCTCGACCGCGATTGGGATGGCCCTCGGCCTCCTCTTCTGGCTCATCGTGTTCCGAGTCTACCGACCGTCCGATGCCGGGTTTGCCCTCGCCCTCGTCCAGACTCTGAACTTCCTCGCCATGCTCGCGACTCTCGGGCTGGGCATTGGCCTGATCCGGTTCCTTCCCGAGACGGACAATCCGCCCGCTCTCGTGAACACTTGCCTGTCCATCGCGGGAGCCCTCGGAGGCGCCTTGGCCCTCGCCTTCGCCCTCGGGGTCGGCATCTGGGCTCCCCAGCTTTCCTTCATCCTCGACCAGCCGATCTACATCGTGGTGATCGTGCTCTCCGGGATGGCCTTCGCCTTCGCGCCTATCCTGGACCAGACGACTGTCGCGATGCGCCGCGCGGATCTCATGACGGCTCGCCTCACGATCTTTGCGATCCTCAAGGTCCCGCTCCCGCTCTTGTTCGTGATCTGGTTCACGGGCCCTCTCGGGGGACGTCTTGGGGTCTACCTCTCGATCTTCGTCGCCTTCGGGGTTTCTGTCCTCGTGTCGGGTTTCGTGTTCTTGCCCAGGCTCATCCCGGCGTACTGGCCGCGTCCCCGGCTAAGCCGGCGGCGCGTGAAGCCGATGTTCACGTTCAGCCTGGGCAACTGGCTCGCGACGCTCATCGCGAACGGGGCGGTCCTCCTCCTTCCCCTGCTCATCCTCAACTCCCTCGGTTCCCGGGGAGCCGAGAGCGCCGCTTTCTTCTACGCCGCGGTGACGGTCGCGGGCGTGCTGTACATCATCCCCAATGCGACGATGCTGTCTCTCCTCGCGGAGTCGTCCCAACAGAACGCCGAGCGCCGGCGGGACGAACGGAAGGCCGTCCTCCTCACGGTCGGCCTCCTCGTTCCCGGAATCATCGGGATCTGGCTCCTCGCGGGCCCCTTGCTCAGCCTCATCGGCCGGCCGGAGTACGTAACCGAGGGCACGGGTCCGCTGCGTGTGCTCACCCTGGCGTCCGTTCCTGCGTTTCTGAACACCCTGCTCGGCACCCGCCTTCGTATCCGCAAGAAAGTCTGGCCCCTCGTCGCTGCCGCGTCCATCGAGATCGCGGTCGCGCTCGGCCTCGGCTATTTCCTCCTCCTCGAATTCGGCCTCGAGGGGCTCGCCTATGCGTTCGTTCTGTCGCAGGCCGCCGCGACGCCGCTACTGTGGCGGACGGCCGGGGCACCTGTGGACACCCGGCCTTCACCTGGCCATGGCAGACCTTCCTCCTCGGCTATCTCGCGGTCCTCGTCTCCGCAGAGATCCTGATCGCCTTCCAGGATCCGGTCTCGCAGGAGACGCCCTTCCAGGAGTGGGGCCTCGCCCTCCACATCCTTCTCGTCTTCGCGCTCATCTTCCATGGCGTGCTCATTCATGGACGCAAGCCGACGGGCGCCTACCTGCTCACGGCCGTGAGCCTCGCCTCGCTCCTCCGGATCTATTCCCTGGCGATCCCCCGGTACACCTTCACGATCCTCGAGTGGCTCGGGCTCGTGAGCGTACCCCTCCTGATCTCCGTCGCCGCCGTCGCCTACGTGCAGAGACTGCGGCCCAAGGAACTCGGCCTTGGGATCGGCTCCTTGCGTCAGGTCCACGTGCAGACGGCCATCGCTGTGACGGGCGTCCCCCTGGGAATCCTCGAGTTCTTCATCCTGCGTCCGGACGCCTGGATCGAGGAGATAACGGTCGCGGCCCTCGTGGGAGGGTCCCTCGTGATCTTCCTCGCGACGGGGATTTCCGAGGAACTCATTTTCCGGGGCATCATGCTGAAGCGCGCGGTCGAGGGCCTGGGGTCGGCGCCCGGACTCCTCTTCGTGTCCACCATCTTCGCGTCCCTCCATATCTTCTTCCTCTCGGCCGCGGACCTCGCCTTCGTGTTTCTCGTGGGCCTTTTCTACGGGGTCTCCGTGCTCAAGACACGTTCCCTGTGGGGTGTGATCCTGAGCCACAGCCTAGGCAATGTGGTGCTCTACCTCCTCGCTCCCTTTGCCTTCGCTTGATTGTCTTCGGCGAATCGCCCGGCTACTCGGTACGGGAGCGTCCTTCCATCGGCGGATCGCTACAGGACTTCGAGAATCTTCACTGCGACGATGAAGGCGAAGACGGCCAGGAGGGGAGAGATCGGCACGAGGAGGGTGTGG
>CAYGBO010000033.1:20590-20875 GCA_964348145.1 uncultured Methanomassiliicoccales archaeon
ACGGCCGCGGCACCGAACGCGCCCGCCAAGAAGGTCGACGTCACCGTTACGACGGTCGTGATCACTTTCGTACCTTCGATGGGTGAATGCGAACATGTTGTATATAAAAACCATGGACCCAAGTTCCGCCCCTGGAAATTGGCTGTGAAAGGTGGGATCCGCGGTCCCGTCGGTGGGGAAGAACCCTCATCGCTGCCTGAGGCTCGCAACGAACGCCGCCGCGGCGTACGCTCCGAGGCCCGCCCAACCGTATGCCATCGAGAGGATGAGGGTCGTGTTCAGTTG
>CAYGBO010000034.1:0-743 GCA_964348145.1 uncultured Methanomassiliicoccales archaeon
CGGTACCTCCACGTGACCCCCGCCGCCCTGACGAGATGGCTCGGCGGCGCCGTCTCCGACCCCCAGCACCAGTTCGCCCTGAAGTTCAAGCAGACGGGACCGAACGCCCAGTTCAACCGGGATACCCTCCAGACGGGGATCATGCCCGCCTATTTCTGGCAGGGAACCGGCGTGCGCAAGCAAGACGGCGCGATCGTGGCGACGAACATCCACCCGGACTTCGGGTGGGCCGTGAATCCCGAGTCCCTCAACGGGGTCCCGTCGGCCGGCTGGACCCTGACCCGGGACGTGACCTTCGAGGGGATCTCCCTGACGGCGGGCACGGTCCTGAAGGCCTTCGACGCGAACGCGGCGTCCCAGTGGGACACCCAGGATGCCGACGTTATCGGCGCGGGTGCCTACCGCTTCGTCACCTGGCAGCCCGGCGTGATCGCGCGCATCGAGAAGAATCCGGACTACTTCATCCCGAGGCCCGAGGTCGCCCAGGTGACCCTCGACGCGGGCCTCCGGCGGCCCGCCCTGGACACCATGGTGTTCCGCCTCTTCCGCAACGTCCAGGCGGGGATCTTCGCCCTGCAGAGCGGCGAGGTCGACTTCCTGGACTGGTTCGTACCGCCCCAGTTCGTCGGGCCCCTCCTCTCAGACCCGAACGTCGGGATCATCACGAAGAACAGGAAAACGATGGACGTCATCCGGATTATTCTCGCCATCCAATGGACTGGGCCAGCAGAAATTATCATTCA
>CAYGBO010000034.1:753-7044 GCA_964348145.1 uncultured Methanomassiliicoccales archaeon
GACGCGGGCTTCTTCTACATCAGCTTCAACTTCCGGCGGATGCCCTTCGGATACACGGACCCGGCCCAGGGGAGCGACCTGCCCGGCAACGACGTCGGGAAGCCGTTCCGGCTCGCGGTCGCCCACGCGATCGACAAGCGTACGATCGTCACGTCGCTCCTGCAGAACTTTGGCGTGCCAGGCCACACGGTCGTGAGTCCGACGAACACCCTCTACTACAACGCCTCCGCGCCTCGGTATCCCTTCGATCTGGGGATCGCCGAGAGCATCCTCGATGCGGCGGGCTGGGTGGACCCCCCGGGACCCTGCCTGGTCGACGGCACCGGATGCCGGAGCCTGCCGGGAAAGGGCACGAGCCTCATCGAGATCCTCACGCCCCAGGCGGACTACGACCCGATACGCGCCGCCGCGGGCACCCTGATCGCCCAGAACCTGCGGCAGATCGGCGTGAACATCAACGCGAAGCCGACCTCCCTCAAACAGATCGTCGTCAGGGTCTTCGAAGAGCTGGATTTCGACATGTTCTTCCTCGACTGGTCGCTGACGGGATTCATCGTCCCATCCTACATCGAGTCGTTCTTCCACAGCCGCAACACGGTCCTGAGCGGCGACAACCCCGAAGGCTATGTGAACTCGAGCCTGGACCGGATCATCGACGACGCGATCGGAGCCACGGACCAGGTGGAAGCCGTGCGTCTGTGGAAGTGGTCCCAGGGGGTCATCGCAACGGACGTGGCCTACGATCCGCTCTACTTCCGGACGAACATCTTCGCCTTCAGACAGGATCGCATTGATCCGGCGAGCTGGCGCACGGACATCGGAGGGGACATCTTCTACTACTGGTCCTGGATCCTCGTTGACCGCGCGCCGCCGGGTAATATCCGGGCGGCCGCCTCCGCGGCCTCGGCCGTGGCCTCGGGCGGGACGACCCCCGTCACGGTCACGATCCGTGACCCAGACGGCGCCCGCGTGTCCGGCGCGAACGTCACGATCTCCGTGGCCTCGGGCCCAGGCAGCGTGAGCCCGACGAGCGGGGTGACGGATGCGAACGGTCAGTTCACGGCGACCTTCACGGCGCCGACCCTATCCGCGAACGACACCCAGGTGACGACCTTCATCGACGTGCAGGCGGACCACCCGCAGTTCGGCGCGTCACGGATCATCTCCGTCGTGATCACGACCTTCCCGCCGGGCGTGCAGTTCTTGACCTTGCTCGTGGACCTGCTCTTTGGGAACGTGGTGAACGAAGGGGACACCGCAGTGATCAGGGTGCAAGTCGCGGACGAGGCCGGAGTGCCTTCAGACGGAGCGTCCGTAGTCCTGACGCCCACACCGAGTGCCACGCTCACGCCCTCGACGTTCACGACGGGGCCCACGGGCGAGCAGGAGGTCACCTTCGACGCGCCCCAGGTCGATCAGGACTCCCCATACCTGATTACGATCTCGGCGGATCGCGCGGGGGTCCAGGGGACGACCCAGGTCACGATCACCGTGCTAGACGTCCCGCCGGTGGTCCCTGCGGGCCTCGACATCGGACTCTTGGTCGCGATCGCCGGAGCCGTCATCGGGACGGGAGCCGCGGGAGGCATCTACATCGGCCTCCGGCGCCGGGGGGCAAAAAGGTAGGCGGTCGGCGATCAGGACGGTCGTCCGTCCGCCCGCAGCACCGCCCCTCCAAACGCGCGAGCACGTTTGGAAAAGGTTGAAAAGGCTCGGGCCGATGATTCGAAAAAGGAGCCGACAATGGGGCTGAGGACGTACCTTCTGAAACGCGCGGCCCAGACGGTCGTGACGATCCTCATCGTCCTCGTCGTCATGTTCGTCCTCTTCCGGCTCATGCCGGGCGACCCGACCTCCTTCCTGATTCAGCCCGGACTCACGCCCCTTGAGAGGGACGCCCAGCGGGTCGCCTTCGGCTTCGCCCGGTGGGAGAGCGCGCCGGGAGTCTTCAAGCGGGGCAGCTTCCCGTCCCCGGATCCTGGAATCTATCCGATCGACATCGACCTCGCCGACTCGGCAGGAAATCGGGGGACGATCTATGCGGTGTACACGACGCCACCCCTGTTCCCGCCCGGCAGCCCGATCATCATCTTGCGAATCCGGGCGGACCCTTCGAACCACGTGCTGACGGAGACCTCCGTGACCCTGTCCGCCCAGGTCGTCACGTCGGACCCTTCCGTGGACCTGGCGACCCTCCAGGCCTGGGCGAACGTCACGTCCCCCGGCGGCGCGACCGCGAACGTGACCCTGACCTTCACGGGGACCGCCTTCAACGGAACCTACGTTCCCACGGAGACCGGTGTCCACTCCGCGGACATCGGTGTCTGGAATCCGGCGACGGGAGACTTCGCGGAATCCGCCTTCGGCCTCGCTGCGAACCCGTCCGAGGCGGACCTCGCACCCTTCTTCTACGTCTTTGACGAGGACCCGCGCGGTGCCGTCTTCACCGCCCAGTCGCCCTTCGCCCGCGACCTCGCGGACGTTACGGTCATCGTCCTCTCGAGGGACGGAGAGGTGGGCGACCTGGTCGCCCGCGTGCGGAACCCCGCCACGGGCGCGACGACGTCCTTCGACATGACCCACCCCCTCATTGCCGTCGACCGCCCCGTGTACGAGGAATTCTGGTTCTACCTGACGGGGATGCTGACCGGGAACTTCGGTACGTCCTTCACGAGCGGGAGACCCGTGATCGCGGAGATCCAGGACAAGGTCGGCCCGACCCTGCTCCTGTTCGGAACGGGGACGGTCATCGCGATCCTCATCGGCATCCTGGGCGGCGTCGTGCTCGCCTGGGTCCGCGGCTCGAAGGTCGAGCTCGCCGCGATCGTCGCGAGCCTCTTCTTCTATTCCATGCCCATCTTCTGGTTCGGCCTCATCCTCCTCTTCGTCTTCGCCTTCACCTTCAATGCATTCCCCTCCGGCGGCTACGGCTGCGTCGATGCGCAAGGCAACATCCTCCCGCTCCTCCCGTGCGCCGGGGACGTCCTCTGGCACATGACCCTGCCCCTGCTGAACCTCGTGATCCTGAACCTCGCGGGGTATGCCCTGCTCATGCGCAACTCCCTCCTCGAGGTCCTCGGGGAGGACTTCGTGATCGTGGCCCGTGCGAAGGGGCTTCGAGAGCGAACCGTCATGTACAAGCACGCGGCACGGAACGCGATGCTGCCCGTGACGACCGTCGTGGCGATCGCCATGGCGACCGTCATCAGCGGCGGGGTCCTCACGGAGACGATCTTCTCCTGGCCCGGCATGGGCTTCTACCTCGTGCAGAGGACCCTGACCCAGGACTTCCCCGCGGTCCAGGCGGCCTTCTTCATCCTCGCCCTCCTGACGATCCTCGGCAACGTCGTCGCCGACGTCGCCTACGCATACCTCGACCCGAGGGTCCGATTGTAATGGTCGACTGGAATCTCGTGAAGGAGCGGTGGAACGCCTACCGGCGGAGCTTCCGGGAAACCTGGACCCTCTTCAAGGAGAGCAAGATCGGGGTCGCGGGCCTCGTCATCATGATCGCCTTCGTGATCCTCGCCCTCCTCGCGCCCTACCTCAGCCTGCGCGATCCGATCCACTGGCGCGCCCCCTCGGAGGACGTCATCGAGCTCGAGACGTTCTGGCAGGCGGACACGTCGACGTTCCTGTTCCAGGCGGGGGACCCGATCGAGAGCCAGGTCGCCTTCCGGGTCGTGCCCCGAGCCGCGGACCCTCGCGCGGACCGAGTATACGCGGCCTCGGGGACGAAACTCCTCGCGATCGATCCGGCGACGGGGACCCGGGGCTGGCGTACGCCCTTCCAGGCCAACGGGGAGATCACCGCGGGTCCTTTGAGCGTGAACTTTGGGAGCAAGATCGATCCCCTCCGCCAGGATCAGGTCGTGTACATCGGGACCGCGAACGGTACGGTGTACGCCCTCAACGACACGACCCCCGGCGGAGAGTCCGGCGCGCCGGGAGGATCCGCGGTCCGCTCGCGCACGGTCCCGGGGACGATCTCGTCGATCGCCGCGTATTCCGACGAGCTGCCGGGTCGGAACCCCGTGGAGCGCCTGTTCGTCGGCACGGAGGAGGGACGCCTCTACGCCTTCTCGGCGAACGGACTCGTGGAACTCTGGAACCGGACGTTCCCGGGGGTGACCCTGCGGATCGCCGCGCGGCCCATGAATCCGCCTACGAATCCGAGCTATTCCCCCGCCCTCACCCAGGACGGCTCCCGGGTCTTCCTCAATGCGGGGGACTGGTACGGGCTCTACACGCCGAACGGCACCTTCGCCTGGGACCAGCCGATCGACGTCGGCACGCCTTGGACGTCGGCGCCCATCGTCGCCCTCCCGTCGAATCTCCCCGGGGGGTTCGGCGAACTCGTGTACGCGACGACGGACGACGGCTGGATCTTCGCCCGCCACGCGGCCCGAGATGAGCCCTACGGACCCTGGACGGCCTCCCCCGTGGCCCAGCTCCACCCGTCCGGCGTCGAGACGATTCCCGTCATGCTCACCGCCGTGCAACGGGATCCCGGACCCCTGTTCAGCCCGTACATCGACTCCGCGACGATCTACGTGACGTCCCAGTCGGGCCACCTCTATGCGATCGCCCGGGACGCGGTTGGCGGCATCCCGGCGGGCGGGATCAAGTGGCGGTTCACGGAGCCCGTCTTGCAGGAGCGAGGCTTCCGTTTCGCGGCGGGTCCCGAGCTGCTCACGACGCAACGGCTCATCTATGGCGCGGGCGTCGACACGATGGGCACCCCGGATCCGGGCGACGACGAGGGCGTCCTGTACAGCCTATCGGAGAACGGCGGGCTCGTCTGGCGACGGGACTTCAACGCGACCCTCGCCGCGGCGCCCTCGATCTGGGGCACGGGCACCCAACTCGTGCCGAGCCTCTGGATCGGGACGGAGCTGGGCTGGGTCTACTCGATCTCCTCGACGGGGCGGGTCCTCGCGCCCCTGCCCCCCGGGACGTACCCGTCCGGCAATCACTACTTCTGGGGCACGGACGACCAGGGTCGGGACATCTTCAGCCAGTTCGTGTGGGGCTCCCGGATCGCCCTCCTCGTCGGGTTCGGAGCCGCGACCCTTTCCGTCGGCATCGGGCTCATCGTGGGCCTCGTGGCCGCCTACGTGGGCCGGAAGACGGACATCGTCCTCATGCGCTTCACGGACGTCATCCTGGTCCTGCCCGCTCTGCCCTTCCTCATCATCCTGTCCGCCGTCCTGGGGGCGAGCATCAGCAACGTGATCCTCGTCATCGCGTTCCTCGCCTGGCCCCCGACGGCCCGCGTGATCCGCTCCGAGGTCCTGAGCCTGAAGGAGAGGCCCTACATCCAGTCGGCACGGGTCACGGGCGCGAGCAGCGTGCGGATCATGTTCCGTCACCTCGCGCCGAACGTGATGCCTCTCGTCTTCCTGTACATGACCTTCGCGGTGAGCACCGCGATCCTGTTCGAGGCGGCCCTGAGCTTCCTGGGCCTCGGGGACATCAACACGCCGAGCTGGGGCACGATGCTCTCCACCCTCCAGGCGCAGTCGGACCTGATCCGGGCGTACTGGTGGCTCCTGCCGCCCGGGCTCGGCATCACCCTCCTGTCCCTCGCCTTCTTCCTCGTGGGACGGGCCTTCGAGCAGGTCATCAACCCGCGCCTGCGGACGAGGTGAGGGGGCCGTGCCTCTCCTCGACGTCCGGGACCTGAGGGCATACTACAGGGTGCGAAAGGGCGAGGTGAAGGCGGTCGACGGCGTGGACTTCACCGTGGACCGAGGCCAGACGGCGGGCCTCGTCGGGGAGTCCGGATGCGGCAAGACGACCCTCGCCTTCGGGATCCTCCGGCTCCTTCCCGCGAACGCGCGGATCGTCACGGGGGAGATCCGGTTCGGCGGAGAACTCGTGTACCGCGCGCCCTTCCCCACGGAGCTCCGGTACCGCCTCGAGGACGACGGGACTCCGGGGTCCGTGCGCGAGTTCATCGAGCAACGCCGGGCGTCCCTCGTCCAGGACGAGGCCGCCCCATCCATGGAACCCTTCCTTCCGATCCTCCACGAGGAAGCATCGATGCTCGACGAGGCGAGCCGCATCGTGCAGAGGGCGGCGACGAATCCCGAGGCCTTCCGCTCGGACCTCCTGGAGTTCGTGGACCGGGGCGAGCGTGCGATGAGACGGGGCCTGAGCAGCCAGATGCAGAAGCGGGCGACGGACACGCGCATCCGGGCTCTCCGTTGGTCCCAGATCTCCATGATCTTCCAGGGCGCGATGAACGCCTTCAACCCCGTCTACCGGGTCGGCGACCAGATCGAGGAG
>CAYGBO010000034.1:7054-12798 GCA_964348145.1 uncultured Methanomassiliicoccales archaeon
AAGGGAAAGAAGACGCTCGAGGTGAGCGCCTCGGCCCTCGAGGCCCATCTCGACATGACGCCGGGAGAGAGGGAAAAGCGCATCGAGGAACTCTTCCACATCGTAGGGATGAGGCCCGAGAGGGCGAAGGGATATCCCCATGAGTTCAGCGGCGGGATGAAGCAGCGTGCGATGATCGCGATGGCCCTCGCCTGCAAGCCCGGCCTGATCATCGCGGACGAGCCCACGACGGCCCTCGACGTGATCATGCAGGATCGCATCCTCGGCGAAATCCGGGATCTGCAGCGGGAGTTCAACCTGGCGATGATGATCATCACCCACGACATCTCCGTCGTGGCGGAGGTCTCCGACCGAATCGTGATCATGTACGCGGGGGAGGTCGTGGAGGAGAGACCCACGGGGAACGTGTTCGAGCGGCCCGCCCATCCCTACGCGATCGGCCTCCTCGAGGCCTTCCCCAGCGTGAAGGGTCCCCGGAGGCGGCTCCGGGCGATCCCGGGATCCCCCCCGGACCTCGTGAACCCGCCCACGGGATGCCGATTCCACCCCCGCTGCCGGTTCGCCCAGGACATCTGCCAGACGACGCGGCCACCGATCATCGAAGTGGAGCCGGGCCACAAGGCCCAGTGCCACTTCGCGAAGGACGTCTTCGAGGGGGGGCTTACCTGACCGACGACGGCGTCGTCTGGGACGTCCGCGGGCTCCGCAAGCTGTTCCCCCTCAAGGCCGGGCTCTTCGCCTCCCTCTTCGGCCAGGAGCAGTACGTGCACGCCGTGGACGGGATCTCGTTCCAGATCCCGAAGGGCGAGATTCTCGGGATCGTCGGGGAGTCCGGCTGTGGCAAGACGACCACGGGCCGCCTCCTCGTGCGCCTCGAGGAGCCCACGGAAGGCCAGATGCTGTTCCACGGCACGGACATCGCGACCCTGAAGGGGGTCGACCTGAAGGACTTCCGGCGTCGCGTGCAGATGATCTTCCAGGACCCCTACGAGTCCCTCAACCCCCGGTTCAACGTCATGGACGCGGTGGAGGAACCCCTCGTCGTGCATGACGTGGCCGACTCTATCCAGGTGCGGGAGGAGATGGTCGCGCGCGCCCTCGAGCATGCGGAGCTGGCGCCCGCGACGGACTTCATGTATCGGTATCCCCACGAGCTGAGCGGCGGGCAGAGGCAGCGCGTCGCCATCGCCCGCGCGATGGTCCTGCAGCCCGAGTTCATCGTGGCCGACGAGCCCGTGAGCATGCTCGACGTCTCGATCCGAGCGGGCGTCATGAACCTCCTCCTCGATCTCCGGAAGGACTTCGATCTCACCTTCGTGTTCATCTCCCACGATGTGGCGGTGACGCGATACATGAGCGACCGGATCGCGGTCATGTACCTCGGCCGAATCGTGGAGAAAGCGGACACGGAGGACCTCATCTCGAGGCCCCTCCATCCCTACACCCAGGCCCTTCTGACGTCCGTTCCCGTCCCCGATCCGAAGTACAAGCGGGGGCGCGCGCAGATCAAGGGGGAGCTGCCGAGCCCGATCAACCTCCCGTCGGGGTGCGTCTTCCATCCCCGTTGTCCCTACACCCAGGACATCTGTCGAACCACGGAGCCCGACCTCCGGGAGATCTCGAAGGGGCACTTCGTGCAATGCCACTTCGCGGGGGAGGTCGGGGTCGACGCGAGCACGGGGGCGGAGGCGCGGTGACGTGGTTCGCGCGGCTGGCGGCCGTCGCCCTCGGCACCCTCGCAGTCCTCGGGGGCGTTCTCTGGGTCGACGTCGTGGACCGATACGTCGCCGTGAGCGAGGTGCGGGTGACCCTGTGGCAGCACGTGGGCTTTGCGGATGTCGTGATCCCGCCGATCACCTCGGACGATCAGGTCGTCACCGTGGGCATCCTGTTCCGAGTCGGGAACCCCACGGAAGTCCCCGTCGAGGTCACGTCCATCTCCTACCGATTCTACATGGACAACCTCACGGACACCCGTCCCTTCCCGGATAAGGACGATACGATCTTCGTTGCCGTGGGTGGTTTCTTCGCCTCGGAGGCGGGGGAGACCGTCCCGCCCCGTTCCGTGGGCCTGATCTGGGCGAACATGACGGTCCGGGGTGCCACCCAGCCAGAGACGCTCCAGCGGTTGAACCTGACGTTCTTCGGCCGCTACTACCCTATCATCGATGCCGGCCTCGTATACCGCGTCCCGGGGACCGCCGTCGTGGACCGCGTCGTCGGCCTCGTGTTCGCGACGGAAGGGGGGGTGTTGCCTCGTGCCCCCTGAGGGATGGCGTCGCATCCTCGAGGACGTCCTCCTGGCCGCGGGAGCCGCCGTCGCCATGGGTACCTTCGTCGCGATCTCCTTCTTCCAGGACTACGGGGTGCCCGTCCCGTTCGACGTCGGCGAGGCCATCATCGGAGTCCCGATCCTCGCGGGCATCGCCGTGGGCCTGGCTTCCTCCCGCGCTGAGCCCCAGGCCCTCGTCGTGAAAGGATTCGCGGCCTCCCTCGGGGCGATTGCTCTCGTCTTCGTCACCGTGTTCGCGCCCGTCCTGTCCGGGGTCGTGGGAAGCCTCGACGACATCGGCGTCTCGGAGTCCACGCGAATCGTCTCGCTCATCGCCTCCCTCTTCATCATCCCCGTCCACTTGCTAGGGAGCATGATCGGGTACGCCCTCGCCGAGGTGTTCCCTCGGGCTCGCGGCCGCTGAGCCCTTTCGGCGACGTGGTCGGGCCGATACAGAGGTCCCCGTGCCACGTCACCGTCGACGGCGCTTTAGGGTATCTCGTCCCATTTTGAGCGAATTTACAGCGCCTCGACAGCGATTCCTGGCCCATCTCGACATTTGCCCCAAAATATTTATTTTCCCTTGAGCATGCGGCCGCATCGTTGTTAGGGTGGGGCCCTGGGAGGAGAGGATATGTTAGAAGTTCGGCTGAAAACTTTGAGCCTTTTCGTCTCCCTCGTATTGGCGCTGCAGCTTGGGAGTTTCGCTCTCGGTGGGATTGCTCTGGGCAACGGGGTTGCTGCCGTCCCGGACGCGATCGCCCCGGATGCGACGGACGACCGAATCATCGAGCCTGCGGGCGTGCATCCGCAGACCGATCCGGCGGCCATCCCGGATGCATGGGAGCGGGTGCTCTGGAAAGTCGATCCGGAGCTTCGCGCCGATGCGTCCCTCAGGACGAAAGGATGGTCCCTCGTGGACATCCGGACCTTGAGCACCTCGGAGCTCTCGCCCGTGCTCAATCGCTACGGCGCGCGGGCGGAAATCCAACCGTCGATCGAGGATCGTGTCCTGAAGCCGATTGCCTTCCGCAGCGGCGGGTTCGAAGGCCTACCCGTGACCCAGCGCGTTTGGGTCCCGAACGAGGCCTTGGCCCCCATCGCCTCTCTCCCCAACGTCTTCTCCATCTCCAAGCCCCTGCGCCCGCAACTTGACATGGCCGCCCGCCTCAAGCTGGGACCCGCGGACGATGAGCCCTTCGATCCGATCCGCGCGTTGCAGGAGCGTGGAATCACTCCCTCGAACTACCCGAGCGTCGTCGAGCATCGATCCCTGGACGTCCAGAACATCCTGGGCATCACGGGCGACGGCGTGAACATCGCGATCGTGGACACGGCGGTCGACTTCGGCCATCCCAATCTCGTGAACCAGTGGGCCGTGAACCAGAACGCCTCCTCGCCCTACTTCGGCTGGCCGATCCTCCTGGACACCGGCTCCGTCCTCGACAACCTCGAGCTGTGGACGACGGCGAGCGACTTCGACCGCTTCCCCTACCCCATGTTCTCGAGCTTCGGCACTTTCAACTCGAACTTCCTGTCCGACACCCATTATACGATCTCCGCCGACGCCAACGGATCCCTCCGATACGAGGACGGAGTCGGCGGGTACACAAAACGGGTGGATCCCACGGGCGCGAGCGGCACGGTCGACCTAAATCGAATCGTCCGTGACTACTACGTGGGAAACGCCACGGACCCGAACCGGATCGTGAGCGCGAGCGGCAACTACCGCCTCGGGATCCTCAAGGATGACCACCTCACGGCCCTCTATGGGGAGCGAATCGGTCTCCTCCTTGTGGATTCGACCGTCCCCGGCGTGTACGACACGGTTTACGCGGACCTCGACTTCGACATGGACTTCACGAACGAGACGGCCGCGACGCGGGCGTCGCCCGTGCTCATGCGGGACAACGACGGGGACGGCCTGGCGGACATCAGCGGCGGCATCGTGTACTTCATCGCGGAGACGACGAGCGTGGTCACGGGAGAGGTCGTCATCGCGAATGCCACGGGGGCCGAGAAGAAGGCGAACCTCACGAACGGCAACTTGGCGGCGGACTTCTTCGGCTACTTCAGCCTCGATCTGCCGACCCTGCAGCTCGACGGAGTTTACTGGCCGAGCGCGGGGGAGGACATCTACGAGGACCTGATCCTCGGAGCCGCGGGTAACGAGAAGGGGACGTCGCAGCTCCTGACATCCGGAATCAACCTGAATTCGGGCGCCGCCGTCGACACGGCGACCCTCCTCGCGAACTACAATCTCTCCGCCGTTTACGCCCTCGAAAGCGCCTTGGAGGGCCCCTTGACGGCCGGCGTCGACTACTCGATCGACATGGACACGGGAGACGTCAGCTGGCTCCGCAACTTCCAGCTTGGGGACGACATCTACATTATCTATGAGTTCGACACGTGGCGCGTCGACTTCGCGACGGGGGAGGTCACGTTCCTCGCCCCTCCGACGGCAGGGTCGAACGTCACCGCTTCGTACCAGACGGGCGTCCCGATTCCCTACGCGGACGTCCTTGCCGCGCGGCATGGGCTCGACCTGTTCGTGCCTGCGGCCGGCGACCTCGTGGGCGTCTTCGGCGCCTATGTGACCGGCGACCTGTGCTGCCATGGCACGAGCACGGCGGCAACCGCCGCCGGCGCTCCCGCGGGCATGGTCTTCACGATCCTCGACACGTGGGGCCAAGCCCCCGGGGCGAAGGTCATCGCCGCGGAGATGTTCAAGCCGGGAGCCTCGAGCGACGATGCCTGGTACTTCTCCGTGGAGGGTCCCGACGGCGTCCCGGGCACGGGGGACGAGGCGCACATCGTGAGCAACAGCTGGGGCTGGATCGATCTCCCCGAGACGGGGTGGGAGACGGAAAGCCGGTTCAAGTACTGGCTGAACACCCAGTACGCCCCCGGTTCCGTGTTCGTCCAGTCGACGGGGAACGACGGGCCCGGGTACGGGACGGAGGGCTCCCCCACGGCCCCCTCCTCGATCCAGGTCGGGGCGGCCATCAGCGCGGACATCTACTGGTTCCTCGGCTTCGCGGGCGGCGATCAGTACACATGGCCCTTCGGCACCGGAGGGCTGGGCCCAGGCCCCTACGGGGACGTCGCGGACTTCTCAAGCCGAGGACCCAACGCTCTCGGCCAGCCGGGTCCCGATATCCTCGGGATTGGCCATGGCGGCTTCGCAGGCATCCCGGTGAACGAGGTCTTCGACGGACAGAGCGCCGTCGACCTCTTCGGCGGGACCTCCCAGGCAGCCCCGAACGTCGCGGGCATCGTTGCCCTCATGATCGAGGGGTACGCCGCGACCCACGGCGGCAGCCTTCCCTCCTCGGCTCTCCTCCAGTCGATCCTGAAGACGACCGCAGACGACGTCCATCGCGAGACGATCTCGCAGGGAGCGGGCTTCGCGAACGCCATGCGCGCCGTGAAGGCGGCTCAGGAACTGGTGAACTGCACGACGTTGGTCCCA
>CAYGBO010000034.1:12808-13422 GCA_964348145.1 uncultured Methanomassiliicoccales archaeon
CGCGCCGTGAAGGCGGCCATGGACATGGAGGGCGTCGTCGCGGACGTGCACGAATGGGTCCCCGGCGGCTACGGCGGAGTCCACCGGGACATGTTCCTCAACCTCCTCCGTCCCGGCGACTCGGACACGACCACGATTACCTTGACGAACCGGGGCACGGGTCCCGCCAACGTGACCTTGAGCGACGGAATCTACCAGCGTAGCGGGACGTTCTCCTTCACGTGGACCCACACGAACAACGCCTCGAACTTCTGGGTCCTCAACAAGACGGGAGTGTGGCGGTCCCACGGCGACGGGTTCCCGGGCGACACGCAGGAGCTGGCCGCAGACCTGACGTCCCTCTGGGACAACGCCGACTTCATGAAGCTGTTCACGTACAGCGATCCGAACATCGGCCAGCAGGTCTCGGCCCTCATCCTCTACGACTGGGCGGACCTGAACGGGAATCAGTCCTGGGACCGGTTCACGGAGGAGAGTTTCATCGGCCCCCTCGTGTTCCTGGGCGACTTGACGTTCAGTCGAATCAACTCGAAGGTCATCCACAGTCCCGCGGCTCACAGCCACGATGGCATCGGGATCCGGCAGACGTTCCTGACGGGCACGAATGACAGCAC
>CAYGBO010000034.1:13432-19307 GCA_964348145.1 uncultured Methanomassiliicoccales archaeon
GGCCGGCGCGAACGGCACCGTCGACGCCACGGTGACCCTGCCCGCGGGAGCCGCGCCCGGATCCTACACGGGCGCCATCTACTACTCGGATGGGTCGAACACCTCCACGATCCAGGTCCTCGTGAACGTGCCCTTCACGGCCTTCCCGATCCAGCTCGGAGGCGGGACGCCGTCGGGAAGCCTCTACGAGCTCAACGTCCTCAATCCCGCTCAGCCCGTCCGTCCTGGAGGCGACGGCCGATGGTTCTGGATCGACACGGCGGCGTTGCCGGCGAGCAACCGGAAGTTCCTCTACGACATCGGATGGGAGGACCCGGCCTCGGACGTCGAGATCCTCAGCTTCGCGGCTACCCCTGATGCCGACTGGACGGACGACGCGATCTTCGGGCCGAGCACGTTCAGCCTGCTCGACGCGTCGAAGCGAGATCCCTTCATCACGGATACGATCGAACCGCAGCGGGAGTTCCTCGCGACGGACGTCATGTTCGGGCTGTTCTTCATCAAGGTGCAGGCCCTTCGCACGACGATTCCCAACGAGCTGGCAGAGGGGAACCTGGGCATCCTGACAGTCAACAGCGACGACGTGCGGCTCTCGAGCAGCGCGCTCTCCGGGGCGGTCCCGATCACGGTGTCGGCGAACATCCCGCTCCGCCAGGGCAACGCGATCGACATCACCGGCAGCCCCATCACGGAGAAGCCACAGGTCGTCAACGAGAACCTGCCCGTGGACCCGTACGCCTACGTCAGCGGGCCCTTCATCGACTACCTGTACAACGCGCCGAACCGGAACATGACAGTGGTCCCGAGCGGCACCCTGAGCGCGTCCTGGAGCCTCTTCTTCCACAGTGGGGCGCGGGACGTCGACATGGGCCTGTTCTATGATGCCGATTGCGACGGGACATACGCCGTGACGGATGACGTGATCGGGTACATCGTCGGCTCGACGTTCAACAACCCCGAGGCCGCGAGCTTGTCCGGCCCCGCCGCGGGCTGCTACTGGGTGCATGCGGCGGGCTTCGACGTGGACCCGGGCAGCCTGTACGACGTGACCTTCACGACGGAGAAGGTGCTGACGCAGGCCATCGGGATCGCGTCGACCCAGGCCGTCGAGACCGTGTTCGCGGACCAGCCCGTGGACCCGTACCCCTACCCGGGCGGACCCTTCGTCACCTACCTCTTCGGCGCCCCGAACACCCTCAAGACGGAGGTGCAGGCGGGAACGATCGTCGCCCAGTGGACCCTCTTCTTCCACAGCGGGGCCCACGACGTGGACATGGGCCTGTTCTACGACGCCGACTGCGACGGGGCGTACACGGAAGCGGACGACGCGATCGGGTCGGTGGCCTCCACGGGCAGCAACCCCGAGGTCGCGAGTCTTTCCTTCCCCGCACCCGGATGCTACTGGGTGCATGCGGCCGGCTTCGACGTGGACCCGGGCAGCCTGTACGACCTCACCCTCGCCCTGACGCAGATCGGCGTGTCCGCCTTCGTCCCCAAGAACGTGCCGAAGACGACGGTCGCGGCGGACGCCGCGTTCTCCTTCAACGTCACGTGGTCCTTCGCCGCGGACCGGGAGGAAGGCGTCTCGACGGACTTCATGTTCGTGTCCCCAGGGAACGCGCCCTTCGCCCTCGCCCAGCAGGTGCAGGTCACCTTCAACTACGACCTCACGCCGCCGTCGTTCAGCGGGCATCTGCCAGCCGCAGGCTCGACCGTGACGGACGCGACACCCGGCATCTTCGTGCAGATCGATGACCCCTCGGCGGGCTCCCTCGCCCGGTCCGGAGAGATCGACGAGAGGACCGTCCAGGTGTGGCTCGACGGGACGGACATCACGCCGATCGCCTCGATCAGCGTGCCCCACAGCACGAACCAAGGCTATCCCACGGGGACCGTCCTGTTCACCCCAACCCAGAACCTCCGGGAAGGCTCCCACACGGTGACGGTCCAGGCGGGCGACTTCGCGGGCAACCTCGCGACGACATCGTGGTCCTTCGTCGTCGACACGACGGCCCCGACCCTGGTCGTGACGTCGCCCACCCCGGGCTTCGCGACCTCCGCGACGAGCGTGACGGTCGCCGGACGGACGGAACCCGGCGCTGCCGTGACCGTCGCGGGCCAGTCGGTCTCCGTGGACCCACAAGGACGGTTCTCCACGGCGGTCGCCCTGTCCACGGGCGAAAACTCGATCGAGCTCACCGCTGCGGACGCCCAGGGGAACACCGCCCGGACGACCCTCATCGTCACCCACGACTCCACCGCCCCGGCGATCTTGCCGGCGTTGGTGCCGGCGCCGGCGCCATCGATGCGGATAGTGTCACCCACCGCAAAGATGCCGAATCCAGAACCGGAGTCCGAGATCGTGTCCGGCGTCGTGAACGAAGCCGTGTCCCTGACCGTGGGCGGAACCCCGGTGACGGTCCGCGCGGACGGCTCCTTCGACGTGACGGTTTCCCTCGTCGAGGGCACGAACGCGATTGCGATCCGGGCCACGGATCCCGCGGGCAACGTGGGCACCTCGAGCATCACGATCGTCCGGGACTCGACGCCGCCCGCCTTGACCCTCGATGCCTTGCCGACGGAGACGAGCAGTCCGACCGTCGTCGTGAAGGGCACCGTGGAGAGCGGGATCTCCTTCGTGACGGTGAACGGACAACCGGTTTCCGCATCCGGCGGGACCTATGAGCAGGAGGTCGCCCTGAGCTTCGGCTCGAACGTCATCTTCGTGGAGGCCACGGACGGGGCCGGCAACCGCAGGACGCTGTCCGCCGCGGTGTCGTACGTCCCGACGGGCGTCACCACGTCGGCCGTCGGCTTGGTCCTCTTGCCCGTCCTCGCGGTGATCGCCCTCATCGTGGGCCTGGCGATCGGCCAATGGCTCCAGGCGCGCCGCCCGCCTACGCCTCCCGAAGGGGAGGAGGAGGGCGGAGGACCCGCGGAGGCGGGCGAGGAGGAACTGCCATCGAGGGAGGGAGAGCTATGATCCGGACGAAGCGGTTCCACGGCCTTTCCGCGGCCTTCGGCGTGGCCCTGCTCCTGGCCCTCGTCGCAGCAGGCTCGGCGCAGGCGACCCATGGGGACCCCCTCACCGGCCAGTTCGGCGGGACCTTCCGAGTCGCCGTGCGGGGCTCCATCGATCTGAACCCCTTCACGGCGACGGACGCGGACAGCTGGAAGGTCATTCCCCTCGTGTACGACTCCTTGGCGCGGATCGACCCCATCTCCCTCGAGCCGGCACCCTGGGCGGCCGCATCCTGGAATGTCTCCGGATCGGACGTCACTGTCACCCTGCGCTCGGATCTCACCTTCCACGACGGCAGCGCGGTGACCGCGGCGGATGTGGAGTACTCCTACCAGCAGTACCGGTCCGCCGGACTCGTCCCCTCGGACCTCGTCATCACGACGGCGGGAAACGACGTCACGCTGTCTTCCGCGACGGGCGGGGGCCTGCTCTTCGGCGAAGGGCTCGCCCTGCCCATCGTGAAGAGCGGGACGGCGGGGGCACCCGTGGGCAGCGGTCCCTGGATACCTCCTGCGAATGCCACGATGCCCCTCACCCTGACGGCGAACAGCGGCCACTTTGGGGCGCCCTTCCTCGAGCAGGCGACCTTCTCCGCGTACGCGAACACGTCGGCCGCGGCGGAAGGCCTCCTCCGGGGCGACGTGGACCTCATCGGCTGGCCCCTCCTCGTCGACGACCCCTCGGCGATCATCGACGTGGACGGCGTGAACATGACCCTCCTCGCGGACGCGAACATCGCCCAGAATCCGGGCTTGACGCACCTCGTCGTCGGGTTCAACATGGACCCGTCGAACGCGACGAGCGACGACGCGCTGCGGATGGCGATGGCGAAGACCCTGAATCCGAACCTGTACGCGCAGATCTACCCGTCCACGAGGATCTCGCGCAGCCCCGTGATCCAGGCGAACGCCCCCTGGTACAACCCGAACGTACCCACATACCAGGTGACGATCAACGCCTTCCCGAGGTCGAGCGCCCTCCTCACGGAATCCCTTCAGTCCCTCGACACGGCCGGGTATCTGGACCGCGACGGCGATGGGGTTCGGGAGGACCCGAGCGGATCCGCCCTGTCCCTGACCGTCGTGGGCATCCCCGTGGGCGAGAACGCGCGGACCTTCACAATCCAGGAGGCGGCCACGGACGTCTTCACGCGCCTCGGGCTACGGGCCACCTTGGAATCGGAGCCTTCCGCGTCGATCCTGGGTCGCCTCGCCGCGGGCAACTACGACGTCTTCATCGCGAGCCTGGACACCGCCCTCGACCCCGCGTTCCTTCGAGACTACCTGGGCAGCGCGGGCTCGCGGAACTACTTCGCCTTCGCGGACGCACAGCTGGACGCGGACCTCGCGGCCGCGGACGCCGCCCTGGACATGGCGGCCCGCAAGGCCGCTGTACAGAGCGTCCAGCTTCGGGCCATGAACGAGGGCTTCATGATCCCCGTCCTCCACTTCGACGCGATCGAAGCAACGGTCCGGGGCGCCTTCGACGGCTGGGTTTCCATGCCCGGCGGCGTGAACAACTTCTGGACGTACCAGAACCTCCATGCGGCCGGCGTCGGACAGCTCTCCGCGGAGCTCACCCTCGTCCCGGGTTCCCTCAAGTCGGGCCAGCAGGCCACGGCGATCGGTCGCGTGACGGACCAAGAAGGGGTGCCCGTGGCGGGCGCCTCCGCCTCGTTCTGGATTGGCGGCGCGCAGGTGGCCTCGGGCACGACGGACGCCGCGGGAAGCGTCTCCGTGTCGATCGCGGCACCCGCTGTCAACGGGACGACGGACGTCGAGGTGACCCTTCAGGCGACGCTCCTGGGCTACGGCGGAGCGACGTCGTCGAGGATGATGACCGTCTCGCCCGACCGGAAGCCGCTCTCCGTGAGCGTGAGCTCGAGCGTCGTGACGGTCAGGCCAGGCCAGGCGGCGACGATCACCGTGCAGGTCCGGGCGGAAGGGCAGCCCGTGGCGGGAGCCCTGGTGAGCCTCCAGATCGTCGGCTTCGGAGGGGAGGTCGCCGATGCGGAGGGCCCGACGGACGGCTCGGGGGTCTTCACGACGACCTTCACGGCCGATGTCGGCCCACGGACTCAGTTCCGGATCGTAGCGACGGCGAGTCTCGACGGATTCACGGACGGGCAGGGCAGCACGACCGTCGTGGCGGAGCAGCGCGTCGGAGCGATCGAGCCCCGCGTCGTGCCGGGCCTGGACTTCGGCACGATCCTCGTCGCGATCCTGGCGATCGTGATCATCGCCCTCGTCGCGGTGGCGTGGGGACGCCGGAAGGCCGGATGAAGGGGACGTCGCGCCCCCTCCGGCCCCTTTTCCCTTTTCGTCGGACCTCGGTTCGAACCCCTACCGTGGTCACGTACAGCCTTCCTGGTTCCGAGAGATTCATGAGCTCCGGTTCGAAGAATCGCGGTCTCGGTCGAAGATTCATGCTGGACTGTCCCCATTGTGGCCACTCTTGAAGGAAGGCGCAGACCAGAAAACCGGAGGGAATCTCTTTGCGTTTGATCTCGGAGATCGTCAGCGCATCTTTGGCACCGAACGGATTTTCGACGGATGCCAGGAGGCCATGCCTAGTGCCGGCTTCTCCGCCTCCCCGGCAAACGAAGAAACCGTCGAAATCGACACTGACCCACTCCCGCTGACCATAGCCCCTTGATCTCCAGTCGTCGCAGGGAAGAGGGACGCGTAATCCCCGGTAACCGCTGTGAGCTGACCCCGGACCACGGTCACGACCTGCGCCGGCGGCGTGACGTAGCCAGGCACAGGGCCGAAGCTCACTTCGTACGTGCCCGGGGGCATGGACTGCCACATGCCCCAGTCGTTCCTCGGGATGCCGTCCACGAAGATCGTCCCT
>CAYGBO010000035.1:0-18190 GCA_964348145.1 uncultured Methanomassiliicoccales archaeon
TCGGAAACCCCTGATGTGACAGCGCCTGGGGCGATTTCCGATTTGACGGCCGGAACTCGGACCTCCGGCGGGTCCGCACCTGAATGAAGCTCCACGGTGCGAAGGACAGACCGCTGGGGTTAGGAACTTCCCGTACGGATGCCTCTGGCTGTTCCTCGTAATTCTCATCGCCGGGCTACTCGTCTGGGCCCTCGCGTACCGTCTCGCTCCCTAGCCCGCGGGAACCTTCGCCTCGATCGCCTCGGGAGGCTCTTTCTTCTTCCGCGGGCTCCTTGGCTTCCGAGGCCCCTTCGTCCGCTTCCGTTTCTTCTTGTGGTTCTTCGCGGGGCATTCCATGTTCAGGCAGAGGACCCAGGGCGGACGACCTCGCATGATCACCTTGATCACGGGGCGGTCGCAGGCCTTGCACCGATCCTCCGTCGGCACGATGAGGCCTCGCTGCGGCAGCGGGTACGAGTTGTCGCACGTCGGATACGCGGAGCAGCCCACGAACCTCTTCCCGCGGACGCCGTGACGAATCGACAGCTCGCCCTCGCCGCATTTGTCGCATTGGCCGATGAAATTCTTCTCGCGAACTGTGGGACAGTCCGAGGCCACGCAGAAGCTCGTCGTGCGACCTCGGTCGATGTGCTTGATTAGCGGCGAGCCGCAATCCGGGCAGTTCTCCTCCGCGCTCCGGACGATCCCGGTCTGGGGGAGCGGGTGGGTGTTCCGGCACTGGGGGTAGCGGTTGCAGCCGAGAAAGCGGGAGCCCCGGCGGGATCGGATGACCATGAGGTCGCCCTCGGCGCAGACGTTGCACTTCCCGATGTAGTTCTGCTCCCGGAGGGCCGCCTCGATCTCCTGACCGATCGACTCGCGGTTGCTTTCAAGGATCTCGAGGATCTCGCTGAGCATCTGCTGGGACTCGCGGACGACATCCTCGTGGGATCGAATTGCACGCGCGATTTCGTCCATGTCCGCCTCGAGGTGGGCCGTCATCTCCGGCTCCGTGATCCGCTCCGCATGGTCCTCGAGGGCATGGATAACAGCACGGCCGCTGATCGTGGGTCGCGGATACTTTCCCTCGATGAACTTCCGGTCGTAGAGCTTCTTGATGATGTCGTGCCGGGTCGACTTCGTCCCGAGCCCGAGCCTCTCCATCCGTTGGACGAGGGAACCTTCGCTGTACCGCGGGGGAGGCTTCGTGCGGTCTTCGCGTAGGTCGACCGGACCGACCCGCTCCACCGCCTCGCCGACCGCCAGGGTCGGAAGGACCGTTTCCCGAGCCTGCCAGTAGGGATAGTACTTCCGCCAGCCCGGATCCTTGATGACGTAGCCTTCGGCGACGAAAGGTTGTCCGCCGAGGTCGACCTTCGCTTCCGACGTCCGGGCCAAGGCGTTGGGTGCCACCGTCGCGAGGAACCGGCGGACGACGAGTTCGTAGATCCGCCAGTGATCCTTCCGTTTGATCTTTTCCCGGGGCGCGCCCTGCACGGGGTAGATCGGCGGATGGTCCGTGGCCTGCGTCCGTCCCCGGCTCGGCGAGATCCGCTCCTGGGCCGCAAGCTCGCGTGCCTCGGCGGAGAAGGGCGAATCCTCGAGCTTCTGCAACACGGTCCGGAGATTCACCGTGGGCGGGTATACGGTGTTGTCCGTCCTGGGATAGGAGATGTAACCAGCTTGGTACAGGTCTTCCGCGATTCGCATCGCCTGCGCGGCGCCGAACCCGATCCGGTTCGCCTCGGACACGAACATCGTTGTGTTGAAGGGCGGCGGTGGCCGCTCCTCGCGCTCGTTCTCCATATACTCCCGGATCGTGCCGGAGGCGGCCGCATCGGCCCGACCTTTCGCGGCTTCGGCCTCCCGTCGGGCCCAGAAGGGTCCGTGCTCATGGTTCGCCACGAATTCGGCCGCCGCCCCGTCCCCGTGCTTCCGGAGCGTTGCGTGGAGGGTCCAGTAGTCCTGGGGGACGAAGTCCTCGATTTCCCGCTCCCGATCCACGACGAGGGCCAGGGTGGGACTCTGCACCCGACCCACGGAGAGGAAATCCCGACCGAGCTGGTTTGACGCGATGGACAGGAAGCGGGTGAGGACGGCTCCCCAGGCGAGGTCGATGAACTGGCGGGATTCCGCGGACTGGGCGAGGGGATAGTCCACGTCGACGAGGTCGTCGAAGGCTCGTTCGATGTCCCATTTCGTGAGGGCGGAGAAGCGGGCCCGCTTCACCCGAACGTCCGGGTTCAGGGACCGGATGAGCTCCAGGGCCTCGACGCCGATCAATTCCCCCTCCCGGTCGTAGTCCGTTGCGACGATGACCTCGTCCACGGGTGCCGCGAGGCTTCGGAGGGCGTCCGCGATCTTGCCCGCGGTGATCAACTTCTCGGGTTCGGCCCAGATGAGCTCCTGGAGTTCGACCCGCCCCCAGTCGTTGAGGGCCGCGGGGTAGTCGAGGTTGATGATGTGGCCTCGGAGCCCGATCACGTGGACGCGGTCGTCTCCTTTCGAGAACTGGAACACGGTCGTGCCGCTCACCGACGTGCGCTTCGCCTTGCCGTCGCTGAGGATTGTCGCGATGCGCATGGCCGCGTTGAACTTCTCCGTCACGATGAGTTTGCGCACGGGTTGAGTCGCACACAGGGGCCTGTATTTAATGATTTGGTGGTGTGTCTCCCGCGCGAACTCACGTGGACATGAGCAGGCGCGCGACGTCCGCGGGATACTCGGCGACGGGAACGCCGGCGTCCGCGAAGGCCTTCAACTTGGAGTCCGCCGTGCCTCGCCCTCCCTGGATGATGGCCCCCGCATGCCCCATCCGTCTGCCCGAGGGTGCCGTTCGTCCCGCGACGTATGCGACGACGGGTTTCGTCACGCGGCGCTCGATGTATTCGGCCGCTTCCTCCTCCGCGGTCCCGCCAATCTCCCCGACGACCGCGATTCGTTTCGTCTGTCGGTCTTTCTGGAAGAGGGCGAGGGCTTCGACCATGGTCGTGCCGACGATCGGGTCGCCGCCGATTCCGACGCACGTCGACTGGCCGAAGCCCGCCCGCGTGATCGCGTTCACGATCTCGTAGGTCAGGGTTCCGCTCCGTGAGATCACCCCGACGTCTCCCGGCCGAAAGATGTGGCTGGGCATGATGCCTGCCTTCGCCTGACCCGGGGTGATGAGGCCCGGGCCGTTCGGGCCGATCAGGGTGCAAGAGTGGCCTCGCGCGTACGGGATGACCTCGAGGGCGTCGTGGAACGGGATGCGCTCCGTGATGATGACGAGGAGTTTCAGGCCTGCCTGGATCCCTTCGATGGCGGCGTCCTTCGCGTGGGGCGCGGGCACGAACACGATCGATGCATTGGCCCGCTTCCGCCGGACGGCCTCGCGCACGCTGTCGTAGACGGGCACGCCCTCGACCTTCTCCCCGCCCTTGCCGGGGGTCACGCCGGCGACGACCTTCGTGCCGAAGTCGAGCATCGCGCGGGTGTGGAACCGGCCCTGGTGGCCCGTGATCCCTTGGACCACGAGGCGCGCCTTCTTGTTCAGGAGGACGGCCACGTCAGGAACCCCCGGAACGGACCTTCACCGCGAGTTCCGCGGCCTCCTCGATGGACTCGGCAGGATGCATGCCGACCTCTCGAAGGATTTCCTTCGCCTGTTCCTCGTTCACGCCCTTGATGCGCGCGACGACAGGCACGTCCAGGGCCATCGTCTCGAGGGCCTCGCGGACGCCCCGGGCGACCGTGTCCGCCTTCGTGATGCCCCCGAAGATGTTGAGCAGGATCACGGAAGGTTTCGCTTTGATCAGGATTTCGAAGGCCTCCTGGACCTTCTCGGGGTCGTCCGTCCCTCCGAGATCCAGGAACGTGCCCCCTCGTCCGCCCTTCAGGTTCAGGACGTCGAGGGTGGCCATCGTCAGGCCCGCCCCATTCGCAATCACGCCGACGTCGCCATCGAGCTGGATGAACGTGATGCCCTTGCCATGGGCCTCCTCTTCGAGATCCGTCCGTCCCTGGTCCATCAACGCGTAATCGGGATGACGGTACTCCGCGTTGTCGTCGACAATGAGCTTCGCGTCCCCCGCGAAGACCCGACCGTCGCGCGCGACCACGAGGGGGTTTATCTCGACGAGTTCCGCGTCCTCCCTGCGAAACATCTCGAAGGCCTTCCGGGCGATGTCCACAACCTGGGTTCCCACTCCTTCCGAGAGGCTCAGCTGCGTCCGGATTCTACGAAGGAGATACGGCTGAATCCCGAGGGTCGCGGGGACGTGTTCCATGATGAGATGCTCCCGCGGTACGGATTCGATCTCGATGCCGCCCATCGCCGACGCCATGAGGAGCGGTTCCCGCGCGGACCGGTCGATCGTGACGCTGAGGTACAATTCCTGATCGATGTCCAAGCGCTCCTCGAGGTAGACCTGCCGGACCCGGTGTCCATGGATCCCCATGCCGATCATCTGGGACGCAACGTCCCGGGCCTCCTCCAGGGTCGTCGCGGGCCGGATGCCGCCCGCCTTCCCGCGCCCGCCGATGAGGACCTGGGCCTTGACCATACAAGGTAGGGGCGGATCGACGATTTCGTCGGGGTTTGAGGCCGCGATTCCCCTGGGGATCGGGATGCCGTAGCGAGCGACGATCTCCTTCGCCTTGTACTCGAGGAACTTCATGGGCGGCGGACGCCATGAGTACCTCTCCCATTAGCCTTTGCCCCTTCCCCGAAGGGAGGACGACGTCTCATATCCGGACGGATCAGATGGGCGTGCCCGTCGTCGTGACGACTTCCCGGAACGCCTTCATGAGCTGCTTCGTGACCTTCCCCGGCCTTCCGTCACCAATCCTTCGACCGTCGACCTCGACCACGGGGCCGACCTCCGCGGCGGTGCCCGTGATGAAGGCCTCGTCCGCGGCCCAGACGTCGTACAGGGAGAAGGGCCGTTCCTCCATCCGAACGCCGACCTTCGGCGCGAGCTCGAGGATCGTCTCCCGCGTGATCCCCGGAAGATTCGTCGAGGTCCAAGGGGTCAGGACCGTCTTGCCCCGCACAATGAAGAAGTTGTCCGCACTTGCCTCCGCCACGTACCCCTGTTCGTCGAGCATGAGGGCTTCGTCAGCTCCGGACTGGTTTGCCTCGACGCGCGCCATGATGTTGTTCAGATAGTTGAGGGACTTGATGGAGGGGCTCAGGCTCGCGGGCGGCACCCGGCGATACGAAGACGTCACGACCTTGAGCCCCTTCTCGTAGGCCTGGTCGTACAGCGTGATGGAGCGGGCCACGATGACGATCACGGTCGCTCCCGCCGTGCATTTCCGCGGGTCGATTCCGAGGTCTCCGGGCCCCCGCGTCACGATGGGTCGGATGTATCCGTCGCGGATCTTGTTCCGACGGCACGCATCCAGGATGATCCCCGTCATCTCTTCCTTCGTGTGAGGGATCGTCAGGTCGATCGCCTTCGCGGATGCGAAGAGGCGGTCCACATGGCGCTCGAGCTTGAACACACGCCCGTTGTAGGCACGGATGCCTTCGAAGACGCCATCTCCGTACAGGAAGCCGTGATCGAAAATGCTCACCTTGGCGTCCGACGGGGCATAGAACGTGCCGTTCACGTAGATGCTCACGTCCATTCCGCGCCCCCGAATCGGCGGGTATGAGACGAGCCGCTAAAAGGCTTTTCACGGGAGCTCAGCGAAACCGTTCTCCCGTCAACCGCTCGAAGAGAGACACGTACAGGTCGCTGACGTCCCGGAGGATCTCGGGAGGCAGGGAGGGTATGTCCGGCTCCGACCGGCCCGCGGCTCGGGCTTCCATGAGAGCCTTGTGGTATCCCGTCCCGCGGTAGTATTGACGGACATGCTCTTTGCTCAGCTCGACCTGCCGCCCCTTCTCGTAGGCTTCGAGGTCCCAGAACCGATCCTCGTCCGCGGTCCCGAAGGTGTCGACGAGCATGAGCCGCCGGTCGGGGTCCATCGCGAATTCCTTCTTGCCATCCACGTGGATGAGCCCTCGCTGCCGGACGTCCGCGTTGAGCCGTTCGTCGATCGTCAGGACCGTCTCCATGAGGGCCTCGTACTCCTCCTCGCGAAGCTTCGAGATGGCGAGGGCCTCGGTCCGGTCGAGTTCCCGATCGACTTTCTCGAGTTTCGTCGTGACCTCGAGGAACGGCCGGGGAAGCTCCTCTCCGTACGCAGGCGCGTGTCCCCTTGGAAAGCCGAGGTCCTCCGGGCGGACGCGGCCCGCCTTGATTCGGTCATGGAGGGAGCCCGCGACGTAGTACCGCGCGATCACCTCGAGGGGGATGAGGAAGTTCCTCGTGTCGCCGTCGATCTTGGCATAGTCGGAGATGACCCGGACGCGCCTCACCCGCATCCGGCTCCCTCCTGCGAGGCGAAGGTAGTGGCTCCGGATGCCGAGCCCTTCGACGACCTTGAACCAGTGGGCCGAGGTGCGGCAGAGGGTCTCGCCCTTGTGGGGCACGAGGCTCGGGATCACCTTGTCGAAGACGCTGATTTGGTCCGTGAAGACGAACTCGAGTTCGTCGGGCGAGACCTCGTAGACCTCCTTCACCTTGCCGCGACGGAGGAGCGTCACGGCCGCGGTAAGCGGCCGCCCCGTAAAAGGGGTTGTGGTGCCCGAAAATCCGTCAGAAGACCTCCATGTCCCCGTGGACCTCGAGGCCCTGTTCCGTGATGCTGTAGGGTTTCACGGACCGCGGGTGGCGGAGCCGCCTCATCTTGATCACCTGGAGGACGAGCTGCACCTCCCCGTTTTCCCGCTCGTTGAACCGCAAGCCGATCACGCCGTCGGACACGTACTCGACGAGGCCGTCCCGGGAGGATCGCGGGTTGTCGTCCTTCACCTCGGCCGTGAAGAGGCACGTGGCCCCCGTGGATCGAAGGTGCTTGCAGAGGCCGAAGAGCCTCGCCCGTCGATCCGCCTCGTCGACGAACATCATGTTGAGGAGGCTGATCGAATCGATCGCGACCCGCGAGGCCCCCGACCGGCGGATGAAATCGGGGAGTTCCGACTTGATGCGCGTGACCGTCGTCTTCGCGTCCGCGGGCTCGAGCTTCACGATGTGGAGCCGCCGGTCCTTCACGTAGGATCTGAGGTCCCACCCGAAGGACGCGGCGTTCGCGATGATGGACTCCACGTCCTCCTCCAAGGAGATGAAGACTCCCTTCTCTCCGTTGATGAGGCCCTGCATCAAGAACTGAAGGGCGAAGGTCGTCTTGCCCGTCCCGAAGGACCCGACGAGGGTGATCACATGGCCCCGGGGCACGCCCCCGCCGAGGAGGGCGTCCAGGCCGTCCACTCCCGTGAGGACGAGGTCTTCCGGGATTTCCGCCGCGCCTTTTGAGGCCGCCTCCGTCTCCGCCGTGCGATCACCTCATGCAATCCGTTCCATGTACACGACCACAAGCCCGTGATTCGCGGTGACCATCGTCGGGAAGCGGGCGATCTTCTCGCGGGACAGATGGGGCAGCACGCTCGTGAACTTCTCCACGTACATGTACCGCTGCCGGCTGCTCGACCGCGCGAAGGTCTTCCATTCGAAGGCGAGACAGCCGTCCACGCTGTCCATCAAGACCTGCTCCTGGCGCCGTCCCAGGATGCCCCGGGTCAGGAGCAGATACAGGAGGCCACCCCAGTCCTTGGAGGCGCGCTGGAGACCCTTGACCGTCGTCACGAGGTCTCTCATCTCGACGGCCTCCGAGACCGCCAGGTCCGTGAGGGAATCGAGGATCACGATCGCGTCGAAGGCGTTCTCGTCGAGGAACGCGATGAGGTCCTCGAGGAGGTTCGCCGCAGGGAAGTCGAAGAGGTTCTCGCGGTCCGTCCAGTTCGGCGGCACGACGCTGTGCCGGAAATAGGAGGACGAGAAGTCCTTGAACTGGGTGTGGGCCCGGAAGGCCCGGTAGTACTCCGGGTTGAGGGACGCGGCGACCTCCTGCAGGATGATGTCCCGGGAGCGCGCGAAGGTCACGTAGCAGATCTTCGAGGGCAGATTGGAGTCGTCGCAGTGGTCTCCGAGGTAGTAGTGGCGTTCCTCGGGCCTCTCGTTCACGATGGAAATCTTCGAGGCTGCGGTGTACACATACTCCTGCATTCCCGCCCCGATGTCGCCGAGGAGGAGGACCGTGGAGCCGCCGGGGAAACCTCCGTCCACGATGCTGTCCAGGTCCGCGATGCCCGTGGGTACCTTGGACACCGGAGAGGGTTCCGACTCCTGCGGGAGAGGCCTCGGGCTCTCGTAGGTGTCCCCTTTCGTTAGAGCCATCCCGCTCGCATCATGAAGCGGCTCGCCGTCGATAAAGGCTTTTTGTAAAGACGACCTGGACGCCTTGACCGCGGAGGGACGGGCCTCCCGGTCGTCGCCCCGACGGTGAGACAATCATCCTTCAGGTCCGATAAAGGAAGGTCCTCTGCAACCGTCCGACCGGTGGACGCGCCCCCGGCGAGCCCTCGATTCCCAGCAAGGGGCTTCTGTCGTCCGCGGAACCGCGACCGCTCCCACCCGCGGGCGGACTCCCCCGCCCTTTGTCAATCGGAATCGATCCGCCCCTCTGTTCCCTCGCGCCCCCTCGCCCTTTCGGCGGGCGGTCTGATTCTCACTGGGAGGACGGGCGTCTGATTCTCATGAATTGACAAAGGAGTGGGGGACCTTAAGGTCCACAGGGGTCCTTTCCGTCGGACCCCGCGATGGCCGCCGTTCGCAACCCGATTGCCAGCCTGATGCTCACGATCCTGGGCGCGGCGTTTCTTTCCATCCTCGCCGCCCTCCCCGTCCTGCTCCTCGCCTGGATCGGTCTCGCCGCCCTCGAGCTGGGCCTGTTCTACCTCGCCTTCGCGGCCTTCGTCGTCGGCATGGCCTCGGGACGGGCCACCTTCCTGGGGTCCCTGGGCTTCACGGGGGGCTTCCTGGGAGGCTTTGTCGGCTTCCTCCTCTTCCAAGCCCTCGCCTGGCCCACCGGCTCCGAATTCCTGTTCGCCCTCGGGCTCGCCGCCCTCTGCGGCCTCGGGGGGCTCGCGACGGGACGGCTCGGTGTGCGCCGGGTCGAGCGCGCGATCCGCGAGCTGCCGAAGCTCCGGCGGTGTGGGCGATGCGGCACTCGCGTGGGCCTGAGCGCCCGTCGGTGCTGGTCCTGCAAGGCGCACCTGCCGCCGATGTGACGCCGTCCCTCGGCGGACCGATCCGGCGGCCTCAAATCCTCTTCATCCGTCCGAGGAGGGGCTCGTAGATGAGACCCCGGTCCAGGAGGCCGTTGATCGCTTCCTCGAGCTGCTCCTTGGAGACGCCCGCTCCCTTGGCGGCCTCCAGGATGGCGTCCCACGGGGCTCCCTTCCCGTCCGCGTCCAGGGATCCGATGATCTCGAGGACCTTCGCCTCCGATTCATTGCCGGGTTCGGGCTGGGGCTCGGGGCCGCGGCTCGCCGCCTCCTCGACGGCGGCGGCCTCCGGAGGCCGTCCCTCCTGGAACTCGGGGAGCAGGTAGCGCAGGGCCTCCGCGAGCATCGCCGTGTACCTCGATAGGTCCGACTTGCCGTAATGGGCCACGGCCTGGACGATGCCCTCCGCGAGGGTCTCCTTCACGCCGAGGCGGAGGAGTTCCTCCTTCGTCACGGGGTCCATCCTCTGGGCCTCGGCCATCGCGTCGAGCCGGCGCTTCAGGGACCGGCACGCCTCGAGGATCCAGTAGTCCCGCACGGCCGCATCGACCGTCTTCACCCGCTCCGGCCGGATCGACGTGTAGACGGTCCCCGCTTCGGGCGTGTAGGTCCGCGACTTGCCCATGATGGCGCCGAAGGCGGGCGGCTTGAGCTTCGACAGGACCGCGGCGGCCTCGGGCTGGTATTGGCCCGCGTAGAGGTGGAAGGTCCCCGTCGGGTCCGCCACGCGGGCTCGCCACATGGGCTGGAGGTCCGTGCCCACGTTCTCCACGTCCGTGATCACGCCGACGACGAAGACCCGGTTCACCTTCGCTCCGAGGGGCGTGACTACGTAGGAGGGCGAGCGCTCCCCGCCGCCGTTCACCTCGAGGGTCGCGTCGTTGTACTCCCCCGCGAAAATCCGCCAGGCGACCTCCCGGATCATGAGGACCCCTCGAGTCCCTCGAGCATCTCCCTCGCCTCCGCCTGCACGTCCACCTTGAGGATCTTCGCCCGGTCCACGATCATCATGAGCCCGTAGTCGTCCGAGGTCACGTTGCCCCTCGCCTCGACGGGCTGGGCCACGAGGATGTCCGAGAGCTCGTCCCTCACGACGTCCGCGGACATCGCCTCCTTCGCCTCCGCGACGCACGCGTCCATCGTCTTGTCGAGGAGGGCCTCCGTGAGCTCCCGGTCGAAGACCGCCGTGAGGGCCCCCGAGCCATCATCGAGGACCGCCTTCACGCGGAGGTCCGCCACCCCGGCGACCTCACCGTGGATGCGGCAGGCGCCCTTGCGCAGGACGCGGCGGCATTCGGGGCACCGGGAGATGAGGCCGGACCCCTCCCGCAGGTCGATCAGGATGCCGCGCACGCTCACGTCGACGGCGCCGCCGCGCTCCGCAAGATCCTCGATCCACATCCGCGGGCTCTCCCCCAGCGCGGCCGCGGAGGGCAGGCCGTCCGGGGGGAGCCGCGTCACGGTGGCCCGCTCGTCGAAGCTCACCTGGGGGATGCCGCGCCACGACTTCACGTAGGCGCCCTCGATGCGCACGACCTCGTCCTCCCCGAGCCCGAAGTCCTTCCAGGCGCTGAACTGGCTCTTCCCCGTGGCATCGGCGAGGACGCCGGAGTACACGGCCTTCGCCGTGCCGTCCACCTCGACCTGCCGCGTCTCGACGGACAGGATGCGGGCCGTGATCGCGACGTTCGAGGCCCCCTCCCGGAGGTTCACGACCTGGACGGGCGTGGGCTTGCCCACGTAGGGGCTCCCGACGGCCCCCGCCTTGAACTCGGGCAGGGCGTCGGGGGCCTCCTTCGTGACGATCGTCCGCACCCCGAAGTTCACCTGGACCTGGCCTCGGTACTCCTTCGTGTAGGCGTTCTGGACCCGCACGACGTCCCCCTTCGCGGGAACCGCGGGGAGCGGCTCCCACGCCGTGAAGGGAATCGTCGCCGTGGGATCCCCGAGGACGCCGTAGAGGATATGCTTCGAACCGCCCTCGACGGTCACGTCCTTCTCGTTCACGCTCACGATCCGAACGAGGAGGTCCACGCTCTGCTCGCCTGGCACGAGCTCCCGCAGCGTCTTCCGGATCCCGACGGCGAGGGTCGCGGGGTTCCCGCCGTGCTTCTTGACGATGGACCGTTTCGCGGTGTCGAGCGAGACGCGGTACACGTCCAGATAGCTCGAGAGCTCCTTCGCAATGTCTTGCTCACTCATCTTTCCACCAAGCGCCCGGGTGATGTCACGCACGTGGGGCGCGAGTTCCTCCCTCACAAGATCACATCCTGAGGCGTGTCGTCTTCTCGCCTCGATTCGACGTAGGAGGCAGGGATATATAGGGATTTGGTGGGGTGGGCGAAACTGCCTCCCGGCCGGCGTCCTCGCGCCGACGGAGGGAGCATACGTTCATGTCGCCCACGCGGTTCCGAGGGACGTGGACACGCAGGACTTGTTCCGGGCCCTCCTAGACTTCCAGCGCCGGTGGACGGAGGCCGCCGTGACCGTCCTCCCGCGGCCCTGGGGCGTCCTCGTCCGGAGCGAGCGATACCCCCTCGTGCACATGGGGAGCATGGCCCTCGTGCACGCCCTGCCCCCGGAGGGTCCACCGCGGATCCTCGCGGACCTCGACGAAGCCCTCCGGGGATCGGACATTCGCCATCGGCTCGTCGTCTTCGAGAGCGCCCTGGAAGCCTACGAATCCCAGGATGCCTTCGCCCGCGACGCCTTCACGCCGACCGCGGACCTCGCCCTCGCCCGGCTCGGCCTTCCGTCATGCGTCGTGAACCCCGACGTGGACGTGCGGCGGATCGGAGAGGGGGCGTCGGAGGACGACTTTCGGGCGATCGCGAGGGCGATCCACGAGGAGGCGGGCTACGGACGGGAAGTCCACGACCAGATCTACGGCCTCGAGAGGGAACGGCGGGCCGCGGTGGGCATGCTCGATTACGTCGCGTACCTAGAGGGCGAGAGGGCGGGGATCGTGAGCCTGTGGCCCCGCGGTCCCTTCGCGCTCCTCGACAACGTGGCGACCCACCCCCGCTTCCGCATGCGGGGCGTCGGCCGGACGATGATCTTCGAGGCCTGCGAGGCCGCCGCGCGGGAGCGGTGCGAATGGGCCCTCCTCACGGCGGACCTCTTCGACCGCCCCCAGACGATGTACAAGAGCCTCGGCTTCGAGCCGATCGGGGAGATCCGCGGCTTCCTCCGGGCCTGAGCGAATTCTTCTTACGCGGGCGCGCCTTCCGCGGCTCCATGGACCTCGGCCTGGGCGGCCGGGTCGCCCTCGTGGCGGCGGCGAGCCAGGGCATGGGCCGGGCGGTCGCCTTCGCCCTCGCCCGCGAGGGCTGCCGGGTGGCCCTGTGTGCCCGCGATCCGGGACGCCTCGAGGCGACGGCCCGCGCGATCCGGGAGGAGACGAAGGCGGAGATCCTCGCCGTCCCCGCGGACGTGGCCCGCGCGGAGGACGTGGTCTCCTTCGTCGACGCCGCGCGGTCCGCGTACGGGGGCGTCGACGTCCTCGTGACGAACGCGGGGGGCCCGCCCGAGGGGCCCTTCGAGTCCCTGACGGAGGACGAGTGGAATCGCGCGTACGAGCTCACCCTGCAGAGCGCGGTGCGCCTCGTCCGGGCCGCCCTGCCCTCCATGCGCGACCGAGGGGGTGGGTCCATCGTCGCGATCACGTCGATCAGCGTGAAGCAGCCCGTGGACAACCTCCTCCTCTCGAACGCGATGCGCGCGGCGGTCGTGGGCCTCGTGAAGACCCTCGCCCGGGAGCTCGCGCCCTCCCGGATCCGGGTGAATGCCGTCGCCCCGGGGTGGATCGGGACGGACCGGCTCACGGATCTCCTCCGCGCTCGCGCGGAGAGGGAAGGCAAGGCCCTTGACGACGCGCGGGCCGAGGCGATGCGTGGCGTGCCCCTGGGCCGGTTCGGGACGCCCGAGGAGGTCGCGGATCTCGTGGCCTTCTTGGCGTCCCGCCGGGCGGCTTACCTGACGGGCAACGTGATCCAGATTGACGGCGGACTGTACCGGGGGATCCACTGATCCGCTCCGCAGAAGGCGTCTCGGCGCGCGGTAGGTTGGCGCACGCCCGCACCTAGGCGGCCCGCTTCGGCGGGCTGGGAGGCGCCGTCGCGCAGGACCAGCACTTCCGACGGGCCTTGCCGTTCCATGCGTGGCACAGGGCGCACTGCCAGCTGTCCGCCGCCATGGTTCGGCCCGCGAGGAAGACCCGGCCCGCGATGCCGGCCCCGCAGGACCAGCAGATCGCGCTGCCCGCCTCGTTGATCATCGTGCAGTTCGGGCAGGACCAGCTCAGGCCCGCCAGCTTCGGAAGCCTCCGCGCCCGCCGGCGCCAGTCGATCCAGCTGAAGAGGGCGCCGCCAAGGAAGAGGAACAACAAGGCCGCGGAGAGGAAGTCTTCCACGACGTTTTCATTCGGTCGAAACGGCTTATAGCCTCGGGGCTGGATATCAGGGACGATTTTAGTTGGGCCCGGCGCGCCCGCCGTCACTGGTTGAACGTCTCGGCCTTCTCGTAGGTCTGCTTGAGGTACTTGATCAGGACGTCCCGGTTCCGGCGCAGGTGGCTCTCGTACCAGACCTTCACGAGACCCGAGAGCATCCGGTGGATCTGGTCGAGGTCCACGCGGCCGACGGACTGGTCGTACAGGGTGTGGATCGTCCAGATCCGTTTCCAGCCGCTGTACTTGTAGTAGTGCTCGCCCTCGCAGTACTCGAAGATGATGCGGAGCCGGGTGCGGCCGTCGATGTCGACGTAGTCGTGCGGTCGAGGAGCTGGATCGTCTGCACGGCCGCAGGCTTGAATCCGGGTCGCCAGTGCCACTCGCCGTCCGGGAAGGTGTCGGGGAACACGGCCCAGTTGCTGTAGTTCGGCTCGAGGGCGAAGTGGACGTTGATCTTGTTGAACCGCTTCCAGATCTTCCAGAAGTCCTCGATGAGGGTCTTGTTGATCTCCAGGCGAACGACGTTCTGCTCGCCCACGTCCTTGATGACTTCCTTCGTCTTCTTCTCCAGCTCGGCGTCGAGCGAGGCGAACCAGTCATCCCCCTTGCCCGCGGCCTTCTTCGCGGCCATCGACAAGTCCCTTCTCACCGACGCCGAATGAAATCTCCTGTTATATAGGTATTCGTGCGGAATTGCCCGCGAGCCCCGTGCGGACTGAAGGACGCGATGATCCCCGCGGACGGACTTCGGGTGCGACCTCCCGTCGGAGGATAGGCTGGGTGTTCCGGCTCATACCTCGAGTCTTCGGGAGAGCTTCGCCCATGAACGCTTGAATCCCAGAGGCATGTCGACGATGACCCGTGGATGCGATTTGCTTCGACGTTTCCTGCACTCGGGTGTCCGGTGCAAGAGCCCGCGGATGCGTGCCCTCAGGCTCCCTTGCGGCCTTGCTCCCCTTTCAGCCGCTCTCGAAGCCTCGCGCGGACGACTTCGATTACGAGCCTCCCGTCGGCTCGCCCCCGAAGCCGCTCCATGGCGCGGCCCATGAGCCCCTTTTCCGCGGCCTCGCCGCGCGCTCGGATGAGATCCTCCGAGGCGGCGAGGACCTCGTCGACCACGCGTTCGATGTCCCGGCGCTCCACGCCTCGAACGCCGAGGGATTCCTGGACCTCCGAGGCGCGTGACCCGTGCCGGGCCATCCCCCGGAGGAGGTCCGGGATCGCCTCCTTGGCAAACCGACCCGCCTTCAGGAGAGAGAAGAGTTCCCTCCAGTGGTCCTCCGGGATGGCGTCCACGTCGAGCCCCTCCCGACGCAGCTCCGCGGACGTGTACGTCAGTGCGGTCGCTGCGGTCTTCGCCTCCCTAAATTCCTTCGCGACGATCTCGAAGAGTCCCGACGTCCCGTCCTCGAAGAGCTGCCGGGCCTGTTGCTCATGGATTCCGTACTCCCGCACGATTCGAGGAATCGCGACTTCCGGCCTTTCCGGCAGGCCCTCCTCGATGCGCCGCATCCGTTCGGCGCCAACGCGGACGGGCGGGACGTCCGTCTCCGGGTACATGCGCGCCCGTCCGGGAAGGGGGCGGCTGTATACGGTCGTCCCGTCGGGTCGCGGATCCCGGGTCTCCTCGGGCACGCCCCGAAGGGCGTCCTCCGCCCGGGACCTCATTTCCTCGACGGCGCCACGGGCTCTGCCTTCCTCGTCGGCGACGAGCACGAAGGCGTCCTGCTCGCCGAGGCGGAGCGCCTTGCGGACCGCATCGACCTCCTCGCGTCGGATCCCGTACGCGGGCAGCTCGTCGGAGTGGAAGATCCCGCCCACGCCGGCGATCCGGGCGTGGGCCGCGAGCTCGGGCCCGAGCTTCCTTCCCAGGGTTCCCGCGAACATCGGCAAGGGCCACGCGAGCACCTTGCCACCTCTCTTCCGCGCGCCCTGGATGACCTTCGAGTCCGTCGAACGAAAGTGGGATGTGACGTCGTGGACCTTGGACGACACGGAGGTCACCCCTCGCTTCCGGAGGACCTCCGCGACGGCGATCATCGCGAGCTGCCGCTCGACTTCCTTCTCCACGTAGGTCGAGATCATCCGCAGTTCTTGCACCCCCTTGATCTCGATGCGCGCCCCGCCCCGAACCGAGACGTTGAGGTCCTCCCGGATCGTCCCGATCCCCCGCAAGACCTTCCGCGTGGCCCGGAGCAAGGAGCCGATCGCAAGGGCGACCTCCCGGGCCTCGTCGGGCGTCTCGATGTTCGGCGTCGTGGAGATCTCGACGAGGGGGATCCCGAGGCGATCGAGCCGGTAGACGACCTCGCCCTCCGCCTCGCCGACCTTGCGGGCCGCGTCCTCCTCGAGGAGGATCGTCGGGATGCCGAAGGCCTTGCCCTTCACGTCGAGGGCCCCATTCATCGCGACGAGGGCGGACCGCTGGAATCCCGACGTGTTCGACCCGTCGATGACGATCTTCCGCATGAAGTGCACCTCGGGGACCGGATTCGCGCCGAGGAGCAGGGCGACTTCCAGGGCGATGTCCAGGGCCTCCTCGTTGGGAGGGTGCGGGGGCTCCTCGTCCGCTTCGACGAGGCACGTGTCCCCCGGCGCCTCGTACACGAAGGTCAAGCTGCGCCTCGCCTCCTCGATCGCCGCGGCGTCGACCTCGCCGAGCTCGCTCTGGGTCGGCCTCAGGCGTCGGCGGAACCGCACGTCGATCGCCTCGTCGACGAGCCGCGAGGGGCACTCGCAGAACAGCTTCCGGGTCGCGAGCTGCTGGTGGATTTCGAGGCCGACCTTGAGCCCGAGACCCTTGTAGTCCATACGGCTCGGGTAGCCGGTCCTTTCGGAATAAGGCTTTCGCGGATGCGGGCTCACGATCGAGCACGCGAGATTGACTTGAGGGCCCCCATCCCTCGATGCTTCGTCCTAGAGGAATAGGCGGGACGGAAGTGCGGTGGGTTGCGCAGGCAGACATACCGTGAACCGGTTTCCCAGGGAAGACGGGCGGGAGGAAGCCGGTGCGTTGACCATTCCCTCCTGCCGGTCTGACCCCGGCCAGCTTGAATGCGGAGAAGCTCTCGCGGGTCCACAGCTTTCATTCGCGGACCCGTTTGACAGTGACTCCATCGCTACCGAGAACTTCTCCAACGTCGTCGGCGCGAGAGGACCGCAGTCAGGGGGAGCGATACGGAATCTATGTGCGTTACGAGGGTCTCGACTCGAGGCAGCGAAGCGGGAATACAACTCCCCTGTGGACACTTTCCACTCTGCTGCATTCGGCGCAAACCTATATGTACCCGCCCCCCCCCCATTCGGGAGACGCCTTCGGGTTCGTGGGGGGATGGATCTGAGGCTTCGGGTCGCTGCGATTGCCCTTGTGTCAAGTTTGGTGCTGGTCGCCTTCACGGTATACCCCGTGCCTGTTTCCGCGGATACCCTTCCCGAGGCTCCCCAGGACGGGTCCGAGACGACGTACGGCCCCGGGATGGCGATCACGCCCTTGCCCGACGAGCAGGTCCGTGTGCGGTACCTTCCGACCTTCCAGCGGTGGGACGGCGCTTGGCGGCCGATGAGCGCGATGAACCTTACGGCGGGGGACTGGCCGTACCTCGTCGAGGAGACGCGGGACGAGATTCGGATCACGCGCCTCGGCGAGACGTTCACCCAGGGAAAGGTGCCCGGGGCCCTCTACGACTTCCTCCCCGACTCGATCAAGGAGACGATTGTGGTCCCGCTCATCCCGTCGGATTCGGCGGTCCTCGTCCCGCTCGCGACCTCGTACGTGGTGGACATCGTGGGCGAGTCGGTCGAGCTGCGGGATGGCGCGCGCTCCGCTGTCTGGAGGACGATGGACTTCCGCGCGTGGGACTCCGCGGATCCGCCGTCAAGGTGGGACGATCCCATTTCCTCCCTCGCGTACGAGGCGAGATTCCTCCGACTGGGCCTCAACCCCGAGATGCTCGCGAGCGCGACGTACCCGCTGTACGTCGATCCGACGTGGATCACGAACGCGACCTTGGGCTGGCCGCGCGTCACGAAGACGAACGTCACGGAGGACCACGGCGACCGGAACCTGCGCATCGGATGGTTCGCGGACAACTTCGACGACGACACGAAGGACAGCGTCTGGATCACAGAGGCGGGCTCATGGTCCATTGCGGCCGGCGTGGCCCGCCTCGAGACCGGGACCCTCATCCGGGCGAACGTGGCGGGCCAAGGGGACACCCAGTTCCAGGCGAAGGTCACGGTCACCGCCTCGGGAGGAGGCAACAATCTCGTCAAGATGCTGTTCCGATGGTCGGACGCCTCGAATCATCACTACCTCGAGATCAAGGAAAAGAACAACCGGGTCGCCTTGAAGAAGGTCGTCTCCGGGTCGACCTCGACGATCTGGCAGGGTTCCACGCCCATCAGCGTGGGCGAGGCGTATGTCGTGGGGATCGACGCGGACGGCGCATCCTTCGCGATCCGATGGAACGGCGCGGTCCTCTGGGCGGGGACGGATCCCGACTCCCCTCCGCCCGGAGGGCCCGCGAACGTCGGCTTCGAGACGGTCGGCTCGAAGACGAAGGCGGCCGTGGACGACGTGCGCGCATGGACGACGGACGTCGGGT
>CAYGBO010000035.1:18200-19255 GCA_964348145.1 uncultured Methanomassiliicoccales archaeon
CCACGCCGCCTCCCCGTACAACGGGGTCGACCTCCGCATCCGGTCGTCGGGTGACGGCGTGGCCTGGGGCGACCCGCACTACGTGAAATCGGGGGCCAAGTCGAAGGCGGAGGATCTCAAGGCATATATGATCCAGGACGCGGATCGCAAGGCGTACTATCGCGCCCAAATCGACCTGCGGACCGCGGACGGAAGCTCCCCCTCCCTGTCCGAAATCGCGATCGTCGAGGGGGGATGTGCCCCGGGGGCGACGACCCTCCTCGGGTACGAGGCGTGGCGCTACTACATCGGAGGGATCGTGGAGGCCATGGACGCCAACCTCGTCCTGCAAGCGACGGACCTCACCCTGCCGGGCAAGGGCTGGCCCATCGCGTTCACGCGAACGTACAACAGCCGCGGGGCGTACTCCGGACCCCTCGGCGGCCAGTGGGCCCACGGGTACGACATCATCCTGACCCCCGGGGCCGCGCCGGACACCCTCGGATTCAAGGATGGGGACGGGACGGTGCATGTCTTCGAGGACATGGGCGGTGGCCTGTTCTCCTCGCCGCGGGGCCTAGGCGGCACGAAGCTCGTGCAGAACGGGGACGGTACGTACACGATGTCCTGGAAGGACGGATCCCAATGGACGTTCTCCTCCGGCGGCGAGCTCGCGGTGATGCGGGACCGGAACGGCAACGCGCTCACCCTGACCTACGGCGGAGACGGCCGCCTGACGAAGGTCGAGGACGACTCCGGCCTCTCTCTCGCGGTCGCCTACGACGCGAACGGCCGCATATCCCGGATCGCGGACCTCCTCGGCCCAGCACCAGTTTTGGGGTCACGGCTTCGCGGGGCCGGCGAACGCATGGATCACGAAGGTCGAGGCGTGCGTGGAGGCCTACACGGCGGGGAACGACGACCTCGGCGTGCGGATCACCACAGACGCCGGGCAGACGTGGAGCGCGGAGCAGGTCCTGGACCTCCCCGGATCGGACCCGGACGGCCTCACATGCTTCGACTTCACGGACCACGAGCCGACCTGGTCCTGGGCGAGCCTCTCGGACGACAACTTC
>CAYGBO010000036.1:0-6369 GCA_964348145.1 uncultured Methanomassiliicoccales archaeon
TCTCGTTGACGATGGCCCTCCTCATGATCGCCGTCTCAGTCGTCGCCTCGAGTTCGCGGCGGTACCTCCTGAAGGGAGTGAGCGAGAGGACGATTACGATCAAACGCGTGGCCGGCATGGTCCTCGTGGCCTTCGGTTCGCTCCTGCTCGTCCTGACGGCCTGGCCCGGGCTGCTGCGGCCTCTCTTCCCGTGACACAAGGAGCCGATGCCGGACGCGTGAACGTTTATGAACCGCGGCCCGGATGGCAGGACCGTTGAACCTCGATTCGACGGACATCGGGATTCTCCGATGCCTCGACGAAGACTCCCGCGCGTCCCTGCGCGACATCGCGAAGAAGATCGGGGTGAGTGTCCCGACGGTGAGCGCGCGCCTCGCGACCCTTCAGGAATTGGGGATCGTGAAGGGCTTCCGGGCCCACCTCGATCCGGAGCGCCTCAACGAGACCTCCGTCGTCCTCGTCGTGAAGACGAAGCTCCAGGCGACGGACGAGGTCGCGAAGGAGCTCGCGAAGCTCGAACCCGTGCGGCGGGTGCTCGTCGCGCGAAGCGGGCGGATCCTCGTGGACGCCACGTTTCTGGACCGCGCGGACATCGACGCCCTCCTTGAAGCCGTGGCGAGCTTCCCCGACGTCGTGGACTGCGAGCACTTCGTCGCGATCCGGGTGATCAAGGAAGAGCCCCGGGCGCTCCTCTCCGATTCCCTTTCCGTGGGACTCATCTGCTTCCAGTGCAAGGGCCCGATCAAAGGGGATCCCATCAAGCTCCGCATGGACGGCCGCGATCATTACCTGTGCTGCAACTCCTGCGAGAAACTGTATCTGGACAGGTACCGAAGGCTCAAGGCCGCAGGATAGGGCTGACCGAAGGGCCTCCGTTCCGGCCCAGGCGGACTAGGGAGTCACCGTGAGGCTGAACTCCTTTTACCGCGCCCCCTGTGCTTCGACGATGCCGTTGCCGTCGGAATCAAACGGGGCGAAGGCGACGACGCGGTACCTGCCCGGACTCCCAGGGACCCACCCCACCGTGACCACGAGGGTCTCTTCGAAGCCGATGAGGACCTCAGGGGTCCGCGCGGCGTCGATGAAGCGTCCTTGCTCGTCGTAGTTCCTGAATTCCGCGGCGGCGAGGACGGGCTTGCCCCCCAGGTTCGCGACCTTGGCGTAGAGGCTGAGGACGCCATCGAGATCCTTGGAAGGGACCCAGTGTCGGCGCTCCGGCCACGCGGATCGCCCGACGAGATCGGCCCAAAAGCAGAAGTCGCAATGGACTTTACCGAGCCAGATGGCACCCCAGGGAACGAGGGGATAGTCCCCGGGGCTGCCTTTCGGTCCACCCGTCGCCGACGGGCCCACGAGCGTCCATGCGTTGGAGGAAGAATCCCAGGTCCCGTATCCCGGAGGATTCGTCCCTTCAATCCCGAGAGGCCAATGGATCTCGACGAAGCCTCCGGAGGGGTTCGCGTCGATGGGCGTCAGGTTCGGGTCGTAGAACACGACGTCGCCCACCGGGAGCGAGAAGCGCCACGCCTCCCCGGCCTCGAGGTCCCAGATGATCGGCACATAGTCGTACGGCATCTCCCGGCCGTAGTCAATGCTCCCTGTGCACCGGACGTAGACCGAAAACGGATAGCGGGACAGCTCCGAGGGCGAGGCTCTACCTTCTCGCGGGCGGACGATGTCGGCCAGGGTCGGGCCCCACGTCCAGACGGGCAAGTCATCCAGGCGGTCGAAGATCCCGTTCGGGCCCGGGAGGCAGACCTGCTCGAAATGGTACTGCATGACCGCCTGGAAGGTGAAGCGGATGCTTTCCTCCACCAGGGAGCCCACGAACGTGACATCCTCCATGGAGAGGGGTTCGATGCCGAGCCACCCTCTCGCCTTCGTCGAGTCCAGATAGTTCGCGCGGTACGAGGCTGAGCCCCAATAGAACATCCGGGCGAGGAGGATCTCCGTGCCCCACGCCGCGTGGTCGATCGACACGCGCGTCGTTCCGTCCTCGTCGACCCTCGCCGAGATCTATGTGTAGAACGGGACGTAGTGCCAACCCAACGCTCCGTACACATCGTACGTCCCAATTGCGGTCGCACGCCCGCCCATCTCCTCGAACCATCCTTGCACGGCCCCCTCGACAGGCCCATTCGCCGAACAGTCGGCTCGCGTGTTCGCGTCCCACCAAGCCTGGGCTGCCGCCGGGTCCGTGGCTGTCACGGCGAAGACCCGCCGGGATTCTTGGAGGTCCAAAGTGAGGCCGATCCGAGACCGGACTAGGTAGCCGTCCATGTCGAGGAGGCTCACAGGGCAGCCGAGGGCCTGTAGGGACCGGGCCTCTGCCGTCGTGATGTACTAGCGTGCGCCAGTCGAAGTCGAGGCGCGAGCCCGGCGGCTGTGCCCCATCCAAGACGGGCAGGAACACGGGTTGGGAGAGGTTGTACCCGGGCACGTCCGTCACGATTGCGCGCATGCGGTAGGGAGCGTAAATGTGGGACGGAGCGGGGCGTTTCCCTGGGAGGCTGGGTCGCAACGCCCAGTTCGTGTACGGGTACGCAGCGACGTCTCGGACTGCCGCGTCCCGCGGGGAGCAGATTCCCTCGTCGATGCTCTTCGCGTTAAAGCACTCTGCGTTGATGGGTTTGTCCCCGAAGATGAGGGCACGGTAGTCGAACCACTCCCCGAAGGGCACGTTGAAGAAATCGAAGAACTCGTACGTCACATTGGCTGTCGTTGAAGCCGTCGCTGGGGGAGACTCGGCCGGAACCGTGGACAGGATTCCGCTCACGACCCCTGAGGCCGGGACGACTGCGACTAGCCCCGAGAGGAAAAACGCAAGCAGCCATGACGGCGCGTGGCGCGTCCTGGATCCTCCCCCGTGCCCTCCAAGAGTGCAGCGTGTGGCCATGCTCTCGCCACGCCATCAAGATTACGCGTTATTCCCTGAGGGAGTCTTGGCGCAGCCCGCCACACCTACTCGCTGATAGGCGAGGATACGTAGGTCCGCAACCTTTTCATCCACGACCGCGTTCGGCCCGATCGCGCGGATATAGTCTAGTCTGGTTAGGACACAAGCTTGCCAAGCTTGTAGCGCGGGTTCAAATCCCGCTATCCGCATCCTCCGCGGGCCCGCCCCGTTCGCCGCGAAGGATCCTTGCCGCTTCGCTATCCGGGAGCGCCCACGAGGTATGCGATCCCGAAGCCCGCCAGGGCCGCAGAGATCCCGATGAGGGTCATCTCGAGCCCGCTCTTCGCCGGACGGCCCACCGTCGTCTTCGCCTTGTACCATCCGATGAGGAACAGCGTGATGGCGCTCACGATCAGGGACGCCAGGATGCCGGTGAGGATCGCCTGACCCCAGACGAAGAAGGGCGCGAGCGGGATGAGAGATCCCACGATCGCAGCGATGCCGACGAGGATCCCGCTGTTCCGCGCCTGGGCCTTGTCCACAGGCGCGAGATTGAGTTCGTGGGCCATCATGAGCTCGAGCCATGCCTTGGGCCTCGACACGATTCGGTCCGTCATGTCCTCGAGTTCCGCGCCCTCGAATCCCCATCGCTCGAAGATTTCACGGACCTCTTGGCGCTCGACGTGAGGGAGTTCCGCCATCTCCCGCTTCTCCCGCTCGATCTCGCTGAGGTAGTGATCGCGCCTCGCGAGGGTCGAGGTGTACGCGACGGCTCCCATGGAAATCGACTCCGCGAAGGTCGCGGCGAGTCCGCCCGCGAGGATGATGCGAAGGTCCTGGCTCGCGATCGCGACGCCCAAGATGACCCCGAGGACGTTCACGAGGCCGTCCTGGCTGCCGAGGATGAAATCCGAGAGCAGGCCCGGCGTCTTATGCTGCTCTTCGCTGAGGGCGTCCTCGGTCTCCTTCCTCCAGAACGAGAGTCGGGTCGACATGGTCCGCTCCTCCGCGTCCAAGGGGCTCGTAGCATTTGACGCTTGCGTCGGGACGGGTCCCACGACATAACTTCGCCCCCTCCTTCCGCAAGGGACGAACCCTCGCGCCTTCCGACTCCGAAGATTTTTCTAAGTTACCTCCGTTGCCACGGGTGTGTCCAAGGACGAAGCCACCTCCGCTCTGAAGGACCTTGAGGCGGCGGTCGCCCAATCTCGCGCGGACCGCGCGATCGAGTCGGCCGTGCGCGGGATTCGTGCCAAGGTGGCACCCATGGAGCTCGTTCGGACCGCCTCTCGGACAGCGGCGGTATTCTTCGATCCGTCCCTTCGCCGTCCGCCCCATGGCCTCGTCGCCCTCGCGGCCGCGGCGAACCTGTGCGGGATCCTGCAGCCCCGGTTTCACTCCTTGCCGATCCTCCAGGCCATCGCCCTCGCGGCCGCGGAGAAGAAGGCGAGCCGGCCCGGGAAGGCGCCCGCCGTCGTGAGCGGCGAGATCACGCACCTCGGCCGATCCTTCATGCTCGCGGCCCGCGACGGGAATCTTCCAGAGGCCGAGTCGATATTCCTGGGAATGCTCGCAGAGGGTCGGGAACGACGCATGGCGGGCGACCTGCTGTTCCGCGCGGCCGCGGAGGACCTGGGCGACGGCGGGCAGAAGCTCATCGTGTGCGTCAAGCTCTGGCAGCTCGCGAGTGTCCTTGCCTTCAAGGATGCGAGGACGATTCTCCGGCCCACGGTCCAGTACCTCGTGGCGGGTCCTCGGGATTCCCGGGACTATCAGGCGATCCGGTCCGCCCTTGGTCAGGAGGGCGTCGACCTGGAAGCCTTGGGCACGGACGGCCGCGGCTTGGACGACGCGGGACGCGTCGCGGTGGACCGCATGCTCGCGTCCCGGGATCGTGGCACGCGGTTCGCTTCGACCCTCGCCCTGTTGCGCGACGGGTATGCCCCCTCGTCCCTCGCGGAGGAACTGTCCGCAAGGGTTTCGAGGGCCCTCGGGGCTTCGAACACCTACGAGCCGGACCGGGTCCGAACCCTCGCCTACGCCCACTGCGCCCGCTTCGTGCTCTCCTTCACCCGGACCTCGGAGCGGCTGTACGCCTTGTTCCAGACGACCCATCGCCTCCCGCCGTCGATCCCTCCACCGGTGCCGCCCTCGGAACCGGGCCTTGGAGAAGGAGAAGAGCTGTGCCAGCTCGCGGGGGAGCTGGAAGCAGGGAAGGCTCACGCGACAGGAATCCGCTCTGGGTTCTACCTCGCTCGCGGGTTCTCCCCGGATCGACTGTTCGACACCCTCGCGCACCACGCAAGCCGCGATTCCGCCATCGTGAACGACGGTCTCAACCTCCTCCTCGCGGACGTCTGCGCCTCCGAGTTCCTCGCGACGAGGGCTCCGGAGCACGGGATGGCCCTGGCGACGATGATCGCGGCATCGCCTCGCGACCGGTCGGCCTACGACTCGTGGTCGGGGCTCCTCGGCCCCTGATCACTTCTTCCGCTTCAGATCCTCGCCGATAACCGCGAAGTGGGCGAGGAGGGCCTCGATCTGGATGCGCTCGTTGCTGCCCTCCACGAGTCGGAAGTCTGCCTCGCCGATCCGATCCACGAGACGCACCTTGTACTCGTCGTCGACGTTGAGGTCAAAGATCGCCCGGTGGAGCTGTCGCACGACGTCCTCGCCCGACAGGCCGTACTCGATGAGCAGCTTGTCCAGGGTCTCGCGCGCCTGGAGGAACTCCCCGCCCAGGGCCCTCTCGATGAGCTTCTTCGTCTCCTCGGGTCGGACCGTGCTCGCGGCCTTGTAGAGGACGTCGCCGTCGATCGTCGTGCTCACGGTGGCCGCGACCTGAAGGGAGTTCACCGCGCGGCGCATGTCCCCCTGGGCGACGTAGATGAGGGCCTCCATGCCGTCGTCCGTGATCTTGAGCTTCTCGCCCTTCGCGATGCGCGTGAGGAAGGTTCGGATGGCCTCGGGCTTCAGGATCGGCTCGATGAGCCGGGACGAGTAGTTCGCCGAGAGGATGAAGCGGGCGGTCCGCGTGTACGTCTCCATCGTGCGCCGCAGGGCGGCCTGGGCGTCCGCGGTCAGGTTGTCTGCCTCGTCGAGGAAGAGGATCTTGAAGGGCGAACCCCCGAAGGGTGCGAGTCGCGCGATGTCCTTGATCTTCTGGCGCACGACGTCAATGCCGCGTTCGTCGCTCGCATTCGTTTCCACGTAGTTCTGCTGCCAGGCGTCCCCGAAGAGGTCGCGGGCGAGGGCGATCGCGCAGGTCGTCTTGCCGGTGCCCGCCGGTCCGGCAAAGAGGAGGTGAGGCAGGTTCCCCGTCTTCGCGTAGGACGTGAGCCGCTCGACGATCTCCTCTTGTCCGACGACCTCGCCGAGGGTCTTCGGTCGATACTTTTCGACCCAGATTTCCTTCATTGCTACGCCTGGACGGAGCGCGACATCCGGGGAAGCGGTAATAACCTTTTGCCGGA
>CAYGBO010000036.1:6379-6925 GCA_964348145.1 uncultured Methanomassiliicoccales archaeon
GTCCGCGAACGCGTTCTCCCGATCTGGGTTTCACAGCTCGAGATCCAACTCCTTGAGCACCGCGTCGATGGGGTTGAGCAGACTTGACACCGCACTCCCTGCAAAAAGGAGACCCACGGCCCGGCGGCTGCCGTCGACGACGACGGATCCGCTGTCGCCGCCCTTTGAGACCAAATCGCTCACGACCTGACGTCGGAAGACGGCATGGGGCCCGCCATAATCGACCCGGACGACGCCATCGATCGCCGTCACGCGTCCGGTGGTCAGCCCGGACGTCCGCCCGCTCTTCCGCACCCTCATTCCGATCTCGGCCTCGACCGCGCCCGATATCCCTCCGATCTCGAGGACGTCCGGACTCACAGCGTCCTCGCGGATCGGCTCCGCGATTCCCGCGTCGACGAGGTTCGTGCGACCCGTCGGCAGCCGCCGTAGGCCCAGGCCGATCCGCATCACGTCTCGTTCCTGCGCACGAAGCGAACCCTCGACACCCTCGACGAGCTGATCCGATCGTCGACCGCCGGCGACGCCCTCATCGCCCTGCGCCAC
>CAYGBO010000036.1:6935-8804 GCA_964348145.1 uncultured Methanomassiliicoccales archaeon
CCCAGGCCGATCCGCGCGAGGAGAGGGGCGAGCCCTCGTTCGAGGAGGCGGCCCAGGGGGCCCAGGTTCCGCTCCGCGAAGACGATGGGCACGAAGTCCGCGAGCCGCGCGATCGCGTCCTCCGACGTCCCTCCGTCCGCAGCCCCTGGTTGCAGGATCCCATCGCCCGCCTGCGCATCGTTCCGGTTCGCGAGGATGTGGTTGTTCGAGAGAAGGACGCTCCCGCCGCGGGCGCGTCGGGCCCACACGCCGAGGGTCCCTGCCGTCACCCGCGGGTGGCCCACGCTCACCCCGCCGGGGGCGGGCCGAAGCCGGTCCGTGCGGGACACGGCCCGGGGGGCCAGCATCGCGAGGGCGGTGAACCGCCCTGACTCGATGATATCGGTTCGAATCCCCTCGACCTCTTTCGGGACGACGTCCCTGCGCCGCAGGGAAGCCTCGGGAACCTTACGCTCCACGTAGACGACGATGCATCGCTCCTCCGTCTCCTCGCCGGCGATTACCTTGTGCCCGACCGCGAGGCCGACGACGTTCGCACGGACGAAGATCGAGGCCTCGTGGATCGCCTTCGCGGCCCGCACGCCGTCCCAGGGCATGGGTCACTTCCGCGGCTCGTCGAAGGACGTGATCTCGTGGAGGCCTTCGCCCAGCTTGCCGCCCCTCGCGGTCCCCGCGACCCTCACGATCATGTTCCCGAAGAAGCCCACGAAGATCCCGATGCCGTAGTAGGCGAGGAGATCCCTGGCGTAGAGGAAGGAGAGGAGGCTCACGCCGAAGCCGATCGCGAAGAACGCCGCGAAGGCGCCCCAGTGGACCCGGTACCGGCGCACGGCGAAGAGGAGGAACCATCCCAGGACGATGCCCATGAGGACGATCCCGACCTGATTGATGTCCACGGTCTCCCTCGAGGCTCGTTCGAGGAACCGGGGACATAAAAAGGGGTCGGGCGCGGTTCTCATCGACGAGACAACATCGTGGCGGGCCGTCGGCATCGTTATGCGCCACCCGAGCCATGACCCGACGATGGCAGGGATGCCTCCGCGGAGGGAGATGCCCACCCGGTGCAGCCGGTGCTCAAGCGACGATTTGGAATTCCAGCCGGATGGTTCCGCCCGGTGCCGCTCGTGCGGCGGCGTCACACCGACCGCCGAGATGAGTCCCGTCCCACGTGGCTCCCCCGTTCCGTCGCCCTCGCCACCTCATGCGTACGGCTGGGTCCCGCCGTACCCCAGGCAGGCCGACTTCTCGTCGATCTTCGGGGACACGTTCCGCGTGTTCTTCCGACGTCCTCTGGAGTTCATCCTGCCCTACTTCCTTCTGAGCCTCGTGTTTGCGGTCGTCTCCTGGTACGCTACGCTCGCTACGATAGCCCCGTTCCTTGCCACGTTCGACCCGACCGTTGCGCCATCCGTGCTCGGCGACGTCTTCCTCGCCTTTCTAGCGCTTCTGTTCGTGATCTGGATTGCAGGAGTCGTCGTGGTGAGCGTCGTCCAAGGCGGCCTCACCCACTTCGCGATCCTTCAGCACCGAGGCGCTCCCGCTCGAATCGGTGACTCCTTAGGGCGCGGGCTAGGACGGGCCCTCCGTCTCATTGGCGCGAACCTTCTCCTGAATCTGCTCATCGCTGGCCCCGTGTTCGCGTCGGTCGGTCTCACGGCCTACGGGCTCGCCACTCTGAACTTCCTCCTCCTGGGCCTCGGACTCCTCGCTCTCCTCGCCTCCCTGCCCGTTGTCATCTTCTTCTGGACCGCCCTGAGTCTCTTTGCGTCCCCGATCATGATGGAAGAGGCGGGCGCGCTATCGGGCCTTCGACGGAGCTGGCGACTCACGAAGGGGCGCCGTCTCTCCTTGTTTGGCGTGTACTTTGTC
>CAYGBO010000036.1:8814-18260 GCA_964348145.1 uncultured Methanomassiliicoccales archaeon
GGCCTCCATTTCCATCGTCGTGGGTCTCGTCGCCAGCCTGCTCGCGGACCCCGTGGTCGTCGTAGTCTCCCAGGCGACTGCGAACGGGGTCGTCGGGGCGTGGGCCGTCATCGCGGCAGCGGTCGCCTACAGTCTCATCGTGGGCCCGCCCGGTCCTCCGCCGGGGTCCTGAAACTATATAGGCCCTCCGCGGATGGAACGGACGTGCAGTGCTCCCGCTGCTCCGCCGTGGCCGTGACGTGGATCCGATACAGTGGGGAGCATCTCTGCCGCGATCACGTCCTCGAGTTCGTCGAGCGCCGCGTGAAACGCGAGCTGCGGGCCCAGGTCTCGCTCCACGGTGGCGAGTGCATCGCCCTCGCCATGAGCGGCGGCAAGGATTCGAGTGTTGCGGCCTTCCTCCTCGCGCGGATTCTCGCGAATCGCCGCGACATCGAGCTCGTCGGCATCACGGTGGACGAGGGCATCGCGTCCTATCGGCCCGAGGGGATTGCCGCCGCGCGACGCCTCTGCGAGGATCTCGGGATCGAGCATCGCGTGATCGCGTACGAGGCCACCGTGGGCCACGGGATGGACGACGTCGTGCGGAGGGACGCCGACGCGATCCCCTGCAGCTACTGCGGCCCCTTCCGCCGCCAGGCCCTGAACCTCGCGGCCCGAGACGCCGGCGCGGACTACGTGGCCATGGGCCTGAACCTCGACGACACGGCCCAGTCGATCCTGATGAACGTGGCTCGCGGCGATGTCGAGAAGCTCGCGCGTCTCGGCCCCCACGACCGCGTGCAGCCGGGCCTCGTGCCCCGCCTCTTGCCCCTCCGCAGGATTCCGGAGAAGGAGGCGTACCTGTACGCGAGACTCCGCGGGATCCCCTTCAACGACGCCACGTGTCCGTACGCGGCGCGGGCCCAGCGCGCGCGGTTCCGCGAGATCGTGAACCGGCTCGAAGAGGACAGTCCGGGTACGCGGCACGCGATCGTGCGCGGCTACGACTCGATTCGGCCTCTCCTCCAGGGGGAGTTCCCCGCCGCCGACCTGAATCCCTGTGCCCGTTGCGGGGAGCCGACCGTCCACGACGTGTGCAAGGCCTGCGAGCTCCGGGATCGCCTGGGACGCCTTTCCCCTCCCCTTCCGACGAGGGCGGCGGAGTGAGCCGGCTCAGCGGTCCATGGACACGGTCGCGGCCCGTGAACGGCCCAGGGAGGCGATGCGGACCGGCACCTTGAGCTGGGTCGCGAGGAACGTGAGGTACCGACGCGCGGTCTCGGGGAGGGCCCGCCTCCCCTTCTTCGCGATCCCGATCCAGTCCTCTTCGGAGAGGTCGGGCCACCCCTTGAACTCCCGGTACACGGGCGCGCACTCGGAGAGGACGCGCATGCTCGCGGGAAACTCCTTCACCGCCGCATCCTTCCGGCGGTAGCCCACGCAAGCCCGGACGCGGTCGATCCCGCCGAGGACATCGAGCTTCGTGATCGCGAGGCCGTCCAAGCCGTTCACGCGGACGGACATGCGCAGCATGACGAGATCGATCCACCCGACCCGACGGGGCCGCCGGGTCGTTGTGCCGTACTCCCCGCCCCCTCGCTCGCGGAGGTGGGCCGCCGGGGCGCCCTCGAGTTCCGTCGGAAAGGGTCCCGTGCCGACGCGGGACGTGAAGGCCTTCGCCACCCCGAGGACCTCGTCGACCCGCGTGGGCCCGACGCCCGCGCCGACGGGGGCCGCGCCGGCGACGCAGTCGCTCGACGTCCCGAAGGGATAGATGCCGTGGTCGATGCACAGGTGGGTCCCCTGGGCTCCCTCGAAGAGGACCCGCTTCCGGCGGTCGAGCTGGGCCTGCAGGATCGCCGAGGTGTCCGCCACGAAGGGACCGAGCCGTTCCCCGTAGCCGGCGTATTCGTCCGCGATCGCCCTCGTGTCGAGGACAACCTCACCGCCGAGGGCCGCGAGCACCCTCTGCTTGATCGGCACGAGCTTGTCGAGCTTCGCCCGGAGCACGTCGGGCTCGATCAGGTCGCACATGCGGATCCCAAAGCGCCCGACCTTGTCCTCGAAGCACGGCCCGATGCCCCGGAGGGTCGTGCCGGCCCCGAGGGTCCCCTTGAGCGTCTCCTCGAGCCCGTCGAGGATCTTGTGGTAGGGCATGACCACGTGGGCCCGATCGCTGATGCGCAGCTTCGGCTCGCCGCGGCCTCGGTCCCGCAGCTCCTCGAGCTCGCGGATCAGCTGCGCGGGGTCCACGACGACCCCGTTGCCGATGAGGTTCAGGGTCCGCTTCCGCAGGACGCCGGAGGGGAGGAGGTGGAATCGGTAGACCTCGTCGCCCACCTGGACGGTATGCCCTGCGTTGGCGCCGCCCTGGAAACGCACGACGACGTCCGCCCGCTCCGCGAGGAAGTCGATGATCTTGCCCTTTCCCTCGTCGCCCCATTGGGTGCCGACGACGACCGTGGCGGGCATGGACGTGTCCCGCGGGAATAGGGTCTTCGGCTTAAGGGTATCCTGCGGGGTCTCCTTCGCGCCGGGAGAACGCCGGGATCCCGCGTGCGACGCCGCGCGGCGGTGCCGAAGGTGCTCGAACGGGGCGCGAGGTCTCCCGGCCGGCAGATTCTCGATCCATGCGGGAACGTAACCGCGAGCACAGGGACGAGACGGTCCACGCCTTCGGGTCGGAGCCCTCGACCCGCACCCGGCGGCCGAGGCCGTCGTATGCGTACTCGACCACCGCGTCTGCGTTCGTAACCCCCGTAGGATTGTCCGTCGCATCGTACAGATGGGAGACGTCGGGCCCGGGCGACCAAGGCATCATCAACCCGCCCCCTCACCGCGGCAATGTATTTAGCCCATGCGACCGATGGCGCGTGTGACTTCACAGCACGGCCGGGGGTGGGGTTCCTACGGGCCAGGACACGAAGCCGAACGGTCGCGTGCCGACGTACGTCAAGGGCCTAGACGAGCGTCTCGGCGGGGGCATCCCGCGGGGCCACATGGTCCTCGTGACGGGTCCGTCGGGATCCCTGAAGTCCTCCTTCGTGTACCGCATCCTGTACCACGAGGCCCAGCTCCGCGGCGCGGCCTGCCTCTACCTGTCCATGGAGCAGAGCCGGGCATCCCTCGCGGCCCAGATGACGGCCCTCGGGATGGATCCCGCGCGGGCGAAGGGGCTCCATGTAATCGACGTCCGGGCCCTCCGGCGGGAGCTCGAGGAGATGCGGGAGCAGCCGCGCTGGCTCCTGGGCCTCCGCCGCCAGCTCGCCCGTTACAAGGAGGAGATGGGGTGCGACCTCATCGCCCTGGACTCCCTGGACGCCCTGTACGCCCTCACGCCCTTCACGAATCCGCGGAACGAGGTGTTCCAGTTCTTCGAGGAGCTGCGCGAGCTCCACGCGACGACGTTCCTCGTGGCCGAGATGCCCCGGGAGAGCGTGCGATTCGGCCGCCATGGCGTCGAGGAGTTCCTCGCGGACACGATCGTCCACCTGAGGCTCCGCGAGATCGACGCGGGCCTGAACACCTCCGTCCGGCGGTACATCGCGGTCGCGAAGATGCGAGGCGTGCAACATGATCTCGACTACCATCCGCTCCTCGTGGACCAGGGGACCTTCGAGATCGTCTCGGAGTGACGCCCGGAGGGACGGGTGAGCGCGTGGTGGCCCTCGGCTCGATCCTGTCCCTCGTCGCCTTGGGCGTGAGCGCCTTCCTCGCCCTGTACGTGCTCGGCGTCCGCCCGCGCGGCTCCGCGAACCGGGCCTTCTTCGTCCTCATGCTCGCCTTCGTCCTGTGGGACGTCACGGAGGCCGTCGCCCGGTCCATGCCCGAGGGCACACCAGACTCCGCGCTCTTTCCCTGGCTCCAGGTCCTCTGGCTCGGGATCGTCCTCGTGCCCGCCGGGCTCATCCACGTCGCCGCCGCGTACCCCGAGCCGAGTCCCTGGCTCCGCCGGCCGTGGGCCCTTCCCGCGATCTACGGTCCCTTCCTGATCTGGGCCTTCTTCATCCTGGCCACGGACCTCATCGTCGTGGGCGTGGCGTCGAACGCCCTGGGCCCGAGCGCCCGGGTCTCCCCTCGGACCGTGTTCGGTGTGTCGACCTACGGGATCCTCGCCGCGGCCTTCGGTGCATGGCTCTACGTGGGCGTCGGCCTGTTCATCCGCGCGTGGTGGCGGTCCCGCCGGGAAGGCGCGGGCCGGATGCAGGGCGTCGTGGCGGCGGGCCTCCTCCTCGGGTCGGTCCCCGCGGGCATCACGGAGCTCTTCTGGCCCGTCCTCTCCGGCGCGGAGACCCGCGTGGGCTACGGATCCCTGTACACCCTCGCGTGGTCCATCTTCATCGCCTTCGCGGTCGCGCGGTACCGGTACCTCGTGATCGAGCCCGTGACGGAGACCCGACCCCTCCCGGCCGTGCAGCACGGCCTCGACCGGGGGCTCAACTACCTCGTCCTCGAGCCGGGCCGGAGCACCGCGATGGGTGCGTTCCGGGAGATCGTCGCCGCGGCGCCCGGACTCTGCATTTCCGGCCTGTCGCCCGCGCGGATTGAGACGCGGTTCGGCCTCGAGCGCACCCCGATCGTGTGGATCACTGCGGCGTCCTCCGGACCAAAAGCCGTCCGGCCCGCGGGCCTGGAGTTCGAGCTGCAGCATACGGTCGCGAAGGTCCTCCGGGAGAACCCGGGCACGGCGGTCCTCCTGGATGACCTGGACTACCTCGCGGAGCTCGTCGGGTTCGACGCGGTCGCGCGATTCGTGCGGCGCATGACGAACCAGGCGAGCGCGTCCGGGGGGACTGTGATCCTCGCCGTGGGCCTCGGCACCCTCGCCCAGGAACGCCTTGCCGTCCTGCGGGGCAGCGTGGACCAGGTCCTCGAGGTCCTCCAAGAAGCCGAGGCCGTGCGCGTCTCCGAGGGAGATCACACCCTGCTCCCCGTGTCGGCCCAGGAGGCTCCCTCGGCCGTCCGCGGGGCCGGCGCGCGGGGCGGCCTCCTCGTGACCACGGAGCATCCGACGAAGGCGTGTCAGCGCTTCGAGGACGGCTACGACGTTCTCTGGATCACGGAGGGCGGGGAGCCGGGAACGTGGCATGCGTCCCCGCGGTCCCTGGACGTCGAGGTGAGGCGCGCCCTGACGACCTACCTTGCCGGCCACCGAGGCGCCGACCTCGTGATCCTGGGCCTCGAGCAGCTCGCCCTCTACAACGACTTCCCGACCCTGCTCGCCTTCGTGAAGGACACCCTGGACCTCGCGACCCTTCGCGGCAGCCGGGTCTACGCGACCCTGAGCCCGGACGCCCTGCCCCCGCGGGAACGGGCGGTCCTCGCCCGGCGCTTCGATGTGCCGACCGAGGCCACGCAGGTCACGAGCCCTCCTCCTTCAGAGCGGTCCAGAGGCGCTCCTGGAAATCGAATTCTGTATCGAGGACCCGTTTCATGAACAGGATGACCTGGCCCTGGGGGTCCAGCCCGTTTCGATGGCAGTAGGCCCGGAAGCCCTCGAGGACCTCCGGATCCACCCGGATGTTGAACTGCACCTTCTCCTGGGGTTTCCGCATGGAGGCTCTCCGTCCCACCATGGGGGACCCTATGGCGTCTGTGTATTTCTACGTTTTGTAGCGTAGTGTACGCGCTCTAGCAAAGGTTATCTACGTGATAATCATTCCTGAGACCGAGTGGGAGAGGAGGGCGTCCCAACCATGGCAAGCGTCATCCCCGATCCGTCGCGGCCCCGGGGCCCCAAAGAACCAGGAATGGAACCCCCTGATTCGAAAGCACCCACGGAGACCGCAGTCCGCCTCGAGGGCGACTTGCTGAGGTCCCTTTTGGAGTCGGCGGACTACGTGGATGCGAAGTCACCACTCCCGGCCCGGAGTGAGGGGGGCCTGGAACTCGCCACGCCGGAAGCGATTCGTGAGGCCTTCGTCGAGGTGTGGGAAACCCTCTCCCATTCCCTCCGCCTCGGGATCGACGCGGACCGGGCCCTCGCGGGGATGCGGGACCTCGTCGTGTACGACATCCCGGATGGGACGCGGACGACCCTGACGGTGCCCTCGAACCAGGACGTCGAGGCTGACGCGGCCCTGTACTGCCTCGGACTCGTGCACGCCCTGTCCTCCCTGGGCGCGCGGACCTCCGTGATCCTGACCCACACGGCCTACAACCGGGAGCGCGGCCCCGCGGACACGACCCGGTTCCTCAAGATCATAGCCCAAGGCATCGGTCCCTTCCGGGCCTACGCCCGGCGCCATGGGGTCGCGATCCGCCTCCACGGCCTTCGGCCGGGGTACGAGCTCGAATCCGAATTCCGAGACGCATTCCCGCTCCCGGCCCGGGCCGGTTTCGACGCCCACTTCCTCCTGGACTACGCGGAGGAATGGTTCCTGACCCCGTCGGGCCGGGAGGCGCTCGAGGCCTTGCCCGAGATCGACGTCGTCGTGAGGCACACGAAGCTCCAGGTGAGCGGCGGGTGGATCCCGATCCGCATGCGCAGGGCCGCCTACATGTACTCGCAGAACGGCACGCTCAGCAGCAACTGGACGGACCGGGAGTATGCGGCCATGGCGGCTTCTGCGTACCTCGCGAAGCTCCTCCACCGAGGCGAGGCCCTGGCGAAGACGTACGTGTCCATCGACGAGATCAAGGACCGATTCCAGCAGCGGGAGGTCAAGCTTGGGCAGCGGGTCGTGCGCGTCTCGCCGCACCCGCGGAAGCTGTTCGTCCTCGGGTCCCCCGTGGGCTTGGTCCAGGTGTACGCCTAGACGACCACGCTCGCCTTTTCCTCCAAGAGGGGAAGCAGGACGTCATCGATTCCCACGGCATCCGTGGACACGCCCCGCCAGTCCGTCAGGGCGGCGCCGTTCTGGATCTCGAATTCCGTGAGGAGATCGCGCATCTGGCGTCGCAGCTGGTCGCTCTCCTCACCTTGCAGGACCACCACGAGGTAGGTGAAGCGTCCGCGCTCCATGACCAGGGTGTAGTCCCCGTGGGATATCGACTTCAACCACTTGCCCCGCAGTCCCGGGAAGGAGGTTCGCATGAAGTTCTGAATCACGTCGAGGGTCGCGCTGAACAGATCCTGATCGACGATTTTCTCGCCGGGCCGGGTCATGGAGCCGATGAGGGTCCCGTCCTGGTAAATGAGGAACGCACCCTTGATGTCGTAGCGGCGGGCCTTGAACCGGCGGATTGCTTCGGAGACTCGCTCGCGGCCCCCCGGATACAAGGTATACATGGTGGCGCCCGCTACGACCAGAAGCAGGGTCGAAAAAGGAGGAGGGACTTGGGTGTCTCTTGTCAGGCCAAGATAGCCATTAGTGGCCAGACCCAGAATCAGAACCAGCGTGAACACTACGACTAGGCCGCGCGTCCTTCGCGCTAGGTTCCTGCTATGCTCGCGAATAATGTTGTGGAGTCGGTAGAGGTTTGCTATGCCGCCAATCCCAAAGGCCAAGATGTAGGCGATGAAGATGGCGAAGGGGATCGGGTTAAACACCGGTATGTAGAGGCCGTCAGGGGTCGGCTGGAGGACGCTTTCTATCATGACGGACCACGTGATGAGAAGGACTGCCCCGGAAGCAGCGGGCAAGAACCAGTAGGCGCGCCTCATACGACCAATATAAACGAGCGTGAAAAGCAGCAGGAACAGTTCCGTCAGGGTGACGCTCGTGAGGCTTACCACGGCAGCGAAGAAGGCGCCAGCATCATTCGTTGCGTTGAAGAACAGCCAGTCTCCAATGGCATAGAAGCCGGCGAAGAAGCACGCCACGAGGAAGAACATCTCCGTCCAAGTGTGGACCCGGTCGCGATAGATTTGAAGGGAAGCTATCAGGAACCAAATTGCGCCTGAGAGCAGGGGCAAGTTACGGAGGGCTTCGAATAGGACCAAGCCTTATCCTCACCGGGTGGGCGCTGCTTGTCACGGGGGGTCAAGCGCACTATCGATGAAGGAGTATAAATACCGCCGGGAGCAATTCTCTATTGGAATCTTCTTCGATTGTCTTAGATTTCGAAGGGTAACTGCTTCCTATGGTCGCCCTCCCTCGTCGAGCAAGCTATTTCTGTTGAAGGCGATTAGGAAAGTGTGCCCGGGACGATTCGGATCGCCGGTGCTGGGCTCGCGGGACTCGCAGCCGCTTTGACTCTCGCTAAAACGGGTCATTCCGTGGAAGTCTACGAGAGGAAGAGCAGGCTGCTTCCAAGTTCAGGCCCGCACACGGAAGCGGTCCGAAACTATCGGCCCGTCGATGCACTCGAGGAACTACGAGCGTTCGGCTTTGATCTCCATCCATTTTCCGTCGTCCGGAGGACCATTCGGTACTCCCCGCACTTTCGCAATGTCCTTCACGGCCCAGCTCACTATCTGTTCTTGAGGGGGCGCGATGAGATCACGGTGGATCAGCTTCTGTTTCGACGTGCGAGCTCGGTCGGTGTGAAGTTTCACTTCGGGAGTGCCCTGAATCCTCAGGAAGCTGACATTGCCGCGACCGGTCCGCCGGCGAGAGGATTTAACCTACTTGGCGCAGGATACATATTCAGCACCGAAGGGAGTTCTCTTGACTTGGAAACCGCTTACGGACTTTTCGACAATCAAATAGCACCTTCAGGATACCTTGTCATCACACCTGGTCCGACCTTTCACTCCATATACAGCGTCTCGTGGAAGGAATTGCGTTTTGACAGACTCCTCTCGATGACGGAAAGGGCGTTTGAGATCCCATGGATACGTGAGATCCTCGGGGTAAGCAAGCGTCTCGGCACTATTCACGGAAAAGCGCACTTCAAAGAAGATCCGATTGCGGAATCGATCCGGAACGGAACTCTTCTCGCCGGCGAATCAGGGGGGTTTCAGGATGCAGTAGCGGGTTTTGGGTTCCGATATGCCGTAATATCCGGATCTCTAGCGGCTCGTGCCATTGCTGAGGGTCAGGACTATCGAGATCTCCTAAAGGGTGTCTTTAGAAACGAGTTCATCGATGCTTTCTCGTTGCGGAAACGACTGAATCGGGCCAGCAATGAGGACTACGACTCTATGATTGCATCGCTAGGCCCAGAGATCACGCTGGAAGACTATGTACGCAGAAGGGAACCTCGCGGATTCTAGATCCGGTAGAAGCTTATCGAAACCTCCCCAGAGCTTGAGTTTTTTCGAGGGGGTTACCCAAACAAACAAGCCTCCAAATCGTGCACTGAGGTGATCCCAATGAAATCTGCCAAGGCCGTTGTCTTCTTTGACCTCGGGGAGACGCTTGTCGACTTGCGAACTCTCGCGTCACTGCTGGGAAGGGAATTTCCTCAAATCTCGACTGAAGCTCAAGACATTGCGCGTCGCTGGATTGTGTCATCGTCCAGACGGATGCCGCGAGTCGAAGGTACTCCTTTCGTCGCAGAGTTTCCGATCGCTTCTACGGTGTTGCGTTCTTTGCTCGTCGGCAGCGGCGTGAATATAGATGTGGCTGATGCAGGTC
>CAYGBO010000037.1:0-11230 GCA_964348145.1 uncultured Methanomassiliicoccales archaeon
ACCCTGACCGTCGTAGCGAGCGACTACGAGACCGCGAGCGGGACCTCCTTCTCCGCGCCCCACGTGTCCGGTGTGGCGGCCCTCGTGATCGCTGCCTCAGGCCGCTCCGGCCTCGACGTTCGATTCGCGATGGACCTGACCGCGACGGATCTCGGGCCGACGGGCTACGACCGCTTCTTCGGCTTCGGGCTCGTGAACGCGGAGGCCGCGGTCCTCGCGGTTCCCTAGGCATCGCCATCCCCCGCGGAGAGAATGCGTGGAGGACTACGACGTTCCGTAACCCCGTGAGGATCCTGCCGCCTACCGAGGGCTCCCCTCCATTGTTCGTGCAGCACAGGCGGGGACCCTTCCCACTCGGACGATGAGGGCACCGCGCGTGAGTCGTTATCAGAATTGATATGTCCGTAACGCTCATAACTCCCGCGTCGGATGCGGGCCGCGAGGGATGCGCCGAGGAGGGGCGCGCTATAAATTCCCAAGGCTCGCACCGCGGGGGGAGGTGAGAGTGTATTAGGAAGGTAGTAATGTGCTTGTCGGTTCTTGCCGTCACGCTCGTCCTGGCAGCGCCCGGGGTCAGGGCAGAGGCTACCGAGACGGCCTTTGCTGCGGAAGTCACGTTCGACGATCCGGTCGATCCAGGAAGAATCTGGGTAGACGAAGACGGTGTGACACACGTTCGCGGTCAGATTGTGACGGGATCGTTCACCGGAGGCGACATCAGCGGGACAGTATCCGGGGTGCAACACGTCAACGTGGACGCCACGGGCAATGGCGACGTCTTCGGATCCTTCACAATCGAGGGGACGTGGGCTGGCCTCAGCGGAACCTTCAGCGGCCGCTTCAGCGGAGAGATCACGGGCGGGCCGAGTGCCGGTGAGTTCGTGGGGCAAGGCAGCGGAGGCTTCCAGGGGATGAAGATCATGGGCTCCTTTGCGGACACTGCACCCGGCGTGCTCGCACTCGACGGAATCATCCTCAATCCCCACGGATGAACGGTGGGACGAGACTTGGCCCCTCTCGGTTTTCTCCTGCGTGACCAGCGGATGCACTTGCCATTGCAGGGGGAAGAGCGGGCTCAAAAGCAAAGTGCTACCGAGATTTTGGCCACTCATCTCGTTATCGCGCCGCGATCCTCACTTGCTCCGGTCTACATGCGCGCAACGTGTATCGAACTGCCGTACGACTCTTCTGTTCGGCATACGTCGTCGCCCCTCGTTCCAATGATCGCGGGCCTCGCGAGGTTCCACAAGATTCTCCGCCTCTCATCGAAGGTAGGGCGACCCCATCGCGTCGAGATCCGGGACCCCCCCGGGAATGATGTGGCCAGCCGCCAAAACAGCTTCCGGTACGACGGTGGGCGCGGGCATCGAGGACCTCCTCGAGGAACTCGTACGGCGGGCGTTTCGCGACTCGCCCGATGTCATGTCAATCGCGGTGGGAGATCGCCCGGATGGCATCCTCACCATACTGGGTTGCGGGGATTCCGACATGACTCTCGTGGCCCAGCCGAAGCAGACCGCGAACCTGGGCGTCGCGCCCGTGATCCCTCAGCGTCTCGCGCAGTGGATCGGAATGGTCCTGCCCGCGAGCAGGCGGCACGTGAGCCCCTGACTCCTCGCCCTTCCGTCGGCCTCCAGTCCTCCGGAAAACCTTCGGCAAGACGTCCTCGGGGTGTTCGTCTCTCGGACACGTTCGAGCTGCTGGGAGGCCAATTCCCCGAGGCCGCTCCGTACGGGCAACATAAAGCTTCCCTCGCGTAGCCATAGTCCGAGACAGGGTTCATGAATCCCCGCCCCCATCCCGGGCCGATGCCCTCCCGCCGTCGGTTCACTTTCCTCGCCTCCATCGTCGTTTCCGTCATGGTGGTCGTCGCCCTGTTCGTGGCTACCGGTCCTCTGAATTCACCGTCCTCTATCCCCACCGAGCAACCACCGCCGTCTCCACCGCCGGATTCCCCGCAGGACCCCCCACCGCCTCTGCCACCCCCGCCTCCGCCCCCCGAGGAATCCCCATGCAAGGAGTCCATGGGCGCGGGCTATGCCCTCTGTATCGAGACGACGGTGACGCGGGTCATTGACGGGGACACGGTGGAAATCGAAGGCGGTCTTAAGATACGGCTAGTCTTGGTCGATGCCCCCGAACTGAGCGACGTCGGTGGTCCGGAGTCTTGGCTCTATCTCGAATCCCTCTGCTCCAACACGTCGGCCCTTGTCGACGAGGACGACTTCCAGGTCGGCGACGACCCCTACGGCCGGATTCTCGCAGTCGTCTATTGCGACGGCCTGAACGCAAATGCGGCGATGATTTCCTCCGGCCATGCGAGTACCTACTACCTCTTCTGCCCCGAGACTGATTTCGGGAGTGAAGCGTTGACGGAATGCTCCTCTAAGATTGCGATCCGGCCTATCCCGATGTTTGCATACCGTCTCCGCCCCCGGACCTGGATTGTGCGGACATTCCCTACACGGACTTCCTGGTTCTCCCTCCCGACCCTCACCACTTTGACGCCGACAAGGACGGTATCGGGTGCGAGACCTGACGACCACGGTTGTGTTCGGAAGGACCCACGGGACTTCGCGATCGAGACGATGTGTGCAGGCTCCTCGTCAGTCGGAAGCTGCACCCGATTCTACATGCAACCATTAGAGTTCGCCACCGTCGTAATCGCCTGATCGAAACACGCTCATGACCTCTCGACATACAACCTTCCGTGGATACGCCTCCTTGGGTGAACCTGCGAAAGAGCATAGGAAGCAAGAGGTTGAGGAGAAGTCGAATTGCATCCAGCGGTCTCCATAGCGGGCTTTCCACGCCCTGACAACTGTCTACTCGTGGACCCTCCGTGGACTCCTGTTCGCAATTGCTACAACCGTACGCGAAGGGCGAGTATTCAGCATGGACGAGGACCCGACGATTGTCTCCTTGGGCGATGCTCGGGAACCGACCCGAACGTCAGGAGGATCCTCCTCACCTATTCCGTGGCGGGGAGACCGGGTTTGAGGGCGCTTTCCGCTGAGTGAAGGGGCGGCGCGTCGGCTCGCAACGGTATCTCCGTTGCCCCCCTTCTAGTACCCACGCTCCTCTTCGCGACCCTCACCTCATGAATCGATGTACCTTCTACTCGTAAAGATGGGGGCGACGTCACGGTCCGCGGCGTGGGTGGGCCTCCCTACACGACCTCGAAGTTCGCCATCATTCCAGCATCTTCGTGCTCGAGTTTGTGGCAGTGGAGCAGATAGATGCCCTTGAAGGCGTCGAAGCGGACAAGGACCTCCACGGTCTCCCCGTCTTCCAGGAGGACGGTGTCCTTCCACCCACGCTCCCAGGGGAAGACCTGATCGCGACCGCCGGTCCGCGACTGGACCTGGAAATAGGCGCCGTGGACATGGACGGGATGCGGGGCGTTCCCCTTCGTCGAGAAGCGCCACAGTTCCGTCTGGCCGAGGGGGACCTGAAAGTCGATCCGATTGACCTCATATTCCAGCCCGTTGATCTTGGACATGCCCTCGAACTTGAAGTCCCGGGTCCTGACGGGGTTCGTGAGAGGCGTGATCGTCGACAGGGTTGTCGGGGTCGTCCCCGTATCGCTCGCGGTCCTCGCGACGACGAACTCAAGGAGATCCCAGCGGGAACGGGCATCCTGCAGCATGACGGTGCTGCCGACGCCCAACCCGCGAAAGTCGACAATCACATCGAGGCGCTCGCCCGGCCCCAGATCGACCTGAGGCAGGGAGATGGACGTCTCAAGGAGACCGCCATCCGTGCCGATCAGCGTGAAAGGCGCTCCGTTGCTCAGCCTCAGCCCGAAGATACGGGAATTGGCGCCATTGAGCACGCGGAATCGATATCGGGTGGTGTCCACGTCGAGCTTTGGATTCAGGGTCCCGTTGACGAGCGGCGTCTTCCCCAGGAACCCGCCTCTCTTGGGTCGATAGTCGAGATTCCCGGCCTTGTCGAGGTTGGCATCCCGCACGACGAGCGGAATCTCATAGGGGCCCGATGGAAGGTCGAGGGACGCCTCGAGGGTGTCCGTGATGATGAACGCCCCGGCAAGCCCCAAGGCCACCTGCTCCCCGGTGAGCTTGTCCGGATGGGGGTGGTACCAGTTCATGGCGGCCCGTTGGTTGATCGCGAAGTTGTAGCCGAACGTGCCGCCGGGCGGGATCGCAAACCGCGGATGCCCGTCGTTCACGTCGTCCACGATCATACCATGCCAGTGGGTGATCGTCTCCTTGGTCAATCCGTTTAGGAGACCGATCTGCGCGGTCTCGCCTCGCGCGGCGCGGATCGTCGGGCCCGGCATGAGGCCGTTGTACGCCCACACGGAGGACAGCTTCCCGCCCCCGAGGTCCACCGTGGCGGGGGCCTCCGTGAGGCTCAAGCCGCTGGGTGAAACCGTCGGCGGGATGTAGAGGGGGTTGCGCGGAGCCGGTTGCGGCCTTGCGCTTGCATAGATCGTGGACGACTCGGAGCCGCGAAGCAAGGGAGTACTCGCGGCGAGCAACGGTGTGCTCGCGGCAATCGCACCGGTCAGGACAACCGCTTTCTGCAGAAAGGCACGTCGACTGATGTCGCCGGCCTCTTGATCACTGGACAAGGATGTCGCCTCCTCTCGACGAGGTGGATTCCTACCCGTTCGCCTTAAGGATAATGCTAGTTCTGTAAATGCTGCGGCCTCGTTTCTACATAGTGGAGTCCCAGGCCGGCTCACCGACCCGGGACGCGACTCCATAGATTTCGAGAATCTATCGAAGGGTTGAACCGCCTGTGTACACTGCCCTCTCGCAAAACGCGACGACTGCCTTCGGCTTCTTCGGATACACAAGCGGCCTAGCCTACGACGCCGTACCCAGAGGAGTTCCTGCCTGGCTCGCTAGGCGGCCCGGCTCGGGAGCGGGGAGAGAACGAGATCGTAGAATGGGTACCCGTCACGGAACCTGGCTGACGGAGAGTTCCCCGACATTGAAGAAACCGAGCTCCGCGAGGACCAAGGGCGGGAAGGGGCCTCCGCCAGGCGGATCCATGGATATGGGCGTGGGCAGGCCGTCGATCGTCCCGGTGACGGTCGTCGTCTCACGGACGAACCCGTTGACACGGGAGTGGAACAGGAGGCCGTCGACCACGACGTGGGTCACGGAATATGTGTGATTCCGGCCTCCCGTGCCTGTCCAGGACAGATCGACGTCCACGGTCGTGAATTCACCGGAGACGAGATCGAGGCCGACGAAGGAAGCGGTCAGGACGGCGGAGGTGGGAAGCCTCGGGAAGCTCGGGTCAAAGGACACCGGTGCGTCCTCCAGCTCACCGAGGAACAGGAACTGAGGGGTTATTGCGTCTCCCACGACTTCGAACTGGCCGACGAGAACGATCGCGCTCGAGACACTCTCCGGTGAGCCCGCTCCGCCCGTATGAATCATTCCCTGTATGGCAAAGACGAACACCTCCGTGACGATGAGCGCGACGGGATTCGCCGGATTTGGCTGGAACACAACCGCGGTTGCCGTCGCGACCTGACCGCGGAGGCTTGTGTAGAACGTCTCCGCGCTCGTCGAGACGGAGGCACCCATCGTCCCCATCGCCATTGCCACGACAATCGCCAAAATCACGGTGGACTTGGGCAAGACATCTCCCCCGGTTCGGCATCGGGCATCTCACTACATAACGATATCGGGCTTCGCCGGACATCGATCCTACGGAGCGGATTGTCCTCCGGGCACCTCTGATGTGCAATGCCAGCGTTTTCGTTCCACACAGCCAGGGAACTCCCACCAACATCCAGGAAGGTCCTGTTCCACCGGCCCTGCGCGGAGAGGATTTTATAGCGGAACTCACTTCCCTCCGCCCTTGACGTATCCGATGCCTCATCTTGCGGCGGCCGCCGAATCGGCGAGGACCTATGCGCTGATCGGCTTCATCTTCTACGTGTTGTCGGCGATCGGCTGGGTCATCGGCGTCATGGTGTCCGCCGTGTTCATCGTTCCGGCAACCGCGATGGGATTCACAACCATGTTTTTCCCCCTCTTCTTTCCCTTCGGCGTGTTCGCAGCGATAAGCGTCGGCTTTGCGTGGTGGTCCTGGACGACCATGCAGCAGATCGAGCAGGGACGCTACGCGGACGCCCGCACGCCAAGCCTCGTGCTCGGGATCCTCGGCCTGTTCTTCGCGTGGCTCATCGGCGGAATCTTCTTCCTGCTGGCCTACGGGAAGCTTGGTGAGATCGTCATGCCCGCCTACGTCCCCGCCCCGCCGCCTACTCAGAGGTTCTGCGTCCAGTGCGGACGCGCGGTCCACCCCCAGTCGAAATTCTGCGGGAACTGTGGGAAAGAGCTTCCCGCGTGACCGACGACGCCTAGGCCCGCCTCACTTGTCCCGGGTCAGGGGGTTGAGGGGGAGCGCGAACCGGATGCGCCCTCGAGGTCCCGCCACACTCATGCGGACCCTGTCCCCCTGCCTAGACTCGACAGCAGGATGCAGCTTCTCGGATCGAAGTAACTCAAGGAACGTCCCGAGTCGTCCCTCGACTTCATCCCCGCACTGCCGTTCGAAGCGCATCCAGAGGCGGGTGAGGGCGAAGCGCGCGGACCTGCCGTTCCCGGTCCTCCGCACCGCTTCCCATTTCATCAGCCTGATGAGGGACCGGTCGAGCCGCCCCTGCGTGGACCCGAGGGTCAAGCGGAGCTGGGACCGGGAGCGTGGCGGATGCCCGCGGAGCGCCTCTAGGACTGTCCGATCGCGCGGGCTTCCCCATGCGACGAGAAGGGGCTCCGCCTCGGGGCGGTACAAGGACGGGACGAAGAGGGAGATTCTTCCTGCGAAGCGGCGCGCGCGGAGGAGGTCCCTTTCCACGAGCTGAAGCACGTGGAAGCGGAGGGACGGGAGAGGAGACAGGAGGAGCCTCGAGGCCGATCGCAGGTGGACTCCGGGATAGGCGGCCGCCGCGAGGAGGAGCTCGAGCCGCCGAGGGTTGAGGAGGGGGGACGGTCCAGGTCGAGGAGCGGGCTCCCTGAGTGGGATGGATTCCAGGTCGAGGGCCCGGCGGAGAGCGAGGGCGGCGGTCGTCGGCGTCGCCACGACTTCCGGATGGCGCGCCGGGGCGAAATAGCCTTCGAGCCCGTCATCACGGCGTCGCAGGGCGCCTCGGCATCCCCTCTACTACGACCGAGCGGGCGGCAGAGGGTCCCCCGAAGGGGCAACCCCGGGTCCCCGTCACGGCGAGCGCATGCGGGAGGCCCGCTCGATGACCCCGATCACGTCCGGGACGACGTCGTACTCGCTCAGCTCCCGCAGGGGCACGAACCGGGCGTGGCTCACATCCGAAGCCGGCCTCGGCTCCCCGGTCACGTATTCGCAGAGCACGTCGATAAGGACGTAGTGCCATCGGACCCGCCCTGTCGCCTCGCGGTCGACATAGTCCCGGACCTCGACGACGCGCAGGGGACGCACCTCGACTCCGGTTTCCTCCCGCGCCTCCCGCGCCGCCGCGGCCTCGACCGTCTCGCCTGCGTCGAGGGACCCGCCGGGGATGCTCCACCGCTCTCGTCGGGGCTCCTTTCCTCGCTTCACGAGGAGGATCTCGCCGTCCCGGAAAACGAGGGCGCCCACCGCGGGAACCGGAGTCTCGGGGAACTCGTGGGGCGACGCCATCGTGCGGGACGCACGGTCCCGCGCGGGTTTCAACCTTCCTGCCGGAGGGCCTCGAGGGCCCCCGGCGCCCACAGGTCGAGGTCGTCGAAGGTCCGCTGGTGCAGGACGTGCTTCAGGACCTCACTCATGCGAACGTACCGGCAGATCGGGATGTCGAGCCGCGTTCCGACGTACGCCAGGGCATCGCCCATCGTGGTGAACCGGCGCGGGAGCCTCCGGAGGGCGTCCCGGACGTGCTCCCGCACATTCCACACCCCCACAGGCATGATGTATCCGGGGTGGGTCTCGCGCAGGATGACCGTCGCGGCCTGCCGCCGCTCCCGAAGGAGGGCCTCGGCCACGGCGAGCCGCGCGGCATAGTAGCAGCCTCCGATTGAGGCGTACGTCGTCCGGCCCTCGTAACCCTCGTGGTCCCCAAAGATGACGGCTTCCCGGCCGAGGGGATTCCACAGAGTCGCCGGGTACCAGGCCTCGATCGCCTCGTACCGCCAGGGGCGCGGAATCTGCACCACGAGGAACCGGTCGTCGAAGCCGACGCTCTCGAAGACCCGGATCTCGTTGATGAGGGGGAAGGACTTCACCCGCTCCCTCAGATCCTTCCCGACGGTGTCGTCCACTGCGGTGATCGACCATCGGGTCGGCACGAACCGTCGCTTCTTTCCGAGGCCGAAGGCGCCGACACTGAAGGCCCTCTGGATCTTGGATACTGCGACGCCGTCCGCGTAGAGGCCGAGGACCGCCTCCCGGGCGAGGAGATCCCTGTCCGCGTGGGCGTCGTCGAGCCTCGGGTCAACCCGCATCGTCCCCAGGGACAGGCGCTCGAACGGGGCGGAGGGGCCGAAGGGCTGGACGGCGTCGTCGAGGACGATCCGGCCCCGCGGCTTCCGGGTGAAGCCCATCTCGGCCTCCGTGGATCGCGTGCAGAGGGCGAGCTCCCGCGTCAGGTCGACGAGCCGTCCGGCTCCGTCCACATCCGTCACACGGACCCGGTGCATCCCGCGGACGAGCTGGGATCGGAACCGGACGATGTCCTCCAGGGACCGGTCGAGCCAGGCCTCCGGGGAGTCGAGGATCGCCGTGTCGCCGTGAACGGGCGGGACGAGAGGGCCCACGTAGACCTTCGGATAGCCGAATCGGCCCACGAAGACCCCGGGGGGAGAGGCTCCCGCGACGTCGAGTTGCTCGACGAGGGGGGCGGAGCGCAGGAGGAAGTCGTAGCGAACGAGGACAGGGCAGCGAGCCTTCCCGCAGAGGAGCTTCGCCCCCCGGCAGCGGACGCAGAGGCCGCTCGCGATTGCCCGGTGGGTGTCGTCATCGAAGACGGCGCGGAGATCCCTGGAGGTCGGGATCGCCTGGAGGACCTGCATGCCACCGGGTCCACGGGGGACGGACCTATGAAGCTAGGGGAGGGGTGCGCGAATCGAGGGTGCGCCCGGGGCGAAGGATTATGGACCCTTGCCGCGCATCCCCGACCATGCCTCCTGGGTCGCCCTTGGCCCTCACGACGGAGGAACGGATCCTCCTCTACCTCTCCGATTTCCGCAACTTGGAGGAACGCTACGTCCTGCCCCAGGCCGTCACCCAGAAGGCGATCGCCTACGCGGCGGATATCCACCGCAAGCACGTGTCCCGATACATCGAGTCCCTCGTCCGGGAGGACGGCCTGACCCAAGTGAAGGTTCATATCGAGGGCGAGAAGCAGCGTATGCTCGCCTACTACCTGACGGCCCGCGGGCTGGAGAAAGCCAAGAAGATCAAGGAGCGCCTCGGGACCGTGCGCGTCCCGATTCGGGTGAAGGGCAAGATGAGACAGATGACCCTGCGGGAGATCGACGATGCGACCTCCGTTCACCTCACCTTCGCGGACATTGTCCGGGAGGCGATGGCCGTGGACGACCTCGACCTCGAGTACCTCGAGGGAATCGACGAGCGTCGGATGCGGGCCATGGACGAGCGCGTCCGCCAGCTCGAGGACTACGCCCGGGCCATCATGACCGCATGGCAGGACGGACGGGTGACGGCAACGGAGCGAATGCTCATCGAACAGCTCCGGGAGCACCTTGGGGTCTCCCGCGAGGAACATGCGCGCATCGAACGGGAGGTCATGGAGGAGATCCTCTCGGACCGATCCGCGATCTATCGGGCCGTTGTCCGGGAGGCCGCGGAGGATGGGGCCATCAATGAGGAGGAGCGATCCTTGCTCGAGGCCCTCCGGAAGAAGCTCGGACTCGGTCCCGAAGAGTGCGCCCGCGTCGAAGCGGAGATCAGGTGACGGGTCGGGCTCAGCGAGCGACGAACAGTCGGTACTTCTGGGTCGGGTCGGATATCTCCATCTCGATCCGCTTCCCGACGAGTTTGTCCGGATGGTGAATCGCACTCACCCGGTCCTCGAGATCCTTGAAGGACTTGAAGGGTCCCTTCTTCCGCTCCTCGAGGATGGCCCACATCGTCTTCTTCCCCAACCCGGGTAGGAGTTCGAGCATGTGGAAACGGGTCGTGATCGCCTGGGCGTTGTTGAAGAACCCGACGAAACGTTCCTCCTTCCCCTTCACAATTTCCCCCACGATGAACGGGATCTCGTTCTGGGCCCCCGTCGTGAGTTCGTCGTAGCCCACGCGGCGCTTCACGTGGAGGATTTCCGTTCGCCTGTCCGCCTCCTTGCCAATGTAGACCCGCTGCCCCGTATCCAGGCTCGTTTTCTCCTTCGGAGTTAGCTCGAAGAGCTTGAACTCGTCCTCGCCCAAGGCGTACGCGAGGGGCTCCCTGCGGAACTTCGACTGGTCCGGATGACCTTGCGGTAAGTAGTCCAGGATGCGGGCATGATCTTCCATGGGATCGCCTCCGTCACTGATACTTCGTCACGATCTCCAAGACCTTCTCCGCATCCTCTTTGGATAGGCTGAATCGTTCCTTGGCAAAGATGGCTCGAACGTCATCGAGATGGGTCGGCAGGAGGTCGGCGATCTTCATCGCATTCGCCGGGGACATCATCGGGATCTCCATGAGCTCCTTCAGCATCGCAGGCACCTTGGTCGGGTCCGTCTTCGCGAAGGATGAGGCATGCCCCAGGGCGTACTGCTGTTCCTGACTCAGCTCGCCGCGCGCTCGCTTCTCCTTCTCGAGGAGGACCTTGATTTCTGCGAGAGAAAGATAGTGCTCCTCCATTCGAGGCCTCCTCAGGCCCGCCTCAGATGCTCCGGCAGCACGACGGCCTGTTTCGTCCGGCCGCCGAATCTCACGTCCACGAGGTAGGCGCGGCCTTGCGTGCCCACGACGGTGCCCGTCATGCCGTGGAACCGGTGATGGGGCCAACCCTTCTGCACGCTCGAGTCGATGACAATGACGACCCGGTCCCCGCGCTCAAACGGCTGGAAGGAGCGCGTGATCGGGGAGAGTCCTCGCTCTCTCGGGCTGCGGCGGAACTTTTGCCGCGTCTTCTCCATGATCCCCTTGGAGGCTTTCGCCATCTTCCTAGTCTCCGTCGTGGACGTCCAGGACGTCGAGCTCTTTGATTGGCTGCGTGCCCTCTACCCCATTTGTTCGGAGCTTACGGGGGAAGCGATCTACGTGAGCGCGCTGGTGGGTC
>CAYGBO010000037.1:11240-18138 GCA_964348145.1 uncultured Methanomassiliicoccales archaeon
TGGACGTCCAGGACGTCGAGCTCAAGGACCTCGCACGCCCCATCGAGCCGCTCCGCGAGGGACGGCTGCGTGCGGCCGCGGTCCCCGTGGACGAGCTCCTTCACGTACAGGCCAGCGTCCGTCGTGAGGTGCACTTCCGCGAGGTCGCCGTCGACACGGAGCACGTCAGCGTGCCGAAGCCGCCGGTGCCTGGTCGTGTCCACTCGTCGGTGCGAGACGCGGGATGGGGTGCGCTGGGCTATGGGCTGCGCTCCCAATGAAGTGAGGGCCATTTTAAGCTTTGCTTCCTCGACAGGAGGCGTGACGCGCACGAGAAGACGATACGTCTTCGGTGCGCGATCCTCCTTCAACGCGACCACCTCGGGCCGCGTCGCGGGCACGAGCCCGTCCACTTCGACGACCGCGGAGGCGTTGATCCGCGTGACGGCCGCCCCGAGGTCGATGTGCCGACGCCTCGGCGTCTTAATCTCGAGGATGAAAGGCCGCCCACGACCGAGCATGCGCGCGTCGACGTCCTCTCGCCCCATGCCGTGGAGGGCGTGGCCTGTGCCTCCCGACTCTTCCATGACTTCTGCCGCGATGATCTCCTCGACGCTCGTCGGATACATCTTCCCCGTGCCGTCGCACCTCGTGCATCCCTTGCCTTGGCAGCGGCGGCAGGGCCAGCGCGTCTGCGGAATCCCGCGCACGAGCTTCCGGTATCGGCCCCGGAGGAAGAGGGAGTGGACCTCCAGGTCCACGTGGTAAAACGCCGGGTCCACAATCGCGAGGACATCCGGGTGATCGATGTCGGGCTCCTTCCCGGTCTTCTCCCACACGTCCTTGCCAACCTCGCGGTTCATCTCCGCCCTCAGGGGCTCCGGCTGCGTGACGCCGAGTTCCCTCCAAAGGGCCTCCTCGCGCGCGGCGATCTCGGGATCGACCTTGGAGCCGATCCAGAACGTGCTGTGGTCCCAGGCCTCGAGTTTCCGCGCGACGTGTCCTTGCAGACAGAGGGCGAGCCGCGCCTCCCCGTACTCCGCCGTGAGGCCCGCGCAGACCCAGCACGGCCCGGGCGGCACGGGAGCCATGCGCCGGACGGCTCGGCCCCGGGCCTCGTTCGTGAGACCGTGCCCGAGCTTCCCGAAGAGGCGGCCGAGGCACGCGTTGCACAGGGCCCGGTCTCCGAGGCGAGACCAATCGACCGCGGCGGCGGCCCCGAGGACCTCGTCCATGGGGTCCCCAAGGACGGACCGGCTTAAAGGTTCATCCCAGGCCCAGGAGGAGGCCGAGGAGCAGGTTCATGAGGACGACCGCTGTGACGATGACATAGGGCCGGTCCCGCTCCTCCGCGAAGGACACGAGGCTCAGCAGGACCCGTGCGACGGGCGTGACGATGAGGACGACGACGCCGAGGCTCAGGTATCCGCCAGGCGTCGAACGTAGAAGCTCGTCCACGAGACCCCGCGCCGGAATGGGCGACGTGGGCAGAGGGTCACCCCCCGTGAGGCTCAGAAGGAAGGCGAAGGCGATGAGGCCCACGGAGATGACGATGCCCAACCGCAGGACATGGTACAGGAGCCGGTTGATGTCCTCGACCTCCGTGACGACCGCGCGCCGCAGGGCCCGGAGCCGCCTCTGGACGATCGCAAAGGCTTCGCGGGGGCCGATCACGGCGTCACCCCGAGGCCGAACGCGCGGAGCCCCATGAGGATCGCGAGGACGGCAAGGAACAGGGCGAAGGCGAAACGGATCCTCTCCGCCCTCGCCCGGAGTAGGAGCTGGGTCCCGAGGTTCGTACCTGTGAAGACGCCCACGATCGCCATCGCGGCCAGGGTCGGATCCACGAAACCCCGCGCGTAGTAGACGATCGCGCTCGCCGCCGCCGTGACGCCAATCATGAAGTTACTCGTCGCCACGGCTGGCTTCACCGGCACGCCCATGACGACGTTCATCGCTGGGACCTTCACGAATCCCCCTCCGAGACCGAGGAGTCCAGAGAGGCCCCCCGCGAGGGCACCGAGGGTGAACCCGGCGCCCAAGCGGCGGACCCGGTACCGATACACGCCCTGGTCCTCGTGGTCGTAGTACACGCTCCCGAGGCGGAGCCGCGCGGTGAGGGGCCTCTCGGGTCCGGCCCGGTACGACCGCTCGCGTGCGGTCTCCCTCGTTCGGGCCATGAATGCGGCGGCGTACAGGACGACCACGGCGAAAAGGAAGAACAGAGCGCGCGGGTCGAGGTGAATCGCGAGGAGGGCCCCGGCCACGGCCCCGGCCGTCGTGGCGATCTCGAGGAGCATCCCGAGCCGCAGGTTCGCGAGCCGATCCCGGACGTACACGGAGGCGGCGCCCGAGGAAGTCGCGATGACGCCGATGAGGCTCGTTGCGATCGCAACCTGGAGGTCGATCCCGAGGACGAGGGAGAGGAAGGGGACGAGGAAGACGCCGCCCCCGATGCCCAGGTAGGAGCCCGCGACGCCCGCGAAGAAGGCTGCGACCGCGAGGAGCAGCAACTCAAGGGGCGTCATGGATGCGGACAACCGGAGCGAGCCATAAGAGCCTTGCTGGACCCCTCGCGGCTACCGACCGAGGCGGATCTCGATGCGGCTCACGTTCGCCGTCTTGCCGTCCTCGGAAGGAATGCGCTCCGTGCCGATGTCGACCTGGCGGATTTTCGCATCCGTCACGAACCGGTTCCGCACGATCTCGGCGACGTCCACGGCGCGGGAGATCGAACGGCCGCGGGCCCTCACGAGGACCTCCTTCGTGCCGCTGTTGAACTGCGTGACGACGGCGAGAACGTAGTTCATCGTGGGCTTCTTGCCGATGTACACGGTGTTCGTCTCCGCCATGGCTGTGCCGTCCGGGAAGGATCGCGATGCGGCTTGCCGCCCTTAATCTCTTCCGACAGCCCCGCGGATGCGGTGAGAAACCCTTTAATACGCTCGGCCCCATGAACAGAGACGGCATGCCACGAAACCGCGACACCGGGTTCCATTCCGCCGCAGGTCTCATCCGCTACTTCGACCAGGAGGACGAGAAGGCAATCAAGCTTCCGCCCTGGCTCGTCGTCGCCTTCGCGATCGCTCTCGGAGCGGCGGTCGTCCTCGCAAGCGTCTACTGGCCCGTCTGAGGGCTCGTCCAAAGGCTTTTGCCCCATCTCCCGTTCAGTGCGCGGTGCCCCGACGACCCTTGGCGGATGAAACCGCCCGGACGTTCCTACAGATTGCCGGTACCCTGGACCGGCGATCCCGCGATCGGGACGGCACGCGGCTGAAGCCCTGGGACCTCGACCCCGTCCGCCTGCCTGTCCTTCCGGCCTGGGTCGATATCGATGAGGCCCTCCGGCGTCTCGGGACGCTGGCGCGGGAGGAGCCGGCCGGATTCCGCCGGGACTGGCTCACGGACCACCTGCCAACCCTCAAGGCCCTCGCGTCCCTCGTGCGTGGGCGGGTGCCCTCCCTTTCCCAGCAGGTCCGATCCTTCTACGACTTGCCGGCGAAGCCCGCGAAGGAGTCCGAGCTGGAAGCCCTCCGGAACGACGTCCGAAGGATTCTCCGCGTTTCAGGAGACAACGCCCTTCGGGAGGAGGTGGAGGCATGGGAGCGGAGCCACCGGGTCGAGCCCCATGCGGTCCTGCTGACGATGGGCCGATTCCTCCGGCTTGCCCGCCGGGAGGCCCGCCGGCTCTTCAAGCTGCCTCGCGCAGAGCGATCCCGGCTCGTCGCGACCCATGGCCGCGCGACGTCCGGTATCTGTCTGTACACCCGCGACTACCAGAGCGTCGTGAAGCTGAACGTGGACCTGCCGTGGACGTGGCCCGCCCTGCGGGACATGGCGGCCCACGAGGCCTACCCAGGCCACCACGTCCATCAGGCGACGCGGGAGTGGGAATACCTCGAGGGCGACTTCCCCCGAGAGGCCGCCGTGAGCCTGGCGGCATCTCCCATGGGCCCCGTGGAAGAGGGACTCGCGGAGAACGCGATGCGGTTCATCGGTTGGGACAAAAGCCCGGAGGATCGCCTCACCCTCCTCTTGAACCGTCTTCGGTGGGGAACGGAGGTGAACCTCGCATGGTTGGTCCATCGGGAGGAGCCGCGGCGAGAACTGCTCGAGTACGCGATGCACTCGGGCCTCGTGGATTGGAAGCAGGCCGTGCGCGACGTCCGGTACGCTGCGAACCGGGTCTGGGCTTCCTACGCGTTCTGCTACTGGTACGGAACCGAGATCATCCGGGCGAAGCATGAGAAGATGGACGGCGACTCCACATTCTTCGACGTTCTGTACTGGAAGCCCCACACGGTCCGAACCTTGGAGAAGGCCTTCCGGCGGATCTAGGACGTCCTGCCGGACGTCTTCCGGGATTCGCTGTCCGAGGCCGTCCCGGCCACGGGCGTGTTGCTCACCCGGCCCTGGAAGCCGCAGTGCTCGCACTCGATCCAGATCCGGCTCGAGAGGTGGTACCAATTCCACGTCCGCTTCCCGCACTCGGGGCAGGGCTCCGGGTGGGAGGTCCTCACAGATAGCAAAGAGGAAAGGCACGGCTTGAATCTGTCGAGTACCAGGGATCCCGAGGAGGCCGGACCACATGAGGCGAGACACGGGGGGAGCGGTTCGAGCGGCTCATGAGCCGGCGTTTGATCAAGCCAGGGCCGCTGCATCCGAGAGAATTCGTCGGATTTCCTGCTTCTGCTCTCCTTCCAGGGGGTCCGCTCGATGCTCGTCGAGGATCTGTTGAACTTTTTCCTTCGCTCTCGTACCCATGTCTCCTCCGCGGAATCGGGACCCGACGCCACCTGAACTCCGGTCGAGTAGATCGGGCATCCATACGTCTTTCTTGACATGTTCCAGGGTGTGCCTCGTGCCGATGAATCCGCCACCGGGGCCAATGCGGTCGATGAGATCGAGCGCGAGAGCGTCTTCGTCCACTCCGATCCCTCGCTGGATTCTCAGGAGGCTCGCCGCGATCTCGTCGTCGAGGACAAGCTGCTCCACGCTGTACGTCCTCGCCGAGTTGAGGACGGCGGGTCCGAACACGATGTCGCTTCCCGCGAGCACAGGAGCCAGGCCAGTCATCGTCTTCTCGAACATCGCCTGCTCCCCCGGGAGCTTCGCGTCCGTGCTGATCCCCCCGACCAAGGAGGGCAGGCGATAGTGGTGGGCGAGCTGGACAGCGGCGCTGCTCAAGAGGGCCCGCTCCGGGGCCCCCAGGGCCGGCGTGCCCACCTTCATGTCCATAATCGTGGCGACGGATCCGTACAGGACGGGGCATCCAGGGTTCACGAGCTCGCAGAGGGTGAGGCCTGCGAGGACCTCCGCGTTCACAATCGTGAGGGTTCCCGCGAGGGTCATGGGGGCGGCGGCTCCTCCCATGGCCATACTCAGGACGTCGTAGGGCATCCCGGCTCTCGCGAACTCGAGCATGGCTTCCGTGTTCGGGCCGTCGAATTGAAGAGGGCTCACGGGGCATCCTCCTGCGGACACCACGGGCCGCTTTCGGAACTCTTCCTCTCCACCCGCCACGATCTGCGCGATCCGAACGAACCGACGGGTCAGCTCGGTGCCATGGCTTTCGTGCGTCACGTGCTTCGTCGTGTGCTCCAGCGCGACGACGAGTTCCTTGAGGAAGTGGAGGCCGCCTTCGACGTCGTGGGCGACGACCGTGGGACCGAAGAACGCAATTTGGGGGAGTGCGTCGGCGACCCTTGCGAAGACCTCGATATCCGCGAGCACGGACTTCCGGACTTGCCCCGTGGCGGGGTCCAGGACTTCGATGCCCGTCGCGGAATTCGTGAAGTAGGTCGTGCCCGTGCCCAGCTCGATCGACCTGCGTGGATCCCGCGCTGCGAGCTTGAACCTCGAAGGGGCCTGCTCCACAGCCTTCGTGATCAACGTCTCCGGAATGCGGGCCCGCGAGCTCGCCCTGTCAACCTTCGCCCCGCTCGCTTCGAGGATGTCCAGGCTCTGCCTCTCATAGACCGCGACCCCCGTACGCTCGAGCACCACCATCGTGGCTTCGTGAATCCGCTCGATTTCCTCCTCTGCGAGCCCGACCAACCGCATCGAGGATCCCCTTCCTCCGGCCGGGTGTATGTGTGGACGGATACCTTGTACTTGCGCGGTGTGGGGGACCCGCTCATTGAGGCGCAGGTACGAGGGGACTTGCGAGAACCCGCAGGATCGGATTCGGAGTCCTCGAGCCCCATCCTTAACTGCCTCGGGCCCGTTCCCAGCCAGCGGCGGAAGGCCGGACTGAAGGCGAGGAGGGCGAGAAGGAAATGGGCGAAGGAAGCGACGAAAGGAAGTACACGATACCCGAGAGCCACCGGAAGTTTGCCGTCGATCTGTTCAACAACGTTTGGACGCTCCTCGAGAGGAAGGAGAGGACGCGAGAGGAGGAGGACCGGATGGTCCACGCGGCTCATGCCTCGGTCTACCACTGGTCCGAGGTGGGAACCGCAGTGAACCTGGCACGGGGCGAATGGCAGGTGTCCCGGGTCTACGCCGTCCTGAGGAGGCCTCGGGCCAGTCTCGACCACGCCGAGCGGTGCCTCGATATCGTGCGACGGAACGGCATCGGGGACTTCGACCTCGCCTTTGCGTTCGAGGCAATGGCAAGGGCCTACGCGGTGGCAGGGAAACCGTCCGAGAGCGCGACGTACCTGAAGCTCGCCGAGTCGGCGGGAAAGGAGATCCGGGACAAGGAAGATCGAGCTGGGTTCTTCCGCGAGCTCGAAACGGTCCCCGGAAAGGGGCTTGAGTGATCGGCCCTCCGCCGTACGACAAGTGAGTGAGAAGGCGCGTGCCGTTGCGGACGGCGTCAGGGTATTCGGGCGTCTCTATGAAGAGAAACGCCCAGGGCAGGATTCGAACCTGCGAGGCCTTGCGGCCAGCGGTTGTCGAGACCGCCGCCATACCG
>CAYGBO010000038.1:0-4858 GCA_964348145.1 uncultured Methanomassiliicoccales archaeon
ACGAACGGCGCTTTGGCCGCCGAGACGACGAAGGAAGTCACGCGCGGCACTTAGGTCTTGTTCCCGGAGCGGCCCCCCGGGACGGTCGTGGACGAAGGCGCGTTCCCCGGAGAGGTTGTCGGGATCCTGTAAGTACCTTCTCCTGAAGAAACGATTATATAAGGCCCGACTATAGGCTCGACGGAGCCCGCGCTGATGGCAGGTCCTCTGGACTTCGGGATGAGTAAGGAACTGGCGTTGGTTGAGCGGCGCATCCGGGAAAGCGTCCTCTCCGAGGAGCCCCTGCTCACGGATATCGCAAGCTACGTAATCGACGCGGGGGGCAAGCGGATCCGACCCCTCGTGACCCTCCTGGCCTTCCGAGCCCTCGGCGGCCGGGACATCCGGAAGGCGGTCGACCTCGCGGCAGCCCTCGAACTCATCCACAGTGCGACCCTGATCCACGACGACATCAACGACGGAGGGGAGATGCGGCGTGGCCGGATGGCGGCCTACAAGAAGTTCGGACTGCAGAATGCCCTCGTCACGGGTGATTTCCTTTTTGTGAAAGCCTTCGGGATTGGGGGGAAGTTTGACGCGGATATCGTCGAGTTGACGGCGAACGCGTGCGCGGCCCTTGCGGAAGGCGAGATCCGTCAGAAACGCCGGGCCTACGACGTCTCCGTGAAGCAGGACGAATATCTCGATATCATCCGGCGCAAGACGGCCCTGCCCATCATGGCGGGGGCGAAGATTGCGGGGCTTCTCGCGAAGGCCCGTCTCGAACACGTCGAGGCCCTGGGGGACTACGGACTCAACCTGGGAATCGCCTTCCAGATCGTGGACGACATTCTGGACGTCGTCGGCGACGGGACCCGCCTCGGGAAGAAAGCGGGGACGGACATCCGCGAGGGCAACGTCACCCTTGTGGCTATCCACGCCCTCAATAACGGAAGCGCGATCGACCACGAGCGGCTCGCCTCGATCATGCGAAAGAGGCAGAAGAAGGAAGCGGAGGTCCTGAAGGCGCTGTCGATGATTCGCGAAGCGGGGGCCATCGACAAGGCCCGCGCGGATGCACGGCACTTCGCATCGATTGCAGAGGCATCCCTCGCGCATATCCCGGACACGGAGGCGAAGAGGAGCCTCTTGAAGCTCTCGCAGTACGTTCTCTCCCGCGACGCCTGACCCTCTGGGGGGGGTAGGGTGGCCTACGACGTGGTTGTGGTGGGCGCCGGCCCTGCGGGAAGCACCGCCGCGCGCTACGCGTCCCGACGCGGCCTGAAGGTCCTCCTCCTCGACAAGCGGAAGGAGATCGGTGTGCCCGTGCAGTGTGGCGAATACGTGGCGACGAACGAAGAGATTCGGACGATCTTCCCGACGATCGGCGACCTTGAGGATCTTATGGGAGTACCCTACCGCATGAAGCTGATCGACACTCCCGTGATTCGGATCTGGACCCCGAACGGGAGGCACTTCGCGATACCGTTCAAGGGATTCACGGTTCGGCGGGACAGGATGGACCAAGCCCTCGCAGACAAGGCCGTCCAGGAGGGCTCGGAGCTCGTCGTCGAGACGACCGCGACACGCGTCCGCGGGGACGCCGTCGAAACGAACCACGGAACGTTCCACGGGCGCGTCGTGATCGGTTCGGATGGCCCTCGGTCCACGGTGGCAAGGAGCGCAGGGTTGCCGTGGCCCACCTCGGCGCCGGCGATGAGTGCGACAGCCGAGGGAGAGTTCGGGGATGAGACGGACCTCTTTTTCGGGAACTTGGCGCCGGGAGGGTATGCCTGGATCATCCCCAAGGGGGACAGCGCGAACGTTGGACTGGGAACCTGGCAGCACTTCCGAGGAAACCTCCGGACCCTCTACCTTCGATTTGTGGAAAGCCGTGGCCTCGAGGCCGGCAAAGCAACAGGAGGCTACGTGCCCGTCCTCGGGCCCGTGCCGTCCACCGTGCGAGGGAACGTCCTGCTCGTCGGCGACGCGGCAGGCCACGTGATGGCTACGAACGGCGGGGGAATCAATGTCGCGATGATCTGTGGCCGGATCGCGGGAGAGTGCGCGGCAGATCACATCCTTTCGGGAGTGCCTCTCGACGACTACGAACGGCGTTGGCGCGCCGCCGTTGGAGGCCCCCTCGCTCGAGGCGTGAAGATTAAGAACCTCGCGGATCGATTCTTCGGAAGCGATCGTCTCCTCGAGGCAGCGATGGTCCTGCTCGGACGACGTCGCATGGGTCGCGCGATCCGGTGCGGTCGGCCGGGGAGTGGCGAGTGGATCGGCCCTTCTTCCGGGTGCCGGCGAAGACCAAAGCCTTATAGACCGTGCCCCGGTATCGACGCGAACCAATGGATATTCAGTTCCTCGGCGGCGCCTCGGAGGTCGGCCGCCTCGGCATGATCCTAAGGAAAGGCACCACCTCCTTGCTTTTCGACTACGGACTCCTTCCGAAGGATCCGCCCCAGTATCCCATGCCTGCGCCGCCCGTGGACGGGATGTTCGTCAGCCACGCCCATCTGGACCACAGCGGCATGATCCCGTGGGTCACACGACGGGAGGACGTGGACGTCGTGCTCACACCGCCGACCGCGGATGTCGCGGATCTCCTGCTCCGTGACAGTTTGAAGATCGCCGACGTGGAGGGCTACGACTCGCCTTTCGACGACCGCGATCTGCGTAGCGCGAGGCGAAGGTTTCGGACGGTCGACTTCGGGGATGCTGTCGATGTGGGGGACTTCGAGGTGATAGCTCATCCCGCCGGTCACATCCCAGGGGCCACGATGTACGAGGTGAACGGCGTCGAGACGACGCTCTTCACGGGCGACTTGCACACACTCACGACGGACCTCGTGTGGGGCGCCCGCCCCGTGGCGTGCGACACCCTCGTCGTCGAGTCCACCTATGCAGGGCGACAGCATCCGGAACGGCTTCGGTCCGAGCATGCGTTCCTGAAGAAGATCGATCAGGTGGTGGAACGCGGAGGCATCGCCCTCATCCCGTCCTTTGCCGTGGGCCGGACGCAGGACATTCTCCTGACTCTCGCGAAGGCGAAGCTCGACGTCTGGCTCGACGGGATGGGCAAGACGGTCAACGCTATCTATCTTGACCACTCGGACTACGTGCGCTCCGCAAAGAAACTCCGCCACGCGATCAATCGGGTCAAGGCCGTCCGTAATCCCCGAGGCGGCGAGCTCGCCTTGCGGGGAGAAGCGATCGTCACGACGAGCGGCATGCTTGACGGCGGCCCGGTCCTGAGATACCTCGACCACATACGCGAGGATCCCCGGAATGCGATCCTCCTTACGGGATATCAGGTCGAGGGCACGAACGGACGACGCCTCATCGAAGAGGGCGTCGTCGATCTGTACGGCGTCCCCGTCGAGGTGAAGTGCGAGTGGCAGAAGTTCGACTTCTCGGCCCATGCAGGCCATGACGATCTCGTGCGGTTCATCGAAGCGTGCGACCCGAAACGAGTCGTCCTCATGCACGGGGAGAACCGCGAAATCCTGGCGGAGGCCCTTGAAGGTCGTGACGTCCTCTTGCCCATGGAGGGCAAGTGGTACACCGTCTAGACGCCCACGGACTTCGCAATCATTGCCCGGAGGGCCCTTCCCGCGTACTTCAGGAGGCGTGGTTCCTCCTTGAGGAGCGCCCAACCGACCTTGGAAGGAAAGTCGATGTCGCCCCTTCGTTCGATGAGATCGAGGATTGCGGGGTTGTCGAGGAGATCGAACAGCTCTTCGAGCTGCTCGTCCGTGAGGCGGGCGAAGCTCTCGTGGATCGCGAGATCCTTGCGAAGCTCCTTGCCGATCGACCGTGTCCACGCCCTGTGGTATCGGTGCATGATCCGGGCCGAGTAATCCTTCGCCTCGAGGGCCTCGACGGCAACGCGAGCTGCGAAGCTGGCGCACATCAGGCCCGTGAAGATCCCGCCGCCGCTCGTCGATTTCGCGTGACACGCGGCGTCCCCGACGACCATTACGTTGTCCGCGTGGCTCCGGCGCGGAAATCCGAGAGGGATCCCGCCCGCGATGTAGAGGATCGGTTGCGCGCCTTTCGTGTACTCCATGACGGCGGGCCGGCGCAGCATCTTGCCTAGATGAGCGTAGGCATTGCCCTCCCCCAGGCACAGCCCGACGCGAGCCGTCTCGCCGCTCGGGATGATCCATCCGAAAAAGCCTGGTGCGAACTCCCTTCCGAGAAAGAGCTTGACATACCCGGGGTCACCGTGCACGCCGACCATCTCGACCTCGAATCCCGGCAGGATCTTTTTCGGCCGCAGGATCTCGAACCACTTCGCGACGTTGGACCGGACGCCGTCGCAGCCGATGAGGATCTTCCCCCGCAGCCGGAACGGCATCCCGTCACGGTCGGCGAGAAGCTCGACGCCGCCGTCCAACCGACGGGCACCTTGGGCCTGGGTGCCGAGGAACGTGCGCGCCCCAGCGCGGATCGCGTCCGCGACAACCGCGCGGTCAAATCGAGCCCGATCTACGACGACCGCTTCCGTTTTGTGCCCGTCGATCTGAATCCGATGGCCGCCTGGCGAGAAGATTTCCGCGCCGTGGACTTCCCCGATGACGGTCTCTTTGCACCTCACGTACTCGAAGACGCGCGGAGTCACGAGGCCGCCGCACTGCACGGGCTCTCCCACTTCGCGGTGCTCTTCCACGAGGGCAACCTCGTAGCCAGCGCGCGCGACGCGCTCAGCGACAAGGCCTCCCGTGGGACCTGCCCCCACGACGACGACGTCGAAGGCCTCCGAGGCCGCTCCCAAGGAAGGCCTCACTCCTTCAGGTTCTTGATGATTTCGAGGAAGTTCTCGAGGTGCCGCGACAGAGACGCATTGTCCGTATACCCGCACGCGGTCAGG
>CAYGBO010000038.1:4923-6176 GCA_964348145.1 uncultured Methanomassiliicoccales archaeon
ATGAGGGCGCTCGACCCGTCCACGATCACATCAGTGGCGATGAGTCCTCTGCGGTGCACGCCCGTGGCTCCTTCCGGGATCCTCTGCCCGGGCTCCGTGATGACGGTCACCTTGATCCCGCGCGAGACGGCCTGGTCCACCTTCTTGCCGAGGCTTTCGCGTATCTCGGAGAAGGTCGGTGTGGACACCATGAACGTCTCCGTCGCCTTGTCGAGAAGTTCCCCGATCTTCTCCAAGACCCGCGGCTTCGATGTGATCGTGTATACAAGCTGGGGTTCTCCTTTCTTCCTCAGGACCTCGTGGAGAAGATCGAGCTTCGCGAAGGTGTCCTCCAGGTGGTCGATGACACGCTCCTTCACCTTACTCGGTGACTCGGGTTTGAAGATCGTCGGTCGGCCGCGAGTGGAGATCGCGAAGCCCTTGTTGCAGAGACTCTGGAGGACCTTGTAGGCCGAGGTCCGCGGAATCTGAGCCGTCTCCGCAATCGTCTCCGCACTTCCGAACCCGTGGGCGACGAGGGCCACATAGCCCCGGGCCTCGTAGCTCGACAGGCCGATCGACTCGAGCGTCTTCGTTGCCTGGTCGTATTCCTTCTCGAGGTTCATGCCGCCCTCCAGGAACTTGGAGACCTCGGGAGGCAACACGGGTCTTGGATAGTGCCCGTCCGTTTAACCCTTTGTCTTCCTGGGATGCGGACACAGAGCCGGGGACACACCCGCGACGAAAAGTTGCACGGGGTGAAGATTAGACAGAAGCTTTTATCAGCGGAGGGCCGCTTCCTTCGGCGCGGATGCGCTCCGCGCGAATCGCCCTTCTCGCCTTCCTGAGCACATGCCTCTCTCTGGGAAGCATCGCCCCTGCAATCGGGGGGCAGGCGGGTGCCAGCGGGCTCACCGTCGCCACGGACTACGAGCTTTTCGGCGCGTTCGACCTGAGCGGCGGCGGCCACGTCACCTGGACCCTGACGGGTGTGGAAGCGCAGGCGCTGCGATCCAAAGTCATCGGCCTCTTTGACGAGTACACGCAAATTCCGCGGGGATTCGCGTACGGCGGCAAGCCGACGACGGGAGATCGTGATGGGACGATTGATTCCACGGAAGCCCGGGCGTACACAGACTTCCTCGAGAACGAGCTCGAAGGCGTCCGACGGGCATCTCAAGGAACGGACATCGGCTACCTCCGGTTCGGGTCGAATTCGTGTATGTCCGGAGTATGCAAGGCGCGCGACCGTCGATCAGGAGTCCGCGCGACGA
>CAYGBO010000038.1:6186-13160 GCA_964348145.1 uncultured Methanomassiliicoccales archaeon
GGTCCACCGGGCAGGACGTCATGATGCCCCTGCCGACGCGAGCCTACGCGGATGCGCTTCACAGCGTCTTCTCCTTCGAAGCACGGCAGTCGTCCACCCTCGCGGATCCCTGGCCCCTCCAGGCGGAGGGAGGCTGGCACCGCGTCATGGCGGGCGACGGGTTGCCGGCTCTGTGGGCGGGAAACGATACGACGGGCCTGTACGACAACAACGCGACGAACATCACGCGCTCGAGAACGGACTTCGCGGTCGACTGGCTGGACCTTCGGTTCGCGACGAGCGCACGGTCGGAGTTCTCCTATAGCGGGGAGACTGCGCCGGCAGGACCCAGCGGGGCCGGTGACAGGCTCCGGTTCGAAGTGGCCACGGAGCCCGGCTACGCGAATTGGACTCCTCTGAGGGTCGGGAACGGGACGGATATGGAAGACACGGGAGGACGATGGACGAACGTGAGCGTGGACCTCTCCGCCTACGTGGGTCAGCGGGTGCGCCTTCGCTTCAACTTCACGTCTGACGAGACGGGCACCGCATCGGGCTTCTTCCTCCGCAACTTCACCGTTTCAGCTCCGTCGACGTTCGACGGCACCCTCGTGCAGGCGGACACGCATTACGTGGTCGGCTTCCTCAGCTTCACGGACCTCTCCGTCGGGCCGGGGAGCGTGCATCTGGTCCGGACGCCCGGCGGGGAAATCCTTTTTTACGGAGCCGCCTGGCAGACCTCGGCGCCTCCCTCGGATCAGGTCCGATACCAGAGCTTCAGCCCACTGGAAAACCCCCAGATCCTGTTCGCCGTTATGCTCGCCTCCGCGTACGCTGTTTCGAGGTCTCAGGAGGCGGCCTACCTGCGGTACCGGAACCTGCACCCGGCCGCCTACCGGTCGGCGGTCCCCAAGGCCCGAAAGCTCCATGCGCTCGGCAAGGTCACCATCGCCGTGCTCGTCCTATTGTACTTCCTTCCGACGGCCTTCCACATCGTGGGCATACCCTTCTTCGTGTCCGGTCTCACGTACTGGTTCCTCGCCCTGGTCCTCGCCCTGTCCGTCGGTCTCGGCACGAGGACCTACTACGGGAGCAAACTCCAGGAGGAACCGACGCTGATATCTCCGGAAACTGGGAGGGCATCCGGAGAACGTGCCCTAATTTCTGGCGTGGAAACGCCGGCCGAGGTCCCCTGTGCCCACTGCCTCCGCGAGATCCCCGGATCGGATCGCACGTACCGTTGCGGTTGCGGTGCAGAGTACCATCTTACCTGCGCTGCGGAACTCGAGAAGTGCCCAAACTGCAGGAAACCTGTTTCCGTGGAAGTCGTCCGTAAGATCCGGTTCCTGTCGATTCGATGCGCCACCTGCGGCCAGGTCGAGCGCGTATCCGACGAAACGGATCTCCGAGCGGTGATCTGCGGGAAGTGCGGCGGCCATCTGCGCGCCCTCGAACCGGGCAAAGGGTACCTCGTCGTCGCGAGCAATCCGGCCGTCACGTTCGGTTGGCTCCGGGACCTCACGAAGGGTGGAAAGCCCGCCCTATGCCTTACGACGGCCGCGCCGGAGCGACTCCGCCTCGAGTATGGCCTCCGGGGAGTTGACTTCGTGCATGTCTCGTCCACGGCCCGTCGCGCGATCCGGCCGAAGCGGCTCGACCCGGATGCCCTCAAGTCCATCCTCGCCCTCCTGCGAGCGGAGCAGGGCGGAGTCCTCCTCTTCGACGGGTTGGAGCATATAGTCAACGAGTCGTCCGTGGGGGACATCGTGCGATTCCTGAGGAAGGTCAACGACATGGCCTTCGTGCATGCCGTTACGGTCCTGGCGCGCGTGAGCCCGGGAGCCCTTCACGACTCGGAAATCGAGCGGCTCGCAGCGGAACTCGATGAGTCGATCGACCTGAGGGCGAGCCCCTGACCCTCATCCTTCGGAGGTCTCGGTCCATCGCGGCCCGAGGTCGTGGGGCACCCCGAGATGGTCGAGGATGCGGGCGACGACGAAGTCGACGAGATCCTCCACCTCCTTCGGCCGCCCGTAGAATCCCGGCATGGCCGGCAGGATCACGACCCCGAGGCGGGCGAGCTTGGTCATGTTCTCCAGGGCGATCGCACCAAGAGGCGTCTCCCGAGGAACGAGGACGATCCGGCGACCCTCCTTCAGGGCCACGGCCGCGGATCGGGTGACGAGGTTGTCAGCAATCCCCGCCGCAATCTTCGCGAGGGTGGTCCCGCTGCACGGAACGATCACAAGGGCGTCGAAGGGATGGCTGCCCGACGCAGGAGGAGCCGTCAGGTCCGCGCCTCGGTACACCCTCCGGGCGGGTTCCGCGAACCGGTCTGGTGAAAAATCGGACTCGAGCCGGATCACCTGCTCCGCCTCCTCCGTCAGGATCGCATCCGCACGACTCCCGAGCACCTCGAGGAGCCGCCGGGCGTACACGACACCCGACGCGCCGCTCACGGCGACGAGGAACCGAGCCTCTCGGGACCCCATGGGGGCAGGGAGACGCCGGGGCTTGATGAAGGTTCCGTGGCGTTGCTGGCCCTTCCGGAAGGGCCGGATAACTTCTTATACGTCCTTGATTTATGAAGTCCGAATTCGACGAGTGCCAGCCATGCCGACCGCGTACGACGTCCCCGCGGGCCTCCTCATCGACCGTCTGACCCAGAGGCTCCGGGAGGACGGGAAGATCAAACCTCCGGACTGGGCGACTTTCGTCCGGACGGGCGTCCATACGGAGAAGGCGCCGACCCAGCCGGACTGGTGGTACCGCCGGGTTGCGGCGGTCCTGCGGAAGGTGTACCTCCACGGTCCGATCGGGACGGCCCGGCTCGCCACCGAGTTCGGAGGCCGCCGGGACGACGGGTCCGCGCCCTACCACCCCCGGACCGGTTCGCGCTCCGTCGCCCGCGAGGCGATGCAGCAGCTCGAATCCTTGGGGTACCTCTCGAAAGCAGACAAGCGAGGCCGTGTGGTCTCGCCCCAGGGACGCCGCATCCTCGATTCCCTCGCGACGGAAATCCTGAAGGAACTCGCGAGGGACCGCCCCGAACTCACGAAGTACGCGGGAGGCCGGTGAGGATGTCGACGAACGATGATGAGCTCGAGGCAATCCGCCGCCGAAAGCTCGCGGAGCTGCAGCAGGCCCAGGAGCAGACCCTCGCCCAGCAGCAGATGCGGGAGCAGGCACAGGCCCAGCGACAGCTCATCCTCCGACAGATCCTCACACCGGAGGCGCGCGAGCGTCTCGGCCGGATCGAGCTCGCGTACCCGGAGCTTAAGGAGAGCATCGAGAACCAGCTCATTGCCCTGGCCCAGAGCGGCCGGGTCCAGAAGATGATCGATGACGCGACCCTCCGGCAGATCCTCGAGAGGGTCATGCCGCGCCGGCGCGACATCAAGATCGAGAGGCGGTGAGGTTGGCCCGGAACAAACCCCATGCGAAGAAACGTCGACTCTTGAAGAAGGTGAAGTCGAACCGCCGCGTCCCCGCCTGGGTCATGCAGCGGACGAACCGGACCTTCCTGCGACACCCGAAACGGCGCATGTGGCGACGGAGCAAGCTGAAGGCGTGACCCCATGGCGGAGCAGGACGAGGAGCGCATCTTGGTCATCCCCCTGCGCGCCGCGCGGGCCGCGCCTCGCACGAAGCGCGCCCCGAGGGCCGTGAAGGCGATCCGCGAGTACGTGCGGCGGCATCTCAAGCCGGACCGCATCTTCATCGACGACGTCCTGAACGAGCGCCTCTGGGCCCGGGGCCGCGAGAACCCACCCAGCCGGATCCGCGTGAAGGCGATCAAGTTCGAGGACGGCTCCGCCGTGGTCTCCCTCCCGGAGGATTGAGGGACCTCCTTGCTGAAGCGCCTGGAGTTCGCGGGCAACCCGTACATCGGAGTGTTCTGCGCGGCGAACGATCGGCTTCTCCTCGCGACGGCACAGCTCCCGAAGTCGATTGTACGGCAGATGACGAAGACTCTCGGGGCCGAAGCCGTCCTCACGAACGTCTCCCACTCCACGGTCGTCGGCCGTCTCGTCGCGATGAATTCGAACGGCGTCCTCACGACGCCCTTCATCGAGCCGGAGGAGATGGAGGCGATTGGCGACTCCGTCTACCCTGTGCCCCATCGGCTCAGCGCGGTCGGGAACAACGTGTTGTGCAACGACCGGGGCGCTATCGTCCATCCGGGGTACGACCGAGAAACCCTCCGGTTCATCTCGGAGGCCCTCCGGGTGCCCGTCGTGCCCGGGACCCTCGCGGGAATCCGGACCGTCGGCGCCGTGGCCGTGGCGACGAACCGGGGTGTCCTATGCCATCCCCACGCGAAGCCCTCGGAGATCGAAGTCCTCGAAAGGACCCTGAAGGCTCCCGCCCTCATCACGACGGCGAACTACGGCCAGGCCCAGGTAGGCGCGTGCATGGTCGCGAACTCCCTGGGAGTCGTCGTGGGCTCCCGGACGACCCCCATCGAGCTCGGACGAATCGAAGAAGGCCTCCGATACTACTGAGGGCCTGGGGTTCCATAACAGAGAACAAAAATTGATATAGCGAGCGCCAGCTAAAGGCCGTGGAATGAAGACCCTCGTGCTGTGCGTCGACCGGGATGACGACATCGGCGTCAAGACGCAGGTCAAGGGCCCGCTCATCGGGCGGGCCGACAACGCGGCCGCGGCCATGAAGCTCGGCCTCGCCGACGCCGAGGACTCGGACGTGAACGCCCTCCTGGCGGCGATTTCCGTCTATGACGATCTCGTCCAGCAGGGCGCAGATGCGGAGATCGCGACGATCACGGGCGACGTTCGCGTGGGGTCTGCGTCGGACCTCGTCCTCGCCCAGCAACTCGACCGGGTCCTCGAGGAAGTCCGGCCGGACCGCGCCTTCCTCGTATCCGACGGCGCCGAGGATGAGGCCTTCGCCCCGATCCTCGGATCCCGGATTCGCGTGGACCATGTCCGCCGGGTCTACGTGAGGCAGGCCGCGAGCCTCCAGTCGTGGTACTACCAGGCAGCGCGTGGGCTCAAGAATCCGAACGTTCGCCGGAAGCTGCTGACGCCCCTGGGCCTCGTGATGGTCCTCTTCGGCGCGATCTATCTCTTCTTCCCCCTCGCGGTCCCCGCCCTGATCCTCATCCTCGCGGGGATGTACATCTTCCTCATCTCGCTGCCCTTCACGAGCGCCCGGGATGTCCTCGAGAAGCTCGGCGAGTACTACGTGCGTGTGAGATCCTCTGTCTCCTCGGGGGACCTTTCGATCTTCTTCAACGTCTCCGCCCTCATCTTGGTCCTCGTCGGCGTGTTCTTCGGCCTCGATCTCGCGAAGGATCCGAGCCAGGGCTACGTCGCCCAGTTCCTCTCCTTCCTGATCGGCGCGTTGTGGTGGTTCGTCCTCGGTGCCCTCCTGTTCGAGGGCGGGACCGTCGTGAGCGCCTACTTCAAGCGGGGACGGGCGCCCCGGCACGTCCTCGCGGTCGCGGGGGGCTTCGTGGCCCTCGGCCTCCTCGTCGTGGGCCTCGTCCAGTCGATCCGCGTCATCTTCGGAATCTGGGATCCGGAACCCGCGCTACCCCTCATCTACACGACGATCATCCTCGCCCTCATCCTCGCGATCGCAACGGGATGGTCCTACCGCACGCCCGTCACGAAGCCCCTCGAGGACAGCTGGCGGCACTGAGCCGCATTCCGGAGGCCCGCCATGGAGTTTGGGCGGTGGGAGCCGTTCTACGAGCGCATCCTGGAGGACTTCGGTTTCTCGCGTCAGCAGGACGAGGCCGTCGCGGCGGAACTCGACCGCCTTCTCGGCGGGTCGCGCGTCGGCCCCGAGGCCCTCCGGCCGATCCTCGAAGGACGCGAAGTGACCGTGGCGGGGAACGGGCCGACCGTGGACAAGGACATCGACCGGGCGCGAGGCGTCCTCGTGACGGCGGACGAGGCCACCTCCGTCGCCCTCGCCCGGGGAATGGAGCCCGCGATTCTCGTGACGGATCTGGATGGGGACGTGGCGGATCAGGTGCGCGCGAACGCGGCGGGGACCGTGGCGGTCGTCCACGGCCACGGGGACAACGGGCCCGCCGTCCGGACCTGGGCCCCTCGCTTCTCGGGCCAGACCGTCGCGACGACCCAGTCCCGGCCCGGGGGCCGCCTGGAGAACTTCGGAGGCTTCACGGACGGCGACCGCGCGGTATTCCTCGCGGACCACTTCGGGGCGGCACGCCTGCGTCTCGTGGGCTTCGACTTCGAGCGGCCAAGTCCCAAGGACGTCGATGTGCGCGGGAAGCAACGGAAGCTCGACTGGGCATACATCCTGCTCGAGAACCTGGGCCGGTCGGACTTGGAGCTATAAGGACACCGGCTTTCGGGCCTGAAGGGCTCGCCAGCTGAGGATGGGTCCGCGGGCGGCCCGGACCTCGTCCACGCGGGCGACGGCCGTGCTGTGCGGAGCCGCTCGCAGGAGATCCGGATCCTCCTTCACGATCGCGGCGAGGGCGTCCGCGAAGGCGTCGAGGGTCTCCTTCGTCTCCGTCTCCGTAGGCTCCACCATGAGCGCCTCGTCCACGAGATGGGGGAAATAGACCGTCGGCGGATGGAAACCGAAGTCCATGAGACGCTTCGCGACATCCACCGTGCGGACGCCGCGGGTGCCCAAGGCCGCCGCGCTCGCGACGAACTCGTGCTTCCGCAGCCCCCCGAAGGGGATGTCCAGGACGGGCTTCAAGCGCATCCGGAGGTAGTTCGCGTTCAGGACGGCCCGCTCCGCGGCCGCCTGGAGCCCGTCCCGACCCTTACGCAGGATGTACGCATAGGCGCGCACGAGGAGCGCGAAGTTCCCGTACCACGCGCGCACCTTCCCGATCGACTTCGGCCGATCGTAGTCCAACCGGTACCGCCCCCCCTCGAAGGCGACGAGGGGGTAGGGCAGGTAGGGCGCGAGGGGCTCTTTCACACCGACGGGTCCTGCGCCCGGACGGTCTGCTCTTGGTCACGCGGCGCAAAGGCTGGGAA
>CAYGBO010000038.1:13170-17887 GCA_964348145.1 uncultured Methanomassiliicoccales archaeon
TACCGGGCCGCCGCCGGGGCCGCCGCCGCCGTGGGGCGTCGTGAAGGTCTTGTGGAGGTTGAAGTGAACGATGTCGAAATTCATCCGGCCGGGGGAGGTCTTCCCGAGGATCGCATTGAGGTTCGCTCCGTCGTAGTACAGCAGCCCGCCTGCGTCGTGGACGACATCCGCAATCTCGAGCACGCGCTCCTCGAAGATGCCGAGCGTGTTCGGGTTCGTGAGCATGAGGGCCACGTCTTCGACGCGCATCGCTCCCGCGGCGAGCTCCACCTGCTTCTCGACCCGTTCGAGAGACTCGTGCCAGACGACCATGGTGTAGACGCCCGGGGGGATCTCCGTGATCTCGAAACCGAGCATCCCCGCGCTCGCGAAGTTCGTCCCATGCGCCGTGTCCGGGAGGACAACCTGGTTCCGCTCCTCTCCGCGATCCCGATGGTACGCCTCGGCAAGGAGCAGTCCCGTGAGTTCGCCCTGGGCGCCCGCTGCCGGCTGGAGGGTCACGGAGTCCATGTCCGCGATCCGCGCGAGGGCCCCCTGGAGCTCGTAGAGGAGCCGCAGGGCTCCCTGGACGGTCGCTTCGTCTTGGTCGGGATGGATCCGCGCCACTGTCGGCAGTCCGGCGAGCTCCTCGGAGTACTTCGGGTTGAACTTCATCGTGCAGGAACCGAGGGGGTAGAACCCGCTGTCGATCCCGAAGGTCATCTGAGAGAGGCGGGTGTAGTGGCGCACCACGTCGTGTTCGGGCACGTTCGGGATCGAAAGGCGCTCCCGACGGAGGGACGGAGGGACGAGCCCCTTCAGGTCGACGGGACGGTCCTCCCCGGACCGCTTCTCGAAGAGAAGGGGCTCGTCGTAGTACGCCTGACGGAACGTCACGCGAGTTCCTCCAGGGCGGCGAGGAGACGGGCGTGGGCATCGACTCCGTGTCGCTCGGTGGTCGCGAAGAGGGCGACGTCCGCGAGCTCCGGCAAGTACCGCTTCAATGCGAGCCCGCCATGGATACCCCGGGCGAGGAGGCCCTTGTGGATCTCGTCGTAGGGCCTCTTGCTCCGCACCGCGAACTCGTTGAAATGGGCGCCTCGGAAGACGGGCGCGACGAAGCCGGGAATCCGATCGATGGACGCCGCGAGGCCTCGGGCCCGCCGAATGTTCTCCGCGGCGAGGGACCGCAGGCCGTTCGAGCCGAGGACGGCCATGTACGCCGCGGCGGCGATCGCGAGGAGAGACTCATTCGTACAGATGTTGCTCATCGCCCTCTCCCGCCGGACGTGCTGCTCCCGCGTCTGAAGGGTCATGCAGAAGGCTCGGCCTCCCTTGGCATCCTGCGTCACCCCGATCACCCGCCCCGGCATCTTGCGCAGGTGCTCCTGTCGGCACGCGAAGATGCCCAGGAGGGGACCTCCGAAGTTGACCGGGCTGCCAAGGGGCTGACCCTCGCCGATCACGATGTCCGCATCGAAGTCCCCCGGTGGCCGTAGGACAGCCTGGGCGAGGGGGTTCACGCCGACAATCAGGACGGCCTCCGTGGCCGCCCGGATCTCCTGGAGCTGCTCCTCCAAGCGACCGAAGAAGTTCGGGTTCTCGACGTAGACGCCGCACACCTCCGGGGTCACGGCGTCCGAGAGTTCCCCCAGGTCGAGCATGCCCGTACCCCGATCGTAGTCCACATTGCGGACCTCGAGGCCTCCGGCGCGGACGTAGTTCGCAAGGACGGAGCGCCGGTTCCAGCGTAGGGCACGGGGGATCAGGAAGACCTTGCCCCCGTGGATGCGCCTGGCCATGAGGGCGGCCTCTCCCAGGGCCGTGGAGGCGTCGTACATCGACGTGTTCGCGGCGTCCATCCTCGTGAGCTCGCAGACGAGACTCTGGTACTCCCAGAGGCTCTGGAGGATCCCCTGGCTCAGCTCGGGCTGGTACGGCGTATAGGACGTGTAGAACTCGGAGCGGGAAAGGATCGCCCGAACACTCGCCGGCACGAAATGGTCGTAGAGACCGCCCCCGAGGAAGGTGGGCGTGTCCGCCATAGAACGGTTCGCGGACAGCATCGCGGTGATCCGGTCCACAGCCTCCTGTTCCGTGAGGCCCGGCTCCAGGCGGAGGCCCGCCGTGCGAACATCCGGAGGAATGTCGGAAAAGAGGTCCTCAACGGAGTGCAGGCCCAAGGCTTCCAGCATCTCGTCTGCGTCAGAAGCCATCCGCTCCCGCCCAACTTCGCCGCCGTCATAAAGGTTTGGAATCTTTCTGGGTGACGCCGCACGGGCCGAAGTCCCGGACAAGGCGGAGGCGCGGTCCGGCCTCCAAGACCGCGGCGTGGGCGAATCCGATCGAGTTCTTGTAGGCCGAGGTCGGGCGGCGGTCCTGGAGCGCTGACGTCAGAAGGGAGAAGAGGGTCCCGTGGCCTGCCACGGCCACGGAGTCCTCGGGATGGGATTTCGCGATGCCCTCGATGCATGTCCGCGAGCGATCGGCGGCCATGGCAAGGGACTCGCCGCTCGGCGGGACGAAATCGAGATCCGCCCAGGAGCGGGCTTCCAGGGCGACGTATTCGGATTGCGGGATTCCCGTCGTGTCGGCCGCCCACTCTTGAAGGCAGGGCCGGAGGGTCGCAGTGAGGTCGAACACCCTCCCGAGAATCGCCGCGCTGTCCCGGGCGCGGAGGAGGGGGCTCGCGTAGAGCACGGTCGGGGTTCGGGCAGGCCACGCGCGGGCAAGGGCCTCGATCTCGGCCCGGCCCCGCGCCGACAAGGGCGCGAAGTCGAAGTCGGACGTGTGCGACGGACGGATGATTTCCCCATGGCGGACGAGGACGAGGGTCGTGGACACCTCAGCCGACGCCCCCGGACACCACGGAGATGATGAGGAGCCTCTCCCTGTCGAGGAGCGGCTCGTCGAGGGGGATCGGGATCTCGCCCCGAACGAGCAAATGGGAATCCGGCGCGAGGCCAAGAGATTTCATGAGATCGATTCCTGTCGCCCCCTCCGAAAGGTCGATGGACTTCTCTTCGCCCGCAGGATAGATATCCACCACGACTCGCATCGTTGCGTAGCGAGAGCACGGCGTCTCATAAGGATATTGCGAGGCACGTGCAGGGACCGGGGCTGCCCTCCGATTCGACACTCCTTCCCCGGGACAGCGTCGGTCGAAACGAGAGAAGTCCACGCCCACGGGACCGGAAGATTTGCGGTTAGCCTAACGGTGTCCGATTAACCCTTTAAACGGTGAGTCTTTCGCGACCCCGGGGTCTCGATGGCCATCGAATGGATCTTGTCGTTCGTCGTGGGCGCGGTTGCGTCGGTCGTTGCCCTCCTGATGGTTCAGCGGTTTCTCGTGAAACGACAACTCCACCAAGCACTTTGGGCTCTCGGACTCGGGATGTGGGCCGTATCCGCCTTCGCCCAGGGTGCGGCCATCCTCTATGGCTGGACCGTGGCCTCGTACAAGCTGTACTACTTCGCGGCGATCTCCCTCGCGGGATTCCTCGGGGCCGGCACCGCGGGGCTCATCCTGAGGCGCCGGAAACTTTTCCAGGGCTTCGTGGCGTACATTGCTGGCGTGACGGCCCTCTTCGGAGTTGCCGTTACACTCGCCGTTGTCAACGAAGGTCTCCTCCAGGAGACCGTCGTGGGAGGACTCGCATTCCCCTCCGAGGTGCGCATCTGGACACCTTTCATCAATGTTCCCGGGGGAATCGCATTCATCGGCGGCGCGGCATACGGTTTCTTCCGCACGCGGAGGCTCTTCGCCTTGCTGATCACGTTGGGAGCCCTGACGCCCGCCATCGGCGGGACCCTTGCTCGTTTTTCATTCCCTTGGGTCCTTCCCTTCACCGACTTCGTCGGCATCGCCTGCTTGTCCGCAGGCGTCTTGCTCTCGATGACCCCCGCAGAGATACAATCCGCCGTTGCGTCAGGTCACTTCTGGAGACCGCGACGCCTCCGGCCTACGTGACACCGACCTTCGGCGGCTTGTGGCGGTTCGGGCCCCTTGCCGCGTCATCCCCCGCGGTGCCTCGAGTTCTCACTTCGACAGACCGGGGACGGAACTCTTATGCGAGTCACTCTCATTAGGTCCATTCGTTGCCCAGGTCGCCAAGCCCGGTATGGCGGCGGTCTCGAAAACCGCTTCCCGAAAGGGAGCGCAGGTTCAAATCCTGCCCTGGGCGCTACTCGGCCGGTGTCGAGGACCTCCGCCCCTTGCCAGCCTTGATGAACGTCCCCTCGCGGAACTCTTGGATCGCCGTCTCCAACTCCTTCTGCGTGTTCATCACGATCGGGCCCCACCACGCGACGGGCTCGCCGATCGGTCTCCCGGAGACGAGGAGGAATCGGAGCGGCTCGTTGGCGGCAGAGATTCGGATTCGGTCTCCGTCCTCGTAGATCACGAGATTCTCGGAGTCGATCTCGCCGCTGTCCTCGTCGAAACGTCCCTTCCCGCGCAGGACGTACGCGAACGCGGTGTGTCCCGTCTTGATCGGATGATCGAACGTCGCTCCCGGTGCGAGTCGGACGTCGAGGTACTCGGGTTCCACGACGATGTCCCTTACGGGACCGTGTGTCCCGGCCACCTCACCGGCGATCACCCGAGCGGTCACGTCCTTCGCGGGCTCGACCTCCGGAATCGATGCGCGCTTCACCTCCTGGTACCGCGGACCCATCATCTTGTTCGAGGACGGCAGGTTCACCCAAAGCTGAAAGCCGCCCATGAACGGGTCCTTTG
>CAYGBO010000039.1:0-5043 GCA_964348145.1 uncultured Methanomassiliicoccales archaeon
GAACCTTCGTCGGCCACGTCGGGGTGGCTTAGCCTGGTGGAGCGTCGGACTCATAGGGTTGTGCCGTCGGACGGACCGCGGCGCTCCTGAGGCATCCGAAGGTCGCGGGTTCGAACCCCGCCCCCGACATCCTATCGTCCCTCGCCGGGCCCTCGAGAGCGCCGTCGCCGCCACACGATGAGGCCGGCCGTGAGGATCGCGATCAGGATCACGAGGAGGATCGCCGTGGGGACGAGGAAGTCGGACGGAGTGGGTTCGACGTCCGCGACGATCGCAAAGGAACTGCTTTGGGACGCGACGTTTCCGGCCGTGTCCGTGGCCCAGATCGTGAAGGAGTAAGTCCCGACCTGCAGGTACGTTCGGTTCAGGAACCACGTGGAGCTGGACCCCCTCGTCATCGTGAGATTCACGTCCGTCGCAGGGCCGGTGACGTGCAGCGTCACGGAGTCCACGCCCCTATCGTCCGTGACCCGAGCCGTGATGTTCACGAAACCGCCCGCGACCTGGGAGGTTGGATTCGCCGCGACCGATGCGATCGTGGGCCGTCTCGTGTCCGCGGCGCCCGACGTCACAAAGGTCCAGTTGCTCGGAGTCGCGAGGGCGTTCCCAGGATCGGAATCGTCCCGCGCGGTCCCATTCACATGAACCCGATACGTCGTCGAGGGATCGAGGAGGGAGTCCGGCGTGAAGGTCATCTGTCGGGAGTCAGCCGACCAAGACACTGTGCCTTCGAGCCAAGTGGTGTCGGACAGCCGGACCACTCCGAAGGACGCCCTCCGTGCGGTCTCCGACTCGTTCATCCCTTCCGACCAGGTCACCCTCACTTGGGCACTCGGCGCGACGCCCATCGCATCAGGGCCGGGGACTCGATCGGAGATTGTGGGAGCCGTCGAATCGATCTCGAAGATCGGGGATTCGAGATAGCTGAAGCTTCCCCGGCCATCGCGCGCGGTCACATTGATCCGGGCGTCACTCGCATCGATGACCGGGAGGATCCAAGACAACACGTTCGGATTTGGACCCGGCGGTGCGAGGACCGCGATGGGGCCGCCCGTGGCTCCCCCATTGTGCGAGTAGTTGACCCAGACGGTGAGGTTCGAAGCAGGCTCGTCGTCCGTGACGTCGAGGGATACGTCATGGCTCGAGCCACCGGACCATGAGACGCCGCCCGGGGGTGCGTTCAGCACGAGGGCGGGGGGAGCGTTCGACGCGATGACGACGAGCTGTCCATGCATCGACGTCGGGTGATATTCGCAGTAGTACTCGTACGTGCCGGGCTGCGAGATCGTGAACGTGACGGAGGCCGTCGGCTGCCCCGAGGTGACGTCCTCGGTTCGGACGATAGCGTCAGGATCCCCGAAGCCCACTTGGTTCGGCGGGGTGCCGCCGGGATAGAGCGCCCAGTTGTGAATCGAGTTCACCCACTCGATCGTCACCGTCACGCTGTCCCCCTCGACAACCGTGAGGACGGGATTGGCCCCTCCGGGTTCGCCATCGTTCCACCCTCGGAAGCTCGCTTTCAGGAGGAAGGAGGGGTTCTGCGCGGCGACCGAAGGGAGAAGTGCGACGCCCAGTCCGAATATGATAAGGATGGAGGCCCAGAACGCGGCTCGCAGGAGACGACCCCCCGGATTACTACCAGAATAATAATCACTCATTTGAGCCCTTCGATGGCGCGGGCCTGTACGACGAGGGACGGTGGATCGATCCCCTGCCTCTGTGACCCGTGAGAAGGGGTATCGGACCGTCAAGGGCCTCCGGGCTCGCCGCGGCCTGTAGATGATGCTTAGTCTTTTTGTATCTCAAGGCGCGACATCACGTTCAAGATGAGTTCGAGGAGCGTTCAATCATGGCTAAGTGCCAAGAGACCCGCGCGGACCCCTGGAGGTGAATGCGACATGGAAGCGACCCGCGTACGGTCGGAGGCCGGGTTCGGCGCCACATGGCGCGAGCTCGCTCGCACGCCCACCCACCTCGTGCCCGTCGTCCTCGGTGGGTTCTTGGCGGTGGCCGTGGGCGTCCTGACCTACGTCTTCGACATCGTCGAGGCGACCGCGATCGTGGCGGCCTCCGCCGAAGTGGTCTACCTGGTCCTCTTCGGCGTGATCGGCCTGATTGGCTACGGCGTGTCGAAGCAGAACGTCCAGAACGGCTCCATCGTGGCGGCCATCGCCGGCCTGGCGCTGATCGTCTTGGTCGGCACCACGATTGGCCTGCTCACGGGCTTCCTGCTCATCGTGGGAGCCGTGTGGAGCCTCGGCGCGACCCGATAGGGAAGCCCCTGAACCCCCTACGTCGCTTTTTTTGCTCTGTTTTTCCCCTTTTCTGTGACGCGCGAGCCATCGAGACTCCCCGTCCACACGGGTCCCGCAGGAGGAGTCGGCAAGACGCGAGAGGGGAGGGTCGGTATCGGATGACCGAACATCTCGGATTTGGGAAAACCCTTATTCCGAGGGATTCCGTCGCCCCTCCGAGGAGGAGGGGAATGGTTACCTATCGTACTGTCGTCTTCGCCTTGGCGATCGTGGCCCTCGTGGGCGCCTCGCTCGCCCTGCCCGCAGCCCGAGCCCAGAACGAGCAGACTTCCTATGTTGCCATCCTGTCCGGCGGAAGTCAGGTCGAGCCTGTCGCGACGCAGGCACGAGGCCAGGCGTTCTTCCAGCTGAGCGAGGACGGGATGGAGATCCGTTATCGCCTGATCGTGGCGAACATCAGGGACGTCCTGATGGCCCACATCCACGCGGGTCCATCGGACGGCGCAGGTCCGGTCGTCGTGTGGCTCTACCCCTCCGCGCCTCCTCCCGCCCTCATCCCTGGGCGGTCGGACGGCATCCTTGCGGCGGGTTCCTTCGACACCGGGGATCTTGTCGGGCCTCTGGCCGGCATGTCGCTGTCGGATCTCGTGGACCTGATGAACGCCGGCGGCACCTATGTGAACGTCCACACGCAGCAGTACCCGGGCGGGGAGATCCGAGGCCAGATTTTCCCGGCCGCCTGAGAGGCTTCCGGCCCGGTCTGAGCTTCGATGGCGAGGACCCCTCGGGGGGACCCCTACCACCCGGCCTGCTCGTCGAGCAACTGGGAGTACCCTTCCACGAACCGTGAGGTCAGGGGACCGGGGACCTCCGTGAACGATTGATCCTCGACCACCGCGACGGCGAGGACCCCGACTCCGCTTCCCGTGAGGAAAATCTCGTCGGCGCCCAGCAGGGCGTCCAGGGGGACGGGTCCTTCCTGCGCCTTCACGCCGGACTTCGAGGCGAGATCGAGGATCGCGGACCGCGTGATGCCGAGGAGGGCACCCTCGGAAGCCGACGGCGTTCGGACGACTCCTCGGTCCACGACGAACAAGTTCCGGGCAGTCGTCTCGACGGCCCGACCTTCCGGGTTCAGGAGGATCGCGTCGAAGGCGCCCGCCCTCTGCGCCTCACGCAGGGCGAAGGACTCCGCGGCCCGGGAGATCGTCTTGCATTGACTCAGGGCGCCGGGGGTGCGAACCACGGATCGTGAGACGCGTAGCTTGACTTGGCCTGGAACCCTGGGCAAGGCACGCATCGTGATCGCTTCGGTCCCCGGGATCTTCCTATCGGGGTTGCCGGCGGTCCGCGTGATCCGGGCGAGGCCTTCCTCGACCCGATTCGCCTTGGCCAGGGCCCTCAAGCCCTCCTTCAGTGCGGAGGGCGAGGCCGGCATCGGCAAGGCGAGGGTCGTGAGGGTTCCCTTGAACCGCTCCAGGTGTGCATCGAGTCGGAAGGGGGCACCCCGGTGGAAGCGCACCGTCTCGAATCCGCCGTGGCCGTGGAACACGCCAAGGTCAAGGAGGGGGACGCGGGCCTCGGCCTCGGGAAGGAGCCGACCGTCAACCCACGCGTACTCCGTCCGCGGTCACCTCCAGCCGACCGTGGGTGAGGGCCTCCGCGTGGCCCCGCAGCTTGTCGAGGGTTTCCACGTACTCCCCCTGGGGGTCGGAGTCCGCGACGATACCGCCGCCGACGGCGAAGTACGCGGTCCCGCCGATCACGGTCGCCGTGCGGATCGCGATGTTCAGGTCCACGGATCCGTCGAGGGAAATGTACCCCATCGCGCCCGTGTACACGCCTCGCCGATGAGGCTCGAGCCGGTCGATGATTTCCATCGCCCTCGGCTTCGGCGCCCCGGTGATGGAACCCCCCGGGAATGTCGCGCGAAGGAGGTCCGGAAGGGTCACGTCGTCGCGCAGGCGCCCTCTTACCACGGACTCGAGATGATGGACGGTCGGCAGGGTCCGAAGGCTCCGAAGGACCGGCACCCGGACGGTCCCGAAGACGCACACCTTCCCGAGGTCGTTCCGCTCCAGGTCCACGATCATGACGTTCTCCGCGGCGTCCTTCTCGCTCGCGAGAAGCTCCTTCGCAAGGCGTCGGTCCTCGGCAGGCGTGGCCCCGCGGGGGCGCGTGCCCTTGATGGGCCGTGTCTCGACCTCGCGTCCGCGGACCCGGAGGAAGCGCTCCGGGCTCGCGGAGAGGACGTGGTGATCACTCCCATCGATGTATCCGCCGAACGTGGCCGGCGTGCGCTCCCGGAGTCGCGCGTAGGCTTCCGCGGGCGTCCCCGCGAGGGGCAGGGCATGGCGCCGGGAGAGATTGACTTGGAAGATCTCGCCTTCCGCGATGGCTTCCTTGGCCCGCTCGATCGTGCCCACGTAGGCGTCGGGATCCAGGGGCTCGATGGGGGCCGGGTCCCTCGGGACTCGGAGGGCCTCGGGGATGGGCGGGGGCTCGTAGGCCGTGGGGGGCTGCAGAGCCATTACGTAGGCCTCGCCCCAGAGGTGGTCCATCAGGATGGTACGATCGTAGAGGGCAAAGTGGACGTCCGGCACGCCGAGGTCGGCCCCCTTCCCCTCGGGGACTCGTTCGAGCTTACGCCCCAGGTCGTACGCGAGGTAGCCCACGAGGCCGACGGGAAACGGGTAGGGCGGTCGGCCGACCCGGGCCGGGTGCCCTTGACGGGGCGCGTCACGACGCGCCGCCGGTCGGCGTCGAGCTCGATGAAGAGCTCCGGGCT
>CAYGBO010000039.1:5053-5559 GCA_964348145.1 uncultured Methanomassiliicoccales archaeon
CACGAGTTTCACTGGTCTGACACCGAGCCTCCCCGCGGTCGGCCGACCCGGGCCCAGGGGAGGCTCTCCGAGAACCTCCGGAAAGCCTCGAGGGGATCTCCGCGGTGTGAGTCTTCGTCCCATGGCGTCGAAAACGCGGCGCACGATCCCCGGCTCCGGAACCAGCCGACGGGGTTGGATCCGAGGAACGAGTAGCGGGCGAGGCCCGGATCCGAAAGGGAGGAATCCAGGAAGAAAGGCATCCGCCCCTGGAGCACGCGCCGGAAGTGGACCAAGGGCGCCGCGCGGCCCAGGGGGCGCACGGAGATCCGGAAGGCCTTCGCCATCCTCTCGGGAATGGAGCCAAAGGTTCTGAACCTTTGGTCTCTCGGCCCGTGCAGACGGTCCGACGGGAGCGCGACTCCTCCCCGAGATGGGCCCGTTCCGTTCTGCCTTCCACGCTGTTCAACCGGCGGGTGTCTCGACGGCCGCCCGCCCGCACTCTCCAATGGGGAGCGCGGTCAGAT
>CAYGBO010000039.1:5569-6163 GCA_964348145.1 uncultured Methanomassiliicoccales archaeon
TCCTCGAAGTCCCAGGGACCCTTCGAAGGTCCGACTTTGGCCTTGAGGTGGTCCAGGAATCCTCGCGAGGCGAGCTTCCGCGTGATCCAGGCGCTGTACGCGGGAGCGCCCGTGGCGCCTGGCGAGTTGTAGTTCGTGATGTGGTACGACAGGGGCCCCGGCCACTCGATCGCTTCCTTCAGGAAATTGCCGTTCCGATCGATCACATTGGCCCGGATCCCGGCGGTCCCGGGCGACATGAGGCAGGACGCCCGCAGTCCCGGGAGGAACTTGCGAACGCGACCCGCCATCACCCTTCGGGAAAGGGACGACAGGGATTCCTCCGCCGAGAGGGTCAGGACGTCCGTGTTGAGAAGCAAGGCCAGTTTGTTCCGGACGGGCGGCTCCAGGAATTTGCGCACAATCTCGGCGGGATCTCCGATATATCCTTCGTAGCTCCTGGGCCCCACGACGGGGACCGCGTTGGGTCCGATTTCGCGACGGCCGTCCGCCCGCACGATCCAATGGGGGTCGAGGAAGGGCAGCTCGGGATGGCTGGGGACCGAGTAGATGTTCCGGCGGGCGAGGAAGTTCCAATTGGGATGGATCGTCCAG
>CAYGBO010000039.1:6173-8808 GCA_964348145.1 uncultured Methanomassiliicoccales archaeon
CGTTGCCGATGATCCCGCCGCCATCCAGGCCGCCCTCGATGCCGCGGGAAAGCAGTCGGGCGGGGTCGTGCAGCTCGGGGTGGAAGACGAGCCACCGGCGGGCGAGGAAGTTCCAATTGGGATGGATCGTCCAGTATTCCCCTCGGAAGTGGATGTCCGTCAGCTCGAGGCCGACGCCGAGCATGTGGGCGATGTCGACAGCTTCGCCGCCCGCGCAGTTGATCAGGAATCGCGTCCGGTGAAGTTCCTCGGATGCGTCGGGGAAGATATGAATGCGGTGGCGCGGGTCGACGCGCACCTCGCGGGGAGGAGATGGTCGCCTCCGCAGACGGACTCGGAGGACGTCGGCCTCCACATCGACGGCCGAGACTTCGCGGCCCATGAGGAACGCCGCCCCGGCCCGCTGGGCGTCCCCGCGCAAGGATTCCGTCAGGGACCGGAAGTCCACGCCCGTATCCGTCTTGCACAAGATCGCACCGTGGCTGCGCACGTGGGGCTCGAGCCTCCGCACCTCCTCCGGGGAGAGGACCTCGAGTTCTTCAGGCGTCATGCCGTTCGCCAGGCCCCAGCGGTAGTACAGCTCGAGGCGCGAGGCGCGGGCCTCCTCCGTAGCGACGTCGAGGGTGCCCACCTGGCTCCACGGCAGTCCTCGCTCCGCAGTGTAGGCCTTCCACATCCCGTAGGCTGTCTGGGCGGACCGCGCGAAGATGCGACGTTTCTGCGGATCGAGGTAGAAGGGCCGGTGCAGCACGCCCGTGTTCCGGTGCGATGTGTGTTCCGCGACCCGCAGCTCCCGTTCCACGAGGGCGATCCTTCCATCGTAGCGGTCCGCGAGCCAGTAGGCCATGGACGTCCCGAGGATCCCGCCGCCGACGATCGTCACATCCCACGGCTCCATGGCGAGGCCTCGAAATCCGGCAGGCCTTCTTATGCCTATCTGGGCCGTTCCATCACACGGACCATTTCACGCCGAGTTCCGTCCCGATCTTCTTCAGATTCTCGACGACCTTCGGACCGAGAGGCACGCCTTCGCGTCGGTGCTTCTCTGTGCGGGCAAAGCTCTTCTCCCCGTGCACGTAGATCCGCGTCTGCCCCTCCGCCTTCGGCGCGTCCTTCAGTTCCCGGGCGAGTCGGTCCATGTCTCCCTTGAAGTCCTCCAGGGGACGGAAGGCGGCCGGGTCCAGTGCCAGGAAGAAGTGGCCCACATCGGGGCGCTTCGAGTCGGCGTAGACGCGTAGCCCCGTCGCGGCACCGCTCAGGACGCCGGAGAAGACGTCGACCAGGAGGGCGAGCCCGTAGCCTTTGTGGCCCGAGAAGTCCTCGCCCTCTCCGCCCAACGGGAGAAGGCCGCCGCCCAGCCGTTTCGCCATTGCTTCGAGGACGGCCTTCGTGTCCGTGGACGCGCGTCCCGTCCGGTCCACGGCCCAGCCGAGGGGCATCGGCTTCCCTTGTCGGTCGAGGACCTCGAGCTTCCCGCGCGGGACGACGGACGTCGCCATGTCCAGCACGAAGGCCTTCTCTTTCGAGGCGGGCGCGGCGACGCTGATCGGGTTCGTGCCCAGGGCGGCCGCCCGGCCGAAGGTGGCGACGACGAGGGGCGCCGCGTTCGTCATGCTCATGCCGATGAGGTCCTCTTCGAGGGCCATCAGGCTGTAGTACCCGGCGATGCCGTAATGGTTCGAATTCCGAACCGTCACGACGCCCACCGCGGTGTCCTTCGCCTTCTGGATGGCGAGGGACATCCCCTTATGGCCTGCGACCTGACCCAGGCTCTGCCCCGCGTCGATGAGCGCCGTTGCCTTCGTCTCCTTGAGGACGCGGCTCTCGTCGACGGGCTTGATGAATCCCTCCTTGAGGCCGGTCACGTATCGCGGCAGGCGAGCCACGCCATGGGACTCGATCCCCCGGAGGTCCGCGGTCACGAGGACGTCCGTCGTGATGCGGCCGTCTTCAGGAGGCACGGACAGCGCGGCAAAGACTTCCTCGCAGAACCCCCGCAACGTCTTCTCGTCTGCCACGTAACGGTCCGGCATGGTCCCGCCCCAATCCCTTTGCGGACTCCGGAAGACAGAATCTGGCGTATAAGGTTGCGTACCCGACCGGTTCGTCGCATGTTCGGAATACTGATAGCAGGGAAATCACCAAACCTTGAAGACGCCAGTTCTCATGGAGCACCAGGGTTGAGAGGATGAGTGGACCGAGGTCGATTCTCGCGGTGGTCCTCGCCATGGCGATCCCCGCCGTGGCACTGCCCGTCGTGATGCTGAATTCTCCGCTGACCGGAGAACCGCCCTTCGAGGTCTGGGTGATCGATCAGTCGGATACCGTCTCGGACGGAGGCGGAACCCTCTACATCTATCGGGGGGACGCCCTCATGGGACGGTCCGCGGTGAACGCCACCCCGGAGGTCGTCGACCTCGGGGGCGGGTCTCGGAGCTTCTGCATGAACGAGACGGGCTCGGCTCCGAGGCGGCCCCACATGCTGGCCTTCAACGCGGACGGCAGCCACGGAATCATCTCCTTCGTCTCGACGGGCCACGTGCTCTTCCTCAACGCGACGACCCGGGAGCCCGCGGAATGCATCGATGTCGGCGCTCAGGGCGTACAGATGCTCCACGCCGTCCATCGCGCTCAG
>CAYGBO010000039.1:8818-12029 GCA_964348145.1 uncultured Methanomassiliicoccales archaeon
GGCCCACTCCGCGTTCCCTTCGCCCGACCAAGCCTACGTGATCGTCGCGAATCAGAACGGGAAGCTCCTCCAGCGCATCCGGACGAACTACGCGGCGGAGTCCTTCACCCTCGAGGCGAGCGCGACCCTTGACCTGGCTGCCTGCACGACGCCGAGCGGCGTCCCGTGCGAGGACGCGAATCTCCGGCCCGACAACGCCCCGATCTGCCCCGTCATCGATGGCTCGAGTCGATGGACCTTCGTCACCCTTCGAGGCGGCGGGCTCTTCGTCGTGAACAGCACCGCGACACCGATGTCCATCGTCGCGGAGTACGACCGCGAGACGATCCATCCAAACGGCTGCGGCGGGATCGAGGCGGCGGGCAAGATGTACATCAACTCGGGCGGAGGCACGGGCGCGAACCCCTTCGATTTCGACCTCTATGCAATCCCCCTGAGCGGGCTGTCCTCGACGCCGTCCGCGCCGAACACCCCCGCTCCGACCCTCGTGGTCAGCCGTGACGGAGAAGGCGCCGTGGACTCCCATGGAATGGTCCTCACGAAGCACGACCGGTACGTCTGGGTCGGTGACCGGGCTTCAAACGAGATCGTCGTCGTCGACACCTCGACGGACGAGGTCGTCCGTACCTTCTCCCTCGCGGGGGACTTCAGCAGCGATCCCGCGCCGGATCTCATGGCCATCTCCCCGAGCGGGAACCGCGTGTTCATCGCCCTGAGGGGACCCAACCCGCTCACGGGAAACGTGGCCGATGTCGACAACGCGGTCGGGAGCACGCCCGGCGTGGGCGTCGTCCGAGTCGAGCAGGGCGGCGCCCGGGGCGTCCTCCACGCAATCGCCCCGATTACCCATCGGGTGGACGACGTGGAGAGGGCGGACCCCCACGCGATCGCGGTTCGTGACCTGTAGCGGTTCGAGTTCACTCTGCCCCCAGGGATTCGTCCCCCGTCGGAGACTCCCGAGGTGACATCGGATCCGAAGGAAGCCCAGGATCGAGGGCCGTGCTCACGAATCCACGCACGCCTGCGTCTAGGCATCTCTGCTAGACGAGCGGTTCCGGCGCAATTCCTCACGGAACGCCTTGCTCGCCCGCTCCGTCGCCACGGTGATCACGACGCGCGGCAGCCCGCACACGTGGTTCCGGAGAAACACCTCCGTGCGTTGGCGGTCTTTCTTCCAGCATTCTCGGAGCCATGTGCCGACCGCCCGCTGGACCCAGAACTCCTCGTCGTAGAGGAGCCTCTCCAGGAGTTGAAAGGGTCTGTCGAGATCCCCCGCATAGACCCAGTTGCGCATCGCGTAGATCGCGGTGCGTCCGCGCCAGAAATGCTACGCATGCGTCCATCGGAGGACCGTGGAGAACCTCCTGGGCTCCTTCGCGAGCATCGCAGAGATGGGTCCGGAGGCGAGGCTGTCGCTGAGGGCCCAGCCAAGCGCCTCGTCGACCCAGGCATCTGCGAGGACCCAGGAATCCCGATTGAGAATGCTCGCGTACTGACACATCAAACCGATGGCCAGGGACTTCTCCTCGTGCGTGGGGCCGGACCACAATGCCCGCGCGAGGGCATTGAGATCCGCGGACGTCAGATCGACGTGGTCCTTCCGGAAGGCCCTGCGAATCGACTGTATCTCGGGCGTGCTGAGTCCGAGGACGGGATAAGGGGAGCCGAGGTAGGCCTGCAACTTCGGGGGCGGCGAGACCCTCGCACGGGCACGAAGCTGGGCGACGAGCTTCCGTCGTTCCGCGGGGACATTGATTCCCACGGCGTGAGCACCGACCTCCTGGGTCAAAGGGGTTGCCCCTCACGGAAAGGCTAATTAGGAAACCGTCGTATCGACCCGAACAGGCGCGACGGCGCGGGAAGTATCGGAATGGACTGGGGGCTCTCGAACCGACTCTCTCGGATCCTCCGCCCCCGAACGGGGCGGACGGTCATGCTCGCGGTGGACCACGGCTACTTCCTCGGACCGACGCGGAAGCTCGAGGTCCCGAGGAAGACGATCGAGCCCCTGTTGCCCTATGCGGATGCGATCATGATCACGCGGGGCGTCCTCCGAACTTCTGTGGACCCGGGGGCGAACGTCCCGATCGTGCTCCGCGTCTCCGGGGGCGCGAGCGTCCTTCAGGAGGACCTGTCGAACGAGGCGATCACCACGTCCGTGCGCGAGGCGACCCGGCTGAACGCCTCCGCCGTCGCCCTCTCCATCTTCGTCGGCGCCTCCCACGAGCACGAGAGCCTCGTGAACCTGGGGCGGCTCGTGAATGAGGGAGAGGAGGTCGGGATGCCTGTCCTTGCCGTGACCGCCGTGGGAAAGGAGCTGGAGAAGCGGGACGCCCGCTACCTCGGGCTCGCGTGTCGGATCGCGGCGGAGTTCGGCGCCCACTTTGTGAAGACGTACTACTGCGAGGATGACTTCGACAAGGTCGTCGAGAGCTGCCCCGTGCCCCTCGTCGTCGCGGGAGGTCCCAAGCTCGAGACGGAGTTGGACGCCTTGGAGCTCGCGCAGAACGCCGTGGAGGCCGGGGCGGCGGGCGTGGACATGGGCCGCAACATCTGGCAGTCTTCGAACCCCGTAGGGATGATCCGTGGTATTCGAGCCGTGGTCCACGAGCGGGCCACGGCGGAAGAGGCCCTCGAATACGCGAAGGGAGGAAAGGCAGGCAAGCGATAGGCGGACGGTTCCGCCGGGCGGTCGGGAGCATATGCGCGCCGCGATGTACTACAGCAACGACGACGTGCGCATTGTCGACATGCCCCGCCCCACGATCGGCCCTGGCGAGGTCCTCGTCCGCGTCAAGGCAAGCGGGATCTGCGGCTCCGACGTGATGGAATGGTACCGGAAGCCGAGGGCGCCCCGCGTCTTGGGCCACGAAATCGCGGCGGAGGTCGTGGAGGTCGGGGAAGGCGTGAATCGCCCGAAGACGGGGGACCGTGTGTTCGTGTCCCACCATGTCCCGTGCGGCAGTTGCCGCTATTGTCGCGCGGGTCACGAGACGGTCTGCGAGACCCTGAGGACGACGAACTTCGATCCGGGCGGATTCGCGGAGTACGTACGGGTGCCGGCGATCAACGTCCAGCACGGTGTGTTCCCCCTGCCCTCGGAGGTCTCGGACGACGAGGCCGTGTTCGTGGAGCCTCTCGCCTGTGCGGTCCGCGGTCAGCGGTTGGCCGGTCTCCGTGATCGCGACACGGTCGCCCTCGATGGTCACCA
>CAYGBO010000039.1:12039-16637 GCA_964348145.1 uncultured Methanomassiliicoccales archaeon
GCTCCGGGTTGACCGTCCTCGTGATCGGAAGCGGGATGGCGGGCCTGCTGCACCTCCGCCTCGCGAAGGCCGCGGGCGCGGCGAAGGTCCATGCGACGGACATCGTGGACTTCCGCAAGGAGGCGGCTCGCCGGGCCGGAGCCGACGTCGTGCTGGACGGCCGCGATGACGTGCCGTCAAAGGTCCGCGATGCGAACGAGGGGCGCCTCGCGGACCTGGTAATTACCTGCACGGGTGCCCCGCAAGCCATCGGGCAGGGGTTCCTTTCCGTGGACCGCGGCGGGACGATCCTGTTCTTCGCACCGACTGATCCGGACAGGATGATCCCGATTCCCTTCAACGCGTTGTGGCGCGAGGAGGTCACGATCACCTCGTCCTACGGCGCCAGTCCAGGCGACGTCGAGGCGGCCCTGGCCCTCTTGCGGGCTGGCAAGGTCCGTGTCTCGGACCTGATTACGCATCGTTTTCCTCTGGCCGAGGCCGCGGAGGGCTTCCGCATCGTCGCCGCAGCGGAGGACTCTCTCAAGGTTGTCCTGCATCCTTGAGGCGGCCCCGGCTACCCGCCCGTGGCCTTCTCCTCATTCGTCGTGCGAGACGCGATCGGCTTCGGGGGACGGACCTGCAGGGCCAGGATCAGTCCTGCGAGCCCCATCACGAACCCAACGTAGAACGCTGGGGCATATGTTCCGTATGCATCTCGGATAGGACCGATGGAGAAGAGGGCGAGGAAGGCGCCGAGGCCGTAGCCCGTGAACAGGATCCCGTAGTTCGCGCCCAAGTGTTTCGTCCCGAAGAAACGGGTGACCAAGGCTGGCATTACCGCAAGGAATCCGCCGAACACCATGCCCGTGATTGCAATGCCCGCATACAGGGGGACGTAGGATGTCGAGAGGGCCAGAAGGAACATCGCTCCTGTGAGGACGCTGTACATCACAATCAGTGTGCCTTGTGGCCCGTAGGTGTCCGCCAACCTGCCGAATAGGGGACGCCCGAGGCTGTTGAAGACGGATAGGACTTGCACGGCTGCGACGGCGAGAGGTCCGGTCACGAGCCCGATTTCCTCGGCGATGGGTTTCGCCTTCCCGATGATCATGAAGCCGCCAGCGGTTCCTAGGGCATAGAGTATCCACGCGGACCAGAAGGCCGGAGTGCGGATCATCCCTCGCGAATCAACTTCTGCAAGAGGGCTCCAAGTGCGGCTCCTCTCGCGGACCTCCTCTCGGACGGACCGGTCTTCCGGTGGAAACGCGAGGGTGGAACCCAACGCGACGAGGACTCCAAGATACAGAATACCGAGAATCAAGAACGTGGTCGAGATGCCGTATCCCACGACCAAGAAATCGGCGAGCGGAGCCGTGAAGAGCGCTGAAAGGCCGAACCCCATCACAACGAAGCCGGAAGCCGCCCCCATCCGGTCAGGAAACCAGCGGATCGCGGTCGGGATGGGTGGGTTGTACGCGAACCCCAGGCCGAGGCCAACAACGAAGCCGTAGGAAAGGGTCAGGCTCACGAGGGGCAACGGTGTGAGATGGATTCCTGCGGACAGGATGTAGCCGCCACCGACGAGGAGGCCGCCCAGGATCGCCACGTTGCTCGGCCCATGGCGGTCCACGAGGCGCCCGGCGAAAATCATCCCGACGGAGAACGTGGCGAGGGAGACGGCGAGGGGCAGCATCGCGGTGAAGTCCGTCGCTCCGAACTCGATCTTCAAGGGTTTTGTGAATACGCTCCAGGCGTACGCTGTACCAAGCATCGCGTTCATCGCGAATCCGATGAACAGATAGACGGCGCGGGGCTTGTCACGGCGCACGAACGCGCTTCACGACGGTGGCCGCAAAGACCTGTTGAACATACGATACCGACGATAAGGAACCGTCCAACAGTAAGGACTCGTTGCAGCCAACGGATGCATTGCTCCGTGGGCTCGCGAGAGCCTTGTCTATATATCATTTAAGTGCTTCTCTTGTGGAGAGATTAAAGTCCGAGGTCTGCAATCGAACAGCGCCGCGGGGCACTGACATGGTCGTACCGAGCGCCACGATCGACAGTTTGCTTCAAGAGAAGGAACAATACCCGCCACCCGACGCGTTCCGCAAGACCGCGTGGATTCGGGACGAGAAAATCCTCCTCGAGGCCGAGAAGGACCCAGAGACCTTCTGGGCCGAGCAGGCCCGGCAGCTCGAGTGGATCCGACGATGGGACAAGGTCCTCAACTGGAACCCACCCTTCGCGAAGTGGTTCGTCGGCGGCAGGATCAACATTTCCTCGAACTGTCTCGATCGCCACCTCGCTTCCGTGCGGCGCAACAAGGCAGCGATCGTATGGGAGGGCGAACCGGGCGACCGCCGAACCCTGACGTACCATGCCCTGTGGCGGGAGGTGAACCGCTTTGCGAACGTCCTCAAGAACCTCGGCGTGAAGCGCGGGGATCGCGTCACGATCTACCTTCCTATGATCCCCGAACTGCCCGTGGCGATGCTCGCCTGCGCCCGGATCGGCGCGATCCACAGTGTGATCTTCGGGGGTTTCAGCGCGAGGTCCGTCGAGGAGCGAGTGGCCGACGCGGAGTCAGCCGTCGTGGTGACGGCGGATGCCGGCTACCGCCGCGGGAAGCTCGTGCCCCTCAAGCGTGCCGTCGACGAGGCCATCGCGAACCTTGCCGTCGTCCGCCACGTGATCGTCTTTCGGCGGGCGGGAGAGGACGTCCCCATGAAGGAGGGACGCGACCTTTGGTGGCATGACGCGATGGCGAAGGCGAAGCCGTTCTGCGAGCCGGAGCCCATGGATGCCACGGACCCCCTCTTCATCTTGTACACATCGGGAACGACGGGCCGTCCCAAGGGCGTTGTCCACTCGACGGGAGGCTATCTCGTCGGCGTGACGGCGACCACGAAGCTCATCTTCGACCTTCGGGACGAGGACGTCTACTGGTGCACCGCGGACATCGGCTGGGTCACGGGCCATTCCTACATCGTCTATGGACCCCTTGCGAACGGCGTCACGTCCCTCATGTACGAGGGCGCGCCCGACTTCCCGAACCCGGACCGCTGGTGGTCCCTTGTGGAGGACTACGGGGTGTCCGTCCTGTATACCGCGCCGACGGCGATCCGCGCGTGCATGCGCTGGGGCGACGAGTGGCCCTCCCGGCACGACCTCTCGTCCCTTCGACTCTTGGGGACCGTCGGGGAGCCCATCAACCCGGAGGCCTGGCGGTGGTATCACAAGACGGTCGGCGGCGGACGGTGCCCTGTCGTGGACACGTGGTGGCAGACGGAGACGGGGATGATCCTCATCACGCCACTCCCGGGCGTGACGATCCTCAAGCCAGGCTCCGCGACGAAGCCCTTCCCCGGCGTGGGGGCGGAGGTCGTCGACGAGAAGGGCCGGCCGGTTCCCGTGAACAAGGGGGGATACCTCGTGATCACGAGGCCATGGCCCGCGATGATGATGACCCTTTACAAAGATCCCGAGCGGTACAAAGCCGTGTACTGGTCCCAGGTCCCCGGGAAGTACTTCACGGGGGACGGTGCTCGACTCGACGAGGACGGCTACTTCTGGCTCATGGGGCGGATCGACGATGTGATCAACCTCGCGGGCCACCGGATCGGCACGATGGAGGTCGAGTCGGCCCTCGTGAGCCACCCGAAGGTCGCGGAGGCCGCCGTGGTCGGGAAGCCCCATCCGGTGAAGGGCCAGGCCCTTGTAGCCTACGTCGTCCTCAGGACGGGCGAGAATCCGTCGTCACGACTCAAGGACGAGCTACGGAGCCACGTTCGCACGGAGATCGGACCCATTGCCTCGCCGGAGGACCTCTACATCACAGACAAGCTGCCGAAGACGCGGAGCGGGAAGATCATGCGCCGCGTGATTCGATCCTTGGTGTCCGGTCAGGAGATTGGCGACACGACAACCCTCGAGGACCCAGGGGCCGTGGAAGAGGTACGCAAGTGGCTCGCTGCCGTGGAGGGCGAGGGCCCCTGATCCGACGGAGTGCGCCCCGTCCCGACGGGACCGCCTAGGACCTCCGGCTGTCCCGCCCCGGCTCACGCACCCTTCGAGGACGTCCTGCCGACGAGTCCCAAAGCCACGAGGGCGGCGATGGTCACGAAGGCAAGGACGAGGTGGAACGTGCGTCCGAGATCGGAGGCACCCGTCGTGAAGACCGCGAGCAGGAGGACGATCCCGGATCCGAGCATGAGGGTCAGGACGGCCGCCACGAGCATGCCGACGGGTTTCACGCCGCGCGCGCTCGCGCCCGTCCGGAGACCACGAAGGGCAAGTCCGACGACCGCGTAGCCCGCGGCAACCGCCAAGACACCCACGGCGACGTGTGCCGCCACAATCCACAAGTATCCGTCGGCGAGGAAGCCCGTCGATTTGCTGGCGAGAAGAATCAAGCCCAAGATGAGGGCGACGAACGTGCCGCCGCGTGCCGTCATCGTAAGCCCTTTTCCATTTCCTCTAGAATTCGTCGCCATGAGTCGTCGCCTCCGCAAATCGCGTATCCGTCATGCGCCCCCGATATATGTCTCCCCCGCATTGTGGGATCGACATCCACTCGGGAGTCCCGCGCCTGCCTACGGGTCGACCCACCGCGA
>CAYGBO010000040.1:0-2442 GCA_964348145.1 uncultured Methanomassiliicoccales archaeon
ACGAGCTCGAGGCGCTCGCGAGCACCGGCCGCTCGCCGATGCCGGAGGGGCTCGAGGTGGACCTCGCGCCGGCCGAGCTGGCGGACCTCTTCGCCTTCCTGCGCGTCGAGGGCGAGGAGCCCGGCGTCTTCGAGGGGAACGCGCCCCGCACGGTGACGGCCGACGCGGAGAGCGGCGCGCTCGTGCTCGACGCCGCTGCGTGCGAGGTCTTCGGCCCGAGCCTCGTCTTCGAGGCGCGCCACGGGAACCTCGGCTACTGGTCGTCGCCCGACGACCTGGCGGTCCTCGGCTACGAGTGGACTCTCCCGACGAAATCGCGGGTGATGAAGTACACGATCTTGTCTTTGGAGGCTGGCTCGAGGCGCAGCCCCCTCGACGTGATGAAGGAGTCGACGGCTTCCTCGAGGTACTCCTGTTTGTCCTTCTCCGCCATCTTGTCCCATTCGTACTCGAGGGTCCGGGACAGGGAGTCCTTCAGCATGGCAAGGAGCTTCTGCTCCCTCTGGTCCAGTTGAGGTTCCCAGACCTCGTAGATGTACTCCGACCGATCGTGATCGTACACGATTCGAGCGTACGTGAAAGGTTCGTGGATCGGCAAGACCTCCACCTCCTCGAGGGCCTCCCGGGTGAGGTCAGGAATCTGAGTGAGGTAGGAGCCCCGGGTTCCGGACCACTCCGCCTTCCGCTGGAGCGCCCCCTTCGGCATCATGACCTTCTTCCTCCTGGGCATCCTCGTCACCTCACGATGGCAGCGGCTCCGTGCTCTCCCCGATTCCCACTTGGACGAGCGCGTGCTGGAGCCTGAACGTCCCGATTGGGAGGGTCAGCGTTTCGAAGAATTCCAGGGTGACGCGGTACTCCTGCCCGATGAGATCGTACGCGGCTCGCACCCGGTACAGGTCTTCGCCGTCCTTCCTCCCGGTGAACTCGAGAAGCAGAATCTGCTGACCGCTGGCGACCTGGTTGTACGTACCCGCGGAGACGTCCAGGGACCGGGCCAGGCTGTTGTTGAAGAAGTTGTACCACGCCACGCCGTAGGGAGTCGTGTGGTTGATCCAGATCGTGGAGGTGAGGTCGGTGTAGTCCTGACGGTCCAGGCCGAAGAGCTTCGAGTTGATGACCTCCGTCGTCGTGCCTGCGACGCTGCCCCGGCCGAAAAGGGAGATGAGCTGGAAGCTGATGTCTAGGGAGGTGTTCAGGCGCGTGGCCTCGAACACGGGAGGGGCCCGGAGGACCTGACCGTCGGACTGGGATCGGATCACGGCGCCGTTCTCGTAGGCGATGGTCTGTGGGATGAAATATCGGTTGGCGACGCTCAGGGAGATGGCCCCGCTGGAGGCCTCTTGGACACGCGTGTCCACGCCACGGATGTCGTAGTAGAAGGTCACGGTCCAAGGGCCCGCATCGGGATCTGCGACCATCTCGCCCGCTGTAGGCGCTGCGAAGATGGGCACCCCGTCGATACCTAGGCTCACGGGGCTCGAGGAGGTGACAGGAACGTAATGAGTGCCCGCGCTCTGGGCGATCTGGGCGGCGAGGACCTGAAGGTCAATCGCACCCTTCAGGCTCCCGAACTGACCGAGGGCTCCGTTCATGTGGGAGGACTCGGAGTCCTTCATCCAGACGGGCACGTATTGGTTCACAATCAAGCTGAGAAACGTAAGGAAGACGAGGAGAGCCATGATCGTCCCCACGGTCGACGCGACGCCTTCCTCGTCTCGACGGATGTCGCGCCTTACAAAACCCATGGGGTCACCTCACGAGGGCACTCGGTGGGCACTTGCCGAGCCATCCTGGCACACGCTATTTATAGGTGTCGTGGTGAAAGTCCGCCTGTGAGAATGAGTCGATTTTTCTCCATAGAAATCGCTCTGTCTGTCGCTCCTTTTTTTCGTTCGTTTCGCGACGCGGAAACGACGGGCGGAGGCCAGGTTGGCGTCAGTTTCGGGACGTGTCGGGCTCGGACGCCCTGTACACGAAGCTCGCTTGGCCGTGCATGAATCGTTCCATCCCGTCGACCGTCGCATACTCGTTCGGTGCGTGCGCTCGGCCGCCATGCCCGAGGCCGGTCGCGATCCACGGCACCTTCAGGAATTCGCCGAAGACGAAGGCGGGCATTGTGCCCCCACTCGAAGGCCATATCTCCGGATTCCTATCGTTGTCTCGCAAAGCCGCGACCGCCGCATGGACGACCCACGCGTCCGGATCCGTCTTCGCGGGCCCGTAGGGACCGTGGACCTCGACTCGGAGGTCGTCGAAGCCACGTCGGCGGAGGTGGGCCTTGAGCTTCCTCACTGTCCCATCCACGGTCATATTCGGCACGAGGCGGATGTCCACCTTCGCGTACGCCTCATGCGGCAAGACGGTCTTCGTCCCGCCATGTTCCGTGTAGCCGGATCGAAGGCCGCACAGGTTCACAGTGGGCTCGAAGAGGTATTTCGC
>CAYGBO010000040.1:2452-11641 GCA_964348145.1 uncultured Methanomassiliicoccales archaeon
AGCAACTTCTCCTTCGGTAGCTCGTACTTGAACTTCGAGGCGGTGGCTTCCCTGAGATACGTCTTCGGATCGAATTTCCGTACGAGACCTCGGACGAGTTCCAGATCTCGCTTCGTGGGCTTCGCGACGTCGTCCCACAACCCATCGACGATTGGGCGCTGGTCCTCGTCGACCAGCGTGTTGAGGGCCTGGATGAGGCGCCACAAGGGGGACGCGATCCAGACCGCATCGGAGCTGTGGATTTCGCTCTCCACGGGGCCCCCTTTCTTCTTCGATCCCCGGGCCCAGATTGTGAGGTAGAGGCACCCCTTCACGCCCAGATATAGACTCGGGATGCCTCGCGAGTCCTCCGAGTAGTCGCACGCCATGCCCGCATCGGCCCGGAGCTCGTCCCGGTGCCTGTCCACGAACCGAATGAAGTTGGCGCTGCTGATCTCTTCCTCGCCCTCCGCGATGATCTTGAGATTCACAGGCATCTCGTCGGTATCGCGGATCGTCTTCCATGTAAGCAGGTTCCCGCAGAGGGCTCCCTTCGAGTTGTAGGCGCCCCGGGCAACGACGCACTTCCCGAGCCTCTCAAGCTCCCGCATCTCGGCGGCGAAGGGCGGGCTCGTCCAAGCATCCGGATCGCCGATAGGTTGAACGTCGTACATCTCGTACTCGACGAGGGTCACATCGGCGCCAACGTCGAGGTCGCCGTAGACGACGGGGTGGCCGTCCTTGCCCCATGTCTTCGTCTTGCAGCCGATCTCCTCCATCATCCCACGAACCATCTCGGCGCATTCTCGGATTCCTTCGCCCGTGGCGCTCACGGAGGGCTGGCGCAGCAATGCCCGGGTTCGCTCCAGATGTTCGGGGAACCGACGGGCGATCGCTCGTTGGACCTCGTCGGGAGCTTTCATGGGACGAGGGATGCAAACGGAGCGGATAAGCTTCGCGGCCGGTTTCCTCGCGGGGCCATGAAAAACTATTTGTCTCCTCCCGCGATGGCGCGCCGGAGCCGCGGTAACTCAGTTGGGAGAGTGCGAGACTGAAGGCGTCTCGCGGAGATGTCAGATATCTCGAAGTCGCCGGTTCGAGTCCGGCCCGCGGCACTCGCCTTCCTCGGCGGGGCCAACAAGGTTTTTATCGACCATGCCGTTCGGCGACCGTCCCGCCTTAGCTCAGCCTGGCCAGAGCGGGTGACTGTAGAGTGTTCCCGCGGAGCCCGTCTCCGCGGTGCCCGCTGCGATCATCAGGTCCCCGGTTCAAATCCGGGAGGCGGGATCATTTTTCTATTGAATCCTCACTGTACTGACCGTTCCCGTCTGGCTCCGCCTCCAACGCGGCAAGTGCCATCCCCACTCCTCTTACGCCCACCCCGAAATCGTCTATTTCGCCCGAGACAGGCTGTAGACCTTGCCTCCAATGAGGAGGGAGAAGATCGTCCACAGAGGGAAGGTGAGATAGTTGGAGACACCGGTGAAAGGAAGCCCTATGACAACAGCTCCAAAGACCACACCTACCCACCCAAAGCCCTTGTGAGAGGCCTCGTTCGCGAGCATCGACACGCCGAAAGCGATGAAACTCAGACCGAGGAAGAAGAAGCCTGCAACCTGAATCCCGTGGAGGACGCCAAGGGCTGCCTCTCCTGCGACCGCCACCGTGGCCCTTTCCCCAGGTGCCACGGTTCCATATCGCTCCGAGAGCGCGAGGGCAGTATTGCCGAGTGCAAGGAAGTAGACGACGAACACGGCGGCGGCGGTGAAGCCTAGTGCGGTGGCGAGGTTCGTGCTCGACGGTCTCATCTTCCCTAGACTCGCCTGGAGAGCCAAGAGAAGTGGGATGAAGAGCAGAGAGGCGAGGTAGCCGAGCCGGACGATGGTCAGGTAGACCGATTTGGTTTCCGGTGTAGTCGTCAGATAGTCCTCTACGCTTGCAATTGCGGCGATCGGAAAAGCCACAGCCAGGATCAAGCCAACCAACATGACTAGGCCTGCCAGAAGGCCGCTTAGGCCGCCGAGATGCAAGGCTCTCTTCTGCCCTCCCTCCATACCACGCTCACCCCCTCCAGACAGCATATCCTCCGAGCGCGTATTCAATCTGTGCCCCTCTTTCTAGTCAGTCGTCCGTTGCGTTCAAGTAGCGGATGTCTACCGGAGCAGTGCCAGCTCAAGGTTACGAAGTAGGCGGGATGTACCTTTCCTATCCTGTGAATAGCGCATTTGCGAGCCATAGGTATAAGTCTATATACTACATGAACCCATACTTGGGGGCGATGCGAGCGCCTCCCATGCCCCCCAAGCTGGAACACAAGGGGCCAACCCTAGAAACACTGCACATGGTTGAGGCCGTCCTCCGGAAATTCGACGAACCGCTCAGCCTCAATCGGATCAAGGCTCTCCTGCCGCGAAAGATGATGCACGCCGCCTTGAGGGAGGCCATTGACCACTACAAGCGTCTCGGCTGCGTAGCCGAAGGTTCGAAGGGCGTCATGTGGACCCTGAATGTCGAGCCCGAGTTCTGGAAGGTCGTGGAGACGTGGGAGGCTCGTTGACCTGGGCCGCTTCACCGCGGGCGAGGTCCGATTGGGACCGCGCGCAGTCTCCGCCGAAGCGGAGCTTCAGCCGAAACAACGGAAGAAGCTTCGATGGTGGATCGAGCGGCTGAAAGAAGACGTCTTCGCGGACGACCAGATTCCGAAGGATCGTATTCCGCTTCAGCTCGCGACGCGCAGCGGTCTTCCTCCTCCCATCGGGAACGCGTGGCGGTTTGAGCTACCGTTGGCATACCGCGGCGTCTATACGGTTCAGTCCGCACCGGGTGTTGGCACCGTGGTTTTGATCCTCGAAATCCTGTCCCACAAAGGATACGACCGGCTGTCCGGATATCGGTAGCCGCCGCCTCGATATGACTCACATTCCAGGGCAAGTCCGAAATACCCAATCATCCCGGCGAGAGCGCCAAGGCCGCGTCACGAAGTAGGGGGGACTATCCTTGATCATAGCCCAAGGGCTCGGCATTACGTGCCCGTGCGCCCACTTCAGTCCGGGACCCTGTCGGCGCGCAAGATGGCCCTAACGCGCATCCGACGGCTGCAGTCGGACCTCCGCACAGCTCGGGGTCACAGCTCCCACCAGATCGGGATACCTTGTGAGCAGGTAGGGAGGCGTCCGGTCCGCGGGAAGGTCTCGCATCGTGCGGTCGACGCCGGCCGGACAGCCGAGTTCCAACGGGTTGTGGATCTTCGGAGACATCCGGGACCTTCGATGAAGGAACAACGCCGTCTACGCCTTCTGGGAGGTTCGCCGACGAAAGAAAGCAGAGGCTCCACAGCTGCGGCACGCACGGTTGCGCACGACAGTCTGGAAGTCTCGCCTCGCCTAGGTCCACCCACAGCTTGGTTTCCGTCCGAAGAGCTACGTCTCTTCTCCGCTCCCAGGGGGCTCTGCCAGCAGGCTCCTCCGCGGCCGGAAGTGCCCGGAAGCAGGTTCGAGGCTCCAAAGTCCACCTGCATCTTGAACCACAGTGAGTAAGGATCAGAAGAGACCTAGGTCTTCCCCTTTCTTGAACTCAGGGACAAGCTTCGTGTCGGCCCCGTTCATATAGCGACCGTGGCGTGAATGCCCTATGGACTCCCGCGAGTCGATCAGAACGCGAAAGGTCGATGCAGTCCTTCCTGGGAGGGAGACGATCGAGGGCGCGGGCGTCCACCTTCGTCGTGCCTTCGGAAACCGTGAAGTCCCGCGTCTCGATCCCTTCCTCCTTCTGGACGATTTCCGGTCCGAGAATCCAGCGGAGTACGCTGCCGGGTTCCCATGGCACCCGCATCGGGGCATCGAGACCGTGACGTACATGCTCGATGGGGTCGTGGAGCACGAGGACAGCATTGGAAACCGAGGTATCATCGGCTCGGGCGATGTGCAATGGATGACGTCCGGCAGTGGAATCATCCATCAGGAGATGCCCAGGCCGCGGGAAGGTCTCATGGGGGGGTTCCAGCTCTGGGTGAACCTGCCGTCGTCTGGCAAGATGATGGACCCTCGATACCAAGAGGTAAAGCGTGCGCGCATCCCGGAGGTCCAAGTATCCAAGGGCATTACGGCAAAGGTTATCTGCGGAGATGTTGCCGGCGTGCGGGGGTCCGTCCGGGACATCGTCGTCGACCCAGACTACGTGGATGTCCACGTTTCCCCCCATGCCGCGTTCGAGCACAGAGTCAAGAGAGGACACACGGCCTTCGCCTACGTCCTCCGGGGAAGGGGACGCTTTGACCCGGACAGCAGGGAAGCCGTCGATTCCGAACACCTTGTGATTTTCGGAAACGGGGACCGCGTGCGGATCGAGGCCCTGAGCGATCCCCTTAGATTCCTGCTGATTTCCGGGAAGCCCATCGGCGAGCCCGTTGCCTGGTGGGGGCCGATCGTGATGAACACGAGAAAGGAACTGGAACTCGCGATTGAGGAGTTCCAGAATGGTACTTTCATCAAACACAAAGGCAACCAAGCTCGAGAAATCTAGAGCTCCCGCGAACCCGTCGGTCCGTCGCGCACAGGGCTCCCCAGGACGCCCGGTGGGATACGCTTTGGCAGATGGGACGCGTTTGTCTCCGAATCATGGACGACGCTTCGAGAGGAATGGCCGACTCCACCTGGTCCCAGGAAGCCCGTGGGGACCAAAGCTCATATGCCGTTGTCCGTTCAGGAGATCCACGCATCCTTTGGGAGGGTCGATCGTGCCCGGGAAGAGAAGCGCGAAGCAACTCGTACTGAGTTCCGGGGGGCCCGAGAAAGAAATCCCCTTTTCCGTGGAGGAATACGAAGAGCGATTGACACGTGTCCGGAAGAGCATGGCCAACCAGCGCATCGATTTGCTCTATCTGTCCGCCCCGGAGAGCCTTTGCTACATCAGCGGGTACCAGGCAGAATGGTACCAGGCCCAAAGCCCGAAGAGCTTTCTGCCTGCTAGCGGGATCGCCGTCCACGTCGACCACGACAAGTTCATCCTGTTCGACTACGAGGAGGAAGCGCTACTCGCTGAGTATACGAGCGTATCCCCCGACACCCGGATTTTCTCGGACGAGGATCAAAGGGGCATGCTCCAGTGGGTCGTGAGGCTGCTGAAGGAGGAGGGCTGGATTCCTTCCACCGTAGGTCTCGAAATGAGGAGCTACCGACCGAACCGCGAGGTCAGCGAGGCCTTCCAGAGGGCCCTGGAAAAGGAGGGGTGTCGGGTTGTGGACGGGACCGACGTCGTGCGGCGCGTCCGGTCCGTCAAGTCCAGGCAGGAGATGGCCTACACGGAGGAAGCAGCCCGGATTGCCGACATCGGCATGAGGGCTGCCATGGAATCAATTAGGCCAGGAGTCACGGAGCTCGAAGTGTACGGCGAGATCATCTGCGCCATGGCAAAGGCAGGGGGCGAGAACCCAGGGATCACGATCCCGGTTGTGTCCGGACCCAAGAGCGCATGCCTACACGCGCTCGCCTCCCGACGCAAGATTCAGCCGGGCGACATCGTGAACGTCGACCTGTGCGGGGTCTTCAATCGCTATCATGCGAACTTGGCGCGTACATTGTCCCTAGGCACACCCCACCCCGACGTCGCGAAGGTCATCGCGTTGTCCGCCCGGTCCTTCGACGTGCTCAGGAAATTGATACGACCGAACCTTCCCGTGGCAGAGCTGAACGCCAGGATGAAGGAGTACTACCAGGAGGCAGGGATCCTGGCGGACAAGTGGTGGATCGGCGGCTACGAGCTCGGGATCGCCTTTCCTCCGGATTGGGTCGGCTCCTTCGTCTACGATCCGTCCTTTGACAGCGGGGATGCTCGCTTCGTACCGGGCACCGTTGTCAACTACGAGAGCAACTTCTACCTTCCCCAAAGGGCGGGTGTGTCCATGTTGATCAACACCGTGGCCTTCACAGAAACCCAGGCGAAACTTCTGAGCGAGATCGCTAGCGATCTGGTCGTCGTCGACTGAATCGGCTTTCGCCGGCTGGACGCGATCGGTTGCTCGCGTGCTCGATCGGCGGTTCCCATGTATGGGGGTAGTCCCTACCGCGGGCCGACCTTTCGCTTCCGCATGACGATAGCAGCGACGATTCCTGCGACGACGACAGCGACCACGCCGACCGCCAGCGGCAAAACCAAGCCGGCTGGAACCAGGGGAGACACAGAGGTCCGAGCGACGGTGACGCTTTGAAGCACCGCGCCGTCCTCGCCTCGTACGTCGATGGTGACCAATCCTTCCGGCAAGCTATCCGCCGAGATTTCGAACAGGTAGGCGCCCATCATGAGGCTCTGGGTCGAGGCGATCTCCGCCTCCCCGACGTAGGCCTTCACCGTCTTCCCGGCCTCCATGATGTAGGAGCCCGCGATCTCGAGGGTTTCGCCGGGGGCCACGGTCGACTTTCCGAAGGAGGATGCCTTATCCGGGTTCAAGCCACCCCCGCCATGGGGCCCGACGTTCGGGCAGTTCACGTACATGGGCGTCGCCATGAGCTCGAAGCCGTTCGACTCCGTGAGCTGGTTCGCGTTCGAGGCCATGTCCGCCGTGTAGCCCACAGGCACCCGGGTCGCCCAAAGGACCTGCCAAAGGGGGGAATAGCCAGGGTCGAGCCGATCCGCGTCGATGATATTCCGCTGCCCCCCCGTCCAGGGTCCTCCGTGGTTCACGCCCGTCACGACGCCCATGGGATACTGGTTCAGGTGCCAGATGGGGACTATTAGGACGTCGGCACCGCTCATGAACGGCACAACAACGATCTCGAATCCGCTGCCCGCCTGTGAAGCACTGCCCTGACGCGTAACTGGGTTGAAGTGGTCCGCAAATGCCTGGGAAGTCGTCTCGAAGGCGAAGGTCTGCACTTCGACTCCCCGGTACCAGACCATGAGGGGCTGGATCGGCGCGGCGGTCGTGCCTCCCGCAATCGGGTCCTGGAGCTTCGATCCCGTCGGGACCACCGGGAGGTTGACGAAGATGTCGGACGCAACGACCTTGTTCGATGTGACGTTCTCGACGACATCCGCGTACGACCGGTAGGAGTCCCCGGCATAGCCCGGATTCACGGTGACCCAGTAGACCTGGACGAAATCGCTGTAGTTCTCCCCATCTGCCGTGTGCCAGCGGAGGATCGGCTTCTGCCCGGATACGATGCCCGTGAAATCTCCCGTGGTCGTCAGCAGGAAGAGGGAGTTCACGGGGATGTCCGGGATTCCGTCCGTCGGCACCTTCGAAGGGTAGGTCATCGGGGTGTACATTCGAAACTTGTAGTAGTGGACGAGCTTGTCCTTGAGCCAGCCGGGGTGGGCGAGAAACATCTGGTTTTCCCGGTCGTAGTCCATGTTCTGCGGATCCATCTGGGGGCCCTCGTAGACCGTCGCGGGGGGCGACGGGATGTAGTCCGATCCCGCTGAGGCGACGGTGGCGGCAAGGGGCAGCACGAGCACGTCGAGGGCGAGGACTGCTCCCGCGCCTCGTCCGCGGGGGGTGACGCCCCTATGACCTAGGTTGACATCCATGGAAGGCACAACGCGTCCGGCACTTTGCACGCGACCAAAATCATGTCGTCGAACCCTTTCATTCCGCCTCAAATCGACGCGTCTCGATGACTATCTAGACTCTCGGGGCGCTCCCAAACCCCACGCATGTTCGAAACCTACATATCGGGTCTTGCCGTCCCCGCCCCCTTGCCGTCCGAGCCGTTGCCCCTGTCCGAGCGAAGGGCGGGCCTTGGAGCGGGAGCCCTCTTCGGTTTCCCCATCGGCGTCCTCTCGGGCTTCACGGGCGTGGGAGGCGGGGAGTACCGGGCCCCCGTGCTCCTCTGGCTCATGGGGAAGGTCCGCTGGTCGATTGCCGCGAATCTCCTCGTTGGGATTATCGTTTCCGTCGTGAACTTCGCGTACCGCGGCGGGTGGACCCTAAGGGACGACTTCCTCGTCCTTGCGACTCTCCTCATCGCGACGAGTCTGCCGGGAGGCTACGTCGGAGCCACGATCACGAAGCGGACCTCGAGCAAGGCGCTGAAGGGGATGCTCGCCGCGATTCTCGTGATCACGGGGATTCGACTCATATTCTTCGAGACGGAGGCCGACGCCACGCTCGTCCTCGACCTGTCCGCGGCGATCCTCGCGCTCGCCCTCGGCTTCGTCCTCGGCATGATTTCTGGCCTCCTCGGGCTCGCCGCGGGTGAATATCGCATCCCGGCCCTGATCCTTCTCTTCGGTGTCCCGCCAATCGTCGCGGGCACCATCAGCTCCTTGGCCGCCGTTCCCCAGCAGCTCGTGGCCTTCCTCAAGCATCGCCAGCTCCGGCATACGGGGCGGTCGACCCTCCGCCTGGGGGCCGTCATGGGTGCCGCCTCGGCGTTCGGCGTGATTCTCGGCGTGTCGCTCCTCGGAAGGACGAGTGAGGCCTTCGTGACCCAGGTGCTCGGCGTCGCGATGATCCTGGCGGCGACCCGCATTCTGTGGGACATCCGGTATCCACACGTTGCCGACGAGCCTGAGACGGTGCCAGGGACGGGAAGCGACAGGGCAGCGTGAGCGGCGCTCTCTCCTCCGTTTTGTCACATCTCGCGTGGTGGGCAAACGTATTAATACGGTGCGGTTCCATGGGGAATACGTCAGACAAAGGTCGGACTGACCCATGGGGATGGGATTTCGGGTACTCCGATGGCTCCTATGGCCCCGGCCCTCCGGGAAGAAGGAGGCATCGCGGAAAGCCTCTGCAAAGCGTGCCGCTACCATAGCGAGCCCCCCGCGTTTTCCTTCTGGTCCTCCTCCCGCATCATCCTCATCCTCGCCTTGCTCCTTTGGTGGATCCAGCCTGCAGGACCCATGATTGCCGGATACGTTGGTGGACGGAGGGCCGGCTCGCCTTGGAAGGCGGTCGTCGCGGCCCTCCTACCCGTCTTCGTGATCCTCATCGTGAACTACTCGTACACGCACAACGTGGCAGCCCGTCAGATCGATTTCGTCGCATCGATCCCGCTCCTCGTAGGGGACGGGATTGCGAGCCTCCTGCCCTTTCTCACCCCGTACAAGGAGTTCCTCATTGCGTACATTCAGGCCTTTGTGGAGGCCCTCCGGGCGACCTTCGGGATGGGCACGAACGGGTACCTGATGGTCGTGCTCTTCGCATACATCGGAGGCTTGATTGGCGAGCAGACCCGCCGGGAACTCACGAGCCGATCGGGATCCTCCGTC
>CAYGBO010000040.1:11651-16592 GCA_964348145.1 uncultured Methanomassiliicoccales archaeon
GTGAACGTCCTTCAGCCCTTCTTCCACACGCGTCCATACGAACCGCAGTTCGAAGATGGCGACCAAGACATCGACGAGGAGGTCCTTCCGCGCCCTCGCCGACGACCGGCATACGCAAGATCCCAGGCATCGCGCGGGAGACACCGTCGGGTCCGTGCGCGAGGCGTCTCTCGTTCCGCCCGTTTCGACGAACTTCGCAAGGTCCCAGCGGAAGCCTTCGGGGTCCGCCGATCCCATCGAGGCGCTCGGAGCCGGCGGCGGGAGGAGGAGGACGAGGAGGAGGACGAGGAGGACTGGGAGGACGAGGAGGAGGCGCCCGTACCTACGCGTCGATCGACCCGGACGCGCAACCACGTTCGGCGGCAGCGGCCAGCGGTCAAAGAGGAAGTTCGCTCGCAGCCTGCTCCCCGTCGGGACCGCGAGAGGAGGCCGCCCCGATCTCGCAGCCGCGAGGAGGAAGCCGCGATACAACGATTCGTGGAGCGCGCCCTGAAGAATTACAATCATTCGAGGCTCTGAGCTAGTAACCTTTTTATCGAAGGCGGGCATGAACCAATCTCCTCGATGTTCTGTCCGAAGTGCGGCTCCCTGATGTTTCCTGACAATGGGAAGCTGCACTGCAATCCCTGCGGGTACGAGCGGTCCTTCTCCGTGAAGGACAACACCCACACTCTTGTGACCCGCACGGGCCGAGAGAAGCCCGTGGAGACCTTGGTCCTCGACGAGATTACGGAGACGCTGCCCCGGACGCGGGTGGAATGTCCGAAGTGCGGCCATTTCGAGGCTTTCTGGGTCATGCGGCAGACTCGGGCCGCGGATGAGCCCACGACGCGTATCTATCGATGCACCAAGTGCTCCCACACGTGGCGGGAATTCTAACCCGAACCGCGTGCGTCTTGAGTTCCCGGGAACCTTTATTATGAGCGATTGGATATCTGCCCGAACTTCTGGGGGAGATGGATGCTCGACGCCAAGGTGAAGGCGGAGGTCCTGAAGGAAGTCGTTGACGTCGTTTCGACGCTCGTCGACGAGGCGAAGTTTAACGTCGGAAAGGATTCCGTCGCCGTGAAAGCCGTCGACCCGGCTCATGTGGCCATGGTCGACCTGTCCCTCGACCGAGGGGCGTTCGACGGGTACAAAGCGGACGAAGGAGAGCTCGGGATCGACATGGACAAGATGAAGGAGATCCTCCGGCTCGCGAGGTCCGGGGACATCATATCGGTCACCCACGACGAGACCAAGAACCGACTCGTGGTCACGGTCGGGAACACGACACGGCGCATGGCCCTCGTGGACACGGCCGGCATGTCGGATCCTAAGGTACCCAGCCTGAATCTCCCCGCGAAGGTCACCGTGCGCACGGATGAGCTGCGCCAGGGGATTCGGGCTTCCGAGAGCATAAGCGACCACATTGCCCTCCGGGCGTCGAGCGGCGGGTTCGAGATCGTATCGGAAGGCGACACGGACAATGTCTCCCATTCCGTCCCAAAGGAGCTGCTGGAGGAGATTCAGTGCAAGGATGCCGTGCGCTCTCTCTTCCCCCTCGATTACTTCTCGAACATGGTCAAGTCGATCGGGTCCGCCCAGAGCGTCACCCTGTATCTCGGCTCCGACTACCCCGTCAAGATGGAGTTCAAGATCGCGGGGGGCAAGGGCGAAGTCCGGTACTTGCTTGCGCCGCGGATTGAGAGCGAGTAGGACTCACGTGAGCAGTCGGATACCGCTGTAGGCCAGGAAGGCGAACGTGGCGGCGGCGGGAATTGTGATAATCCAGGCGAAGACGATCTCGCGAACGACTCTCCATCGAACCGCAGAGAACCCCCGCGCGGCCCCGACCCCCACGATGCTCCCTGACACGGTCTGGGTCGTGCTGAGGGGGAACCCTAGTTGGGAACTCGCGAGCACGACGACGGCTGCTCCCGTTTCCGCGGCAAACCCCTGATAGGGCCGGAGGGCTGTGACCCGAAAGCCCATCGTGCGGACAATGCGCCATCCGCCGAAGAACGTGCCGGCCGCGAGGGTGGCCACGGCGACGAATCGGAGCCACAGGGGGACGTCAAGGTCTCCCGTCGCCCCCGCGTGGGTGAAGATGAGGGCGGCCATGATGCCGGCGCTCTTCATTGCGTCGTTTGCACCGTGGGACACGGAGAACAAGAACGAAGAGCCGATCTGGGCCTTGCCGAAGACGCGGTTCACTTTCTCGACCGAGAGCCTCCGTCCAATGCGAAGGACGATGACGAACAGTAGGATCGCGACGAAGAAGGCCACGAGGGGCGCAGAAGCCATCGGGACGAGTACCTTCTGCAGGGTGGATCCGAGCTGGACCGCACCCCATCCGGCGGAGGCGATCCCCGCACCGATGAGTCCTCCCACGAGGACCTGGGTCTCTGAGATGGGTAGGCCACGAAGGTATGTCACGAAGTCAAAGGCGAACCCACCCACGACCACGGCGACGACAAAAGGGACGTCCACGATGCCTGCCGGAACGATTCCTTGTCCCAAGGTCTTGGCGACCGCCTCTCCGAAGAGGACGCCCACCATGTTCCCGCCCGTGGCGACGGCCACGGCCTGGAGAGGACGCAACACCCGCGAGCCAACGACCGTGGAAATCGCGTTCGCTGCATCCGTGAAGCCGCTCCAAAAGGTCCAGAACAGGAGGAGGCCAAAGGCCAGGTAGAAACCCAAGTCAAAGGCCATCGACGACCTCCGGGACTCAGCGATTCTTGACGACGATGTCGCTGAGCACGTTGGCGACGTCCTCGCAGAAGTCCGTGGCTTCCTCGAGCCGCTCTAGGATGTCCTTGGACTTGATCACCAGCACAAGATCCTTCTCGCGGAACAGGGCGGCCACCGAGTTATTCAGGAGGTCATCTGCGACATTCTCGAGACGGTTCACCTCGACGGCGATTCGCTCGACCTCGTCCGCCTTTCGCCGGTCGCCGATCATGGTGACGGCGCGGGCCAATTCCATCGTCGCGAGCACGATGACCTCAGCGAGGTCTCTCATGGCCTCGCCGGGTCGCTCGATTCCGTAGACGTAGAGTCGGTTCGAAGCGGCGTCAATCATGTCCAAGACGTTGTCGAGGGCGCTGGCGAGCCCCATGATGTCGACGCGATCGATAGGCGTAATGAAAGTCTTGTTCAGTTCCTCGTAGATCGTGTGGACGAGTTCGTCGGCGCGATGCTCGATGTCTTTGATCCGCTTGCGCTTTGCGGCGACGTCTCGGAAGTCGCTGAGTAGATCTCGTAAGGCCTGAGCGCCCTCCGCAACCGTTGACCCCAGCTGATGGAGGGGGTTGAAGAACTGCTTCTCCTGGGGGATGATCCATTGCCTCAGGCCCATGCTCCCATACCTTCCGAGCGGGCGGTAGCTGGCCCTCCTTCATTAAGATTCCCATGGTCTGCGAGACAGCGGCGTCGCGAGTGGCGTATCCGGATGGGAGACGTCCCCGACGCTCACTCACCGCCCATGTCGATGCCCGCCGCCTCGAGCTGCTTCAGCAACTGCTTACGCATCTTGCGGTTTCCCGCAAAGCCCTTGATCGCCTTGCGGGCCATCCCGTAGTGGCGCAGGAGTTCCTTCACCTCCCTCGGCGCCACTCCGGCCCCGCGGGCGATTCGCTGGACCCGGGAGGACTTCACAATCCGGGGATCTGTCATCTCCGCGTCCGTCATGGAGTCCATGATGACCTTGAATCGCCGCAGTCTCGACTGCGTACCTTCCACATCCTCGTCCTTCATTTTGCCCGCCACCCCAGGAATCAGGGATGCGAGCCGTTTCATGGGCCCCATGTCCGTGAGCATGTCAATCTGATCGTACATCTCGTGGAGCGTGAACTTGCCCGCGAGGATCTTCTTCGTCAGCTCCTCCGCCTTCTGGGCATCAATGGCCTCCTGTGCTTTCTCGAGGAGGGAGGCGAGATCCCCCATGCCAAGCAGGCGAGAGATGAATCGCGGGGGCTCAAATTTCTCGAAATCGTCGAGCTTCTCGCCCACTCCGACGAAGAGAATTGGCGCCTTCACCTCGGCGACCGCACTCAGGGCGCCGCCGCCCTTCGCGGTGCCGTCCAGCTTCGTGACAATGACACCTGTGATGGACACCGCGTCGTGGAAGGCTTTTGCCTGGGGACCCGCCTGCTGGCCAACGGTCGCGTCGACGACGAGAAGACGCTCGTCCGCGGCGAGAGCCTTCGCGACCCCCTCGATCTCCCGGATGAGATCCGGCTCCAAGGCGTGGCGCCCCGAAGAGTCCACGATCACGACATCCACAGAGGCCAACGCCTTGAGCCCGGCCTTCACGATGCGCGCCGCATCCTTCGCCTTCGAATCCCCATAGAAAGAGGCGTTGATGCCGTCCGCGATTTGACGGAGCTGATCGTAGGCGGCCGGCCGATGGACGTCCGCGGCGATGAGGCCCACGGAGAGCCCCTTCTTCTGGAAGTACTTGCCCAGTTTCCCCGCAGTCGTCGTCTTGCCCTGGCCGTACAGTCCGACAAGCAGGAGGCGCTGCTTATGGAGCGGCACTTCCCGGGCGGGACCGAGGACTTTCACGAGTTCCTCATAGATGATTCGTATCACGTGCTCCCGCGGACTCATCCCGGGCGGAGGCGTTTCCTGAAGGGACCGCCGCTGGAGTTCGCGCGTGATCGTCAAGGCGAGGGGGACCTTCACATCGGCCTGAAGGAGGGCTCGCTGAATGTCCCGAACGATCTCTTTGATGAGGGTCTCGTCGACGTAGCTCGCGCCCGCGATTTTGCGCAGAGCTTCCCGCAGAGAACTTCCGAGCTTCTCGAGAACCATCTGATCCCTCCACGGGGTTATCTGTCATTAACATTCGCTGCTGATGCCTAGACCGGAAGCGAGAGAAAAAGGGAAGGGAGGGCTAGCCATGTCAGAAGGGATGGGATGCACTCTAACGAACTAGCCCAAAATTCCCCCGCA
>CAYGBO010000041.1:0-219 GCA_964348145.1 uncultured Methanomassiliicoccales archaeon
CGATCGTGGCCCGAGGCGAAGCTCCATGGCGGACCGGGCGCCTCTAGGGATGGATTTCAGCGCACCCGCCGCCATCTGATGAATGAAGCGGACGTCGAGTTTGTGCAAGGGCCCATGGCACCCTGGACAGAACTCGGGAATGCAAAGCCCCTGGGGAAGACCAAATAGCGGGGACTTCACTCTCCATGCGTGCAGCTATGTAAGGGCTATACTATAGTC
>CAYGBO010000041.1:229-7842 GCA_964348145.1 uncultured Methanomassiliicoccales archaeon
CACCTTTGCCGAGAAGTGATACAGTTGAGATAGATATCGGCCGACAAGGCCTCTTTCCAGATCGGGGAGGCAATCGAGTTCACCAGGAGCCGGGACGATATGTTGAGATTGCCACACGTCACGCGGGCGGTGAATTTCCCCCGCACGACTGCTTGAGTATCTCCTGATCCGGACTTCGGATGCGTGGCCAGGAAGACGAGGAGGGGACCGGACATTTGATGGGGACGAATCGTCCAGTACGATGAACCCTCGCCCACGTCTCCGACGAGGGCTACGCGGGAATCGGAATGCCTTCTTCGACGGCTTCACGAACCAAGCTCGGTCGCTTCGACAACGCCTCGAACTCCTCCGGAGTGTAGCACAGAAAATCCACCGGGAGCTCCAGGTCCCATTCAAGGTAGAGCGGAGAGGCGCGGGCTGCGGCATCCTTGCGACGGAACCGCGGGCTCACGACAATCAAGTCCACGTCACTAAACCGATGCGGGCGTCCACGGGCCCGTGAGCCGAACAAGATCATCCGCTCGATCTTGTACCGACCGGCTACCTTGCGTCGGAAACGTTGAAGCTGGTGGACTAGTCCATCTGTTGACGAACCCATCGGAGAATCCTCCGGGCTGCCTCAATCATCGATTCTGCGAGTCGCCGCGTGATCCGGCCGCCCGCGTCGGGGTAACGACTGGCGACATATGCAGGTGTGACAAGGGCGGCAAGTTTGAGTATCCTGGGAGGCGCAGCCAAGTCCTTGGACAAACGGGTCAAGTCGTGAATCCGAGCGATCCGTCCCGTCCTGTGTATTTGGAGGGCCTTGAGCGCGAATTCAGCGGCCTGCTGTGCGTAGAATGCAGCGACATCCGCGAATCCCGCTTCGAGGTTCGCCCTCGCCACCCGCAAGTTGCGACGGGCTTTCCGAAACCATTCATCGGAGGCGACGAGCGAGGATTCTTGCCGCGCCACGCATCGACCGATGGACTGAGCCATACTTATCCGTTCGGTAGACGGACGAATCGGTTTCGTTCCCTTTTCTCCCAGAACTCCCCTGTGCAATTGTATGCGAGTGGGCCTGTGGCGATCCTCGCAGATTGTCTTGTGCGGCCTGCTGCGTTCGGCCTCGGGGAAGCGAGGCGGATGGATAGTGCGGCCAGAGTGGTCTCAGAAGGCTCTGAACATCCGGCCACTTGGATGACCGGGCAGCGAATCTCTTCGACCTCCAATTCGAATTGGCCAGTCAAATCCCTTCGGGCTCAGAAATAGCACGGGACCCGTTGGTAGGGGTACGTATTGATGGTGGGACTCTGGTTCGGCGGAAGCGTCAGTGTCACGCTGCCTCGCCAGGCGTAGCCTTGGTCGGGGCATTCCGCGATCTCCGCCCAAGTCGCGTACACCACAAAGGTACCATGAGTAAGTCCCGAAATGCCCGGAGCCATCCCTCTGCTGTCGGTCCTCCCCGAATAGACCCTTGCCCCGTAGCAGTTGTACACACCGACGGAGGCACCGGAGACAGGGCCTCCGCTGCCGGTGACGTAGATCGGGGCAATCGAAGCGGTCCCCGACGAAACTGTGAAATCGGCCCGGTAGACGGTGGCCGGCGCGCTGACGGTGACGGGTCTGCAGTTGAGCGTGTACCCGGACGGCTGTACGGCAAGGCGATGGGTACCGAGGTCCCCGGCGTGGAAGACATAGTTACCGCTCGCATCCGTGTAGACTGCCTGAGTCGAACCGGACGGGAGGGTGACCGTTACCCGCGTCCCGCCGATCGCACTCCCGGCCGCATTCCTCACGGTCCCTTCGATTCTTGAGAAGGCGATGACGGTGACCGTGGTTGTCGTCGTGTCCGTGATCCCGCTGTTGTCCGTGACCGTCAGCGACACCGTGTAGGTCCCCGGGGAGCCGTATGCGTGGCTAACAACCCTCCCGCTGCCTACGGTGCCGTCGCCGAAATCCCAGGAATAGGAGGAGATCCACCCGTCCGAATCCGCCGACTTCGAACCGTCGAAGCTAAACGTCTGCCCGACCAGTGCCTCGTTGGGCGAGTGCGTGATGAGGGCGGTCGGACCCTTGACGACAATCCAACATACCCAGTCCACGTATGTGTCGAACAGATCCGCTTGAAGATCGCCCCAACTCCCGTATTCTCCAGTGGCTGGGCCATCTGGGTCCACGACATGCATTGAGCCGTGGGGGACAATTCCGCTGACGCCGGCGCACTCCGATACGTTTGGAACTGCGTACGACGTCGCGAGTAGGTGCCGCAGGGGATGCGGCGGGTGGCCGCCCTGTGCAATGATGGTCTCCCAATCTGACTCGAAATAGGCCCAGCTGTAGAGGTCATGGTAGATAGGCTGGCCGAGGAAGTCCGGATCGAAGTAGTTGTCTCTGGCCCAAATCCCGGGGTTTGCGGACCACGCGTCGGCCCGGATGGAATATGTTTGGCCCTCGTTGCAGGTGAAAAACGTATAACACACGACCGTGAAGTCGGTGTCATACGCCACCCCTATGTCCATCGAAAGCTGCAGACGCCGTTCGGATCCCGCATACGTGCTGAAGGGACCGGGGCGTACTTCCCACCTCGAGTTCCAGTGGCCGTCAAGATTGCACGCTCCCGTTGCCCGGTAGCCGAACCATGCGAACGCCCATTGGTGGAGGGCTCGACCCGGCTCGTCAAGAAGCCAGCCTTGTCCGATCTCGAACGATCCTCCGGGGCCGAGATCGAACCTGTTCGTGAAGTCGAGCCTGTCTGACTCATAGAACCAGACAGCGTAGTCTGTGTACCCGTCGGCGTTCTCGTCCACGTTGTACAGGTATTGTTGCACGCCTACGCCACCCGAGGTGTCGTAGCACGCAGGGTCGACTTCCACCCGGGTCCAGACCCCGTGCGTCTCGGCCTCCGCGGGCATAACTCCCGGGTAGAAGGCGAACGTCGCGAGGATGAGTGCGAGGGTGAAAACAAGAGTCCTCGTCTTCAATAGTCGGATGATTGACGGGAGTCTCATGACGATGGTAACCGTCTGTCAACCCCAAATCATTTTCGATACGTCGTCACCGGTGTTCGGAGGACCACACGCTCCCCCGTCCTCGAAGACGACGGGGCGTCCTCCTCACGTCGATGCTCGAGGTAATGCCGAACATCCCGGAAACAGTCGTTGAACATGGCAGAATTGATCCCAGAATTCCTCAGATCTGTCCCCCCGGAGACTAGCGAGACGATACCAGGAGCACTCTGTGCATGTCATCACATGCCTAATCCTCAGCTTATTCTCTCCACACGAGGTTGATGAGCTGCCCCGATCGACCTTGGCACGCAAGTCCGGGCTGACGATCTCCCGTTCCAAAGGACGACTTACGAGGACGCGGATTGATCTCAGGCTTACGGTCCAGAGGACCCGGGTCCGAATCCCTGGAACTCCGCCTCCTCGGGTAGCGGGATCGCCGGCGTCTGCTCCGCGTCCGCCTCCGGGACCGGAGGGGCCGAGGAAGGGTCGGAGAGCGGCGGAGCCGCAGATGGAAGACGAGGTTTCCTGCGTCGCATCAGGATCAGGACGGCCGCCGCCACAGCGGCAACGACGAGGAGGCCAAGCCCGCCCACGAAGAGGATGTCCAGTCCCGCGGGCGCGCCCGGCGCGGCGCTCGAGACCGTCACGTTGCGACGATCCGACGCAGAATGACCCGCCCCGTCGTAGGCGACGACCTCGATCGTGCGGTTGCCGATCCCGAGGCTCCCCGCGGGGACGAGAAGCTCGAAGGGAGGCGCCGTGTCGTTCCCGACGGAGGCCCCGTCGAGGAGGACGGACCCGGAGAGGCTCGCTCCCTCGGAGGGAGCCGAGATGGACACCGTTGGGGCGGTCACGTCCCGGACCGTCACCGTGAAGGTGTCCGTCCCGACGTTTCCGTCCGCATCCTCTACGGTGAGCGTGACGACGTAGGTGCCCGGCTCGGCGAACGTGTAGGTCGCCGTCGCGCCCAAGAGGACCTGGGGCGTGCCGTCCGTGAAGGTCCACGTGTAGCTCGCGATCCCGACGTTATCCGTGGAACCGGATCCGTCGAAGGTCATCACGGTGTCCTCGTCGACCGTCGCGTCGGCGCCGGCGCTCGCCACGGGCGGGACCGTGTCCGCCTCCGTCTGCAGGAGGACGGCCGCCTGGCTGTAGGACCCCGCCGCGTCCCAGAGCTCGAGGTAGGCGGCGTACTGCCCGAAGGGCACGGAGTCGGCAAGGGTGATCTGGAGGCTTCCGATCCGGAGGGCGGGGGCCGTGACGATGGCCGAGCCGACGATCCCCGCGGTCCCCAGGTCGATCCGCACGCCAAAGGCGTAAGGCGAGAACGTGGACAGGGGCGCGTCCCGCGGCGAGACGAATCCCGATGACGTCATCACGTAGAGCAGGCGGCCATCGCGGACGTCGAAGACCGCGCTGGCCGTCAAGGGAGTCGGCAGGATGCCGTCGTCATAGTACCCGTTCACCACGCCCAGGAAGGGCGCCAAGACGAGGGGCGCGGGCCACCACAGGGACGTGATCCCGTCGGAGAGCCGGGCGATCCGCGTCCGCGTGTCCCAGGACGCCGAGATCTCGTAGGAATTTGCGCTCGGCGTCGACACGGACACGTCCGCGTCGTCGAACCGCCCCGTGGAGAGGAACGTCCCGATCCCGCCGGACGTGGAGTGGAGCATGAGGATCGACAGGTAGGCGAGGTCGAGGCTCGACTCGTTCACGTCCGCGAGGAGGGTCGTGGGGTTCGACTCGGCCACGCCGACGGAGGGCGTCGCGGTGAAGTTCCGGACCCGGGGCGCGTCCGCATCCGGGGTGAGGGTGAAGTTGATCCAGATCGTCTCCCCGGGGGACGGATCCACGGACGCCTCCGCGGCCGTGTAGCCGCGCTCCGCGGCGCGGATCGTCTGGGGCGCCGCGACGATCCGGAGTTCGTAGTAGCCCGAGCTGTTCGTGCGGTCGTCCGGCGTGAGCCGGCCGTACCCGGTCGCCTCGACGGTCACGGACCAGAGCCCGAGACCGGTCGACGCATCGAGGACGTAGCCCCGCACCCGCACGTCCTGGGGCAGGTCCGGGTAGAGGACCACGGAGATCTCGTTCACGCCCGCGACCGGGACGATCACGGACATCCAGAAGTCGTAGCCGGACGCGATAGCGGTCAGGTAGACGTCCACGCCGGCGGGGGCGTCGAACACGGCGGCCCCGGTCGCGTTCGAGATCGCCCATCCGGACCCGTAGTACCAGCCCGCGGACAGGGACACCCCGGAGACGGGGAGGCCCGTGAGGGCGTCCGTGATGTTCGCGCGGATTTGCGCGTTGAGCCGCTCGAGGGGGATGTCGACCCACGTCGTCTCGTAGGGCCGCGTCTCGACGTACACGATGTTCCCCGCGTAGGGCGGCTGGCCATACGCCGCGACAGACATCGCGGGACTCGGGGGGACGTCGAGGGAGAAGGAGCCGAAGGCGTCCGCGGTCGTGGACGTCACGTAGCCGCTCCGCACGTCGATCGCGGTCACGACGAGGCCCGGCACCCGACTCCCGTTCACGGCGTCGACGAGGTTCCCGGCGACCGTCGAGACGATGGGCCAGAGGGTCACGTTCGCCCACACGACCGGGCCGGAGAAGAAGAGGATGAAGATCGTCCACGAGGTGTACCCCGGCGCGCTCGTCGACGCGATGAAGTCGTCCTGGGGGAGGGAGATGTCGTAGTAGCCCGAGGCGTTCGTCGTCGCCTGATCGAAGTAACCGTCGCGGAAGAGGGGGTCCACGGTCACGACGGCCCCGGGGATGGGTGCCCCGGTGACGCCGTCCAGGACGTAGCCCCGCACCGCGTAGGAGAGGGGCGGGAGGTCCAGGTTCGCGACGAAGTTGCCCGCGCCCCATACGAAGACGGACGTCGACATGGGCGCATAGCCAATGGCGTCCGCGGTGATCTCCACGGTGCCTGAGGGGACCGGGAGGGAGTAGAACCCCGACGCATTCGAAGCGACGGGGGGAAGGAGGAGTCCGTCCACGCGGGCGGTGATCTCGGCGCCGGCGATCGATGCCGACGTGTCCGCGTCGCGGACGGTCCCGTTGATCCACGCGTTCACGGGGTTCGGATCCAGGGAGATGTTGTACCACCGGACCTGGCCCGTGCCGAGGGACACGGGATAGTAGCTGAAGGGGTCGTAGCCGATCACGCCGTCCGTCGAGACCTCGTAGGAGTCGGGGACGAGGTCCATCTCGTAGTAACCGGACGCGTTCAGCCCGCTCGCGTTCACGTAGCGGCCCGAGAAGGACCACCATGGCGGGCCGGCGAGGATCCGGCCCGAGGTCACCGGCGATCCCGACGTGATGTCCGTTACGTACCCCTGGAGGCGTGCGGAGCGACTCCCGGCGGAGGCGAGGGTGAGGTTCGCCCACGTCGTCTGGCCCGAGCCCACGGCGATGGACGTCACATTGCCGAGGTGCGCCGAGCTCCGAGCGGAGAGGTCGTACCGGTGCGGCGGGACGGCGACCTCGAAATAGCCCGCGGCGTCCGTCGTCGTCTCGAAGGCCCACGGGAGGTCCGAGGCCTCGATCCGCACGACGGCGCCAGAAATGGGAGCGGCGGACCCGGAGTCCGTGACGAAGCCCTGGACCCGGCCGTCCGGTCCGGAGGCGCCCACGATCCCGAGGGAAGCGACCAGGATGACGACAATTGCCGCGACGAGGACGAAGGGTCTCGAGACACGTAGCTCATGGGATGAAGGGACCATGGCGAACACCCGCAGACACGGCGCCTGAGGTGGAGGGGGGTCGGGCCCCCATCTCATAAGGGCTTTGGGACCGTTATCGCCGGTGAGGCCGAGTGCACGAATACTCGCGCGCGCTGTGCCGACCCACGAAATCGTGCTCCCGGGGACGCCCAGATTTTAGGGAGCCCGCATGCGAGGCGAGGAGGCACGCCGGAGGGACCTCCTTGCTCGATGAGGAAACGCCCGTTGATCACTTCCTGAACGGCGAACTTGCCATAACCGCGACGAGCTAGCCGACCTTGGGCGATTTGAGCGCGGGACACTTCGAGGTTCTGCAAAATCACAGGAAGGTCACGCATGGGCCGCCGTAGGACACTCCAACAAGCGCCTCGCGCAGGGTCACGCGACGCGCCGATCGGGCTCCTTTCCCGTTGAGCAGCTGCGGACGGGCGCGTCATGTCACCTTCCGAGGCGGTCTTCCTCCGTGCTGAAGATTGGTAGACTCCTGGCGAGCCGGAACGATGGCCCGCAGACGGGTGCCAGGAACGAGACAGACGCAGGTTCTCTTCCGTGGGCCGTCGGCTTTCATGGGATCGCGATTCTCGATCGATTTCTCAGAGAGACCGGCAGAGATCGAGAACGCGGATCCTCCGCCTGACCCGATGGCAGGGCTCTCGTTCGCCCTCCGCTCTCACCGTATCGCGCCTCGCCGGGGTGCGTAGCGGCTTCAGAAGAGGGCATCCAGGCACAAGGGAGAGCATTCGGGTACGCTTTTGTCCCGTTCCGTTCGATGTGCGTCGAACGACGTTCAAGGGAGGGCTGGTTCTCAGCCGGGCCTCGGAGGTAGGGACAATTCGAACCCAAGCATTCCTTGTGGGCTTGCTTGCGGCCGGCCTCTTCCTCGCAGGGATCG
>CAYGBO010000041.1:7852-9856 GCA_964348145.1 uncultured Methanomassiliicoccales archaeon
ACGGCGGCGTTGACCCTGGCCCTGCCGAAGGGAGTCGTCGCCGGCCCGTCGACCAGTTCGAACGCGATAGGCGCACAAACCGTCCGTGCGGACCTGCCCATGGACGTGAAGGCTCTCGTGTCTGCGGCCTCCTCCGGATGCAACAACGCCCCAGGGCCCAGGGTCACCCTGACGGGCGAGCTGCTCCTCGGAGGCCTTGGCGTGAAGCTCGTGTTTCAGAACAATGCAAAGGGCACCCACAGCCATGAAGAGGTGACGGAAGCGACGGCGGTCCTGATCCCGCAGGGCGAACGGATCGAGATCCCCAAGCAGCCGGTCCACGGCGGGACGGGCGGGAATCCGTTCATCTGGCTGCAGTTCACGGACCCCGACGGGGGCGGCCTGAGCGCGGAGATCTTCTTGGGACGCTGCGTTCAAGGGCTCTTCCTGGCGAGTGCGGACCTCGTGATCCCCTCCCACGCGACCGCGACCGTCGAGGGCGGCAGTTGCGACAACAAGGGTCCGACGGTGCGCCTCAGCGGCGAGCTGACGCTCGGAGGAATCCACGCCCGGGTCATCTTCCGGAACAACGACAACCCCGTGGGCGGACCCCATGAGGCCGACGCGGATGCAACCGTCGATGTCGTGATCCTTCCGGAGGGCACGACGGTGGAGTTCGCGAAGCAGCCACCTCTGGGCGGCGCGGGCGGGAACCCGTGGATCTACCTCGTCTTCCTTGACGGAGACGGGATGCCGGCTTCCGACAAGTTCCTGCTCGGCCGGTGCGTCCAGGACTTCTGAGGCCCCCGAGGGCCTCCCTTTTCCTTTTTCACCTCACTCCCCCTTGGACTGAAAGGTCCCACGCCGGGTTGCCTTCGAAGGGTAGGCATCGGTGCCAATTCAGAGAGGGCGGTAGGCCACCGCCAGTCAGCCCGGCATGATGGACGAGATACCAGCGAGGGCGACACGCAGGACTGCGTTCATCGTGCAGCCAGTCGGCTGCGAATGCTGGCAACCGATCTCGAGGGAAACGATCGAACTTGGGACACGCGCACACCAGTCGATCAGCACCGGTCCCGTGGCAACCATGCGGATCGTCTTGTGCCAGGCAATGAAACTCGCTGAGAGGGCCGCATCGCGCCAACCAGTGCGGGGGCGCTCTGCCGTGGGACGCCCACCGGGGAGCCCGGGACGGCCTGAGGTCTCACGCCTCGAGATTTTGTCGTTCGATGACACTCAATCGAAAGGTGTGTTCATCGAGGCCACGCGCTTCGTCCGAGTGATCGCTCACCGATGGAGCCGAAGCAGCGATTCGTACGTTTCATGGCGTCTTCCTGGGCACCGGACGTCGGACCCCTGGGACATGGCGCGACGCCCTAAGGCCGCGCGCGAATCCGTCGATCGACCTTCACGAGCCAGCGGTGCAGGGGGGCAAGCTCCCTGCATACTTCGACACACCGATCCACGAGGGCCGGCCTGTGGAGCGCGGCCGCATCCCGGAAGCTCCTGTAGGCCCACAGCCCGTCGTGGCGGAGCCAATCGGCCCGAGGATGCTCGGGATCGTAGCCGCGGGGGACCCGCGCGAACGTCGCCCCGCCGATCTCGTAGCGATGACCCTTCCGGAGGGGAGCGACGGCCGCCTCGAGGGCGGATCCCAGGGTGCGGTCGACGACCGCATCCCGATAGGATTCCAGCATGGCCTTGGAGAACTGAGGGTGACCGCCGTGGATGCCCCAACCCGTCGCATCGAACCCAATGCCGAATCCCGGCGACTCCATCTTCTTCCCTGGACCCTCCCAGAAGGCGAGCCAGACGTGGGTGTTGTAGGGACTCTTGTCCTTCGTGAACCGGATATCCCTGTAGATTCGGTTCAGGGAACCCTGTCCGTTCGTCCGCGTGTCGTAGTGAATGCCTGGAAAGAGCCTCTGAAGTCTCTTCCCGAAGGTCACGATGAAGGACTGCGCGGGAGCGACGATGTAGTCGAGGTACTCCTTCTTGTGGTCCTGGAACCACTCGCGATCGTTG
>CAYGBO010000041.1:9941-16223 GCA_964348145.1 uncultured Methanomassiliicoccales archaeon
CCGGGCGTCGAGCCCACGGGCGGTTGCGGAGCGGCGAGGAGGGTGGACGTCCGTCCTTCCTACCGCCCCTTCTTCTCCACGGGCATCATGATCTTCGCATGGAGGACCGTGACGTCTCCGACAACCTCCGGCCGCTTGGAGTAAACTTCGATGGGAGGGCCCGAGATCTCGTAGTTCTTCTTCGAAATCCAGTCCTTGAGCTTCTCATAGGTCGCCGTGAACTCGCTCGCGGGGGCGTGGTGGGAGACCGTCGCGACTCGCATGGCGGGAAGCTTGCGGATGTGAACGTCCCCCTCCTCCTTGGCCCTTCCCTTGAACGTGATCGCGATCTCCGTCCTGCGCGACTCTGGGGGAGTCGTCTCCGGATCGCCGTGGTAAAGGGCCATCGGATAGAACCCGGGCATGACCTTCTGCGTCTTCGCCCAATTATAGAGTCGCTGAATGGACTCCTCCCACGGAAGCTCGTCGTACGGGCCCACATGCGCGATGTACGCCAGGTTTGCCGCGTTCCTGCTCTCCAGCTTCGGCGCCGCCATCGTCCCTCCCCCTCAACCTCCGCGCCGAAAAGGATTACCGATTACTTGACATTGACCTACTTTCCGTAAGGGACCCCCTCACGCGGCCTCCACCTTCTTCCGAGCCCTTCCGAAGCGCAGCTTCGCGATGAAGACCTTCTCGGACGCGAAGAACCGGGAAGCGACCCACAGGATCGCGATCGTGAAGCCGATCGGGTACAGGATCCCCACGATCACGATGAGGTAGCTCTTCGTGTAGAGGGCCTGGCTCGCGACGGTCGAGTAGGAGAGGAAGATCGCATAGATCGCCGCCTGCAGGGCAGGGGGATGTCGATGGTGGGGAACATGAGGAGGAACGCGGGGACGAACACCCGGGGGCAGTAAAATTGATACGCTTCGCTTCCGCTGCCGGATCTGGCTACAGCGCCGCACGGGCGAGCGCGCGGGGGCGGATCTTCGGAGGGGCCATGAGAATCGTCCTGTCAACTCCTCCCGGCCGTACGACGGAGCTTTGGCCACCCCTGGGCCTCCTGTACATCGCCTCCACGATGAGAGAGCGGCGATCCGACGACGTGCGCGTGATCGACGCCTTCTGCGAGAATCTGAGCCCGGAGGATCTCCTCCGCCGCATCGAGGGGGAGCGCCCGGACATCCTCGGGATGAACTGTTCCACGCACACATTCCTCAATGCGATCCGAGCCCTGGAGGACGTCCACCGGCTGTTCCCGGAGATGACCCTCATCATGGGCGGCTTCCACGCGACGTTCACCGCCGAGCGGATTCTCCGGGACTATCCCTTCGTCGACTACGTCGTCAAGGGGGAGGCGGAACACGCCTTTCCCGAACTCGTCGAATGCATCGAGGCGGGCCAGACACCCTCCCACGTGGACGGCATCAGTTTCATGGAGGATGGCCGGCACGTGAGCCGCTCGGCGGCGATCATGAAGGACCTGGACGCCCTCCCTCTCCCTGCGCGGGACCTCGTCCAGGGGATCAAGTACGGATACCTCCACAAGGACATCCGACTCACCTTCGGGAAGTTCACGACCGTGTGCAGCTCCCGAGGATGCCCCTTCCAATGCACGTACTGCTCGTGCGCCGCCTTCTCCCAGAGACGCTGGCGGGCCCGGAGCGCGGAGAATGTCGTGGACGAGCTCGAGTCCCTCTACCACCAGGGATACGAGACCGTGGTCTTCGTGGACGACAACTTCACCCTCAAGAAGAGCCGGGTCGAGGAGATCTGTCGTCTGCTCCGTGCCCGCAAGGTCCGGATGCGGTTCTACTGCGAGGGGAGGGTGGACAACGCGCCCTACGGACTCCTGAGGACGATGAAGAGGGCCGGCTTTGATGTGATGTACTTCGGCGTCGAGAGCGCCTCCGGCCACGTCCTCAAGTACTACAAGAAGGGCATCACGAAGGACCAGGCGAAGGACGCAATCGAGAACGCGAAGCGGGCGCGGATGCTCGTCGTGGCCTCGTACATCATCGGCGCGCCCGTGGAGACGAAGGAGGACGTCGAGAGGACGATCGATTTCATCCGGGCCTCTCGGCCCCACGCCGTCCAGATCAACATCCTCGACTGTCTCATCGGGACGCCAATCTGGGAGGACATGGTCCGAGCGGGGGTCGTCGCCCCGGGGGACTGGAAGCGCAACCACCGAATCTACGAGTACTACGAGAACGGCCTCTCCCGGGAGCTCCTCGAGCGCCTCCAGGAGGATGCGTACTCGGCCCACGCCGAGGGATGGGAGAACCGGAGGGGGCTGCTCGATTTCCTTCGGCTCATGTGGTCGAACCAGACGGGACGGACGATCGTCCTGGGAAACCTCCTGAGATTCTCGACAATCTGGAAGCTATCGAAGGGTGCCCGGCCCGAGTCCGGGGACGTCGAGGCGGAGAGCGATGGAGCCGTCGCCTCGTCCCTCCGGTCCGCATCGAGGACCGGATGAGAGTCTCGATTGCCACGCCGGATGGACCGAGCGCGCGGAAGAACGTGGGTCACGCGGCCTGGAAAGACACCCATCCTCGACGATACTCGATGGCGAGATCCCACATAGATTCATGTCCAAGTTCGCCGCTCCGTATCGGGAAACGCGTCGGATTGGGCTGGGATGGCCATGGTGAAACCTACGCCGACGAGCACGGACGAACTCCTCTTCGAGCTGCGGCGAGCGATTGGGGTTCCCGGCCTGTCCTTTCGTCGGTTCGCGGGCGACGCGGACTTCGCCACGATGGCCCGGGTGTCCTGCGACAGCTGGAAGGCGGACCACGTCGAGTGGGTGGAATCGAAGGGGGACGTCACCAGCGAATTCCAGTACTCGAAGACCCGAGATCCACATCAGGATGTCCTGTTCGCCGAAGTCGACGGCGAGGTCATAGGCTTCGGGGAGGTCGGCTGGACGCCGAAAGACCAAGGGACCACGGTGTACTGGCATCGGGCCCACCTCCTCGAGGGATGGCGCGGGAAGGGGATCCGGGAAGCCTTGCTCCGCTTCAACGAGAGGAGGATCGAGGAGATCGCAAGGGGCCACCCGGAGGCCCGGAGGAAGATCCTCCAGACGTGGGCCATGGACGAGCCGAACGACTGGCGTTCGATCATCCTGGCCGCCGGGTATGCGCCGGTCTGGAGCATCCTCGAAATGGTGCGACCCAACCTCGAGGACATTCCCAACATCCGGATCCCTGAGGGCCTCGAGCTGAGGGGCACCCGGCCCCAGGACTATCGCCTGATCTGGGAGGCACGACGGGAGGCTTACCGTGACGAGCCTTGGTTCTCGGAGTCCGCCTTCGACGAAAACCATTTCCAGGCCTGGGTCCACTCGAGCCGGTTCATGCCCGACCTCTGGCAGGTCGCGTGGCACGGGGACGATATCGCCGGGATGGTCGAGAACTTCGTGCTGAAGGACTTCAACCGAATCCTGGGCCGCAGGCGAGGATTCACGGAAGGCATCTTCGTGCGCCCGCCGTACCGGGGGAAGGGGCTGGCGAAGGCCCTCATCGCACGAAGCCTCGACGTGCACCGGGGCCTCGGGATGCAGGAGGTAAGCCTCGATGTGAACGCCGCGAACCCCTACAAGGCTGCCCGTCTCTACGAGAAGATGGGTTATCGCGTCGTGAAGCGTTTCACGTTCCATCAGAAGCCCTTGTAGGATCCCGGGGGGAGACTCACGGCACCGCGCTGGCGGACTCCTGTGGCACCGCGGAGCCCGTCCGGAGGCGGGCGAGGGTTGCCTCGAGGATCGCAACGATCCTCTCCCTCTCGGAGGGCTGGTCCGGATACTCGTTGCTCCACTTTCGCCATGCCGGTCGCTTGTGGGCGAGCTTGTGCTTGACCCCGGACATGAACGTCGTGTAACTGTCCGCATCGATCTTCCGGACTCGCTGGTGGGCCAGGATGTACCAGTGGTACTGGGTGTTCGGCGGCACGCCGGATCCCGGAGGTGCCCTTCGCTCCCTCGTCTTGATCGAGGAGAAGGTGAATTCCCATTCCTCCGGAGCGACCTTCGTTTCCCGCCACAGACCGTTGGGGTAGATCCACGTGTGATGCCCACCCACGGGCATCCCCGTGTATCCCCGTCCGTTGAATTCCTTTAGGTCGTCGTAGGCCATCTCGCATTCTCCACGAGCCGCGTGGCGTACTAGACCCTTCCCCGGGGAGAGAGGAATGAAAGTGTTTCCGCCCTTGTCTGGTCGCCCCCGTCAGAGCAAAGGTGACCGTGGGGAGGCCGGAGAAGACCGCGCCGGGCCGCCCGACGAAGGCACGCGGCTCCCCTCTTCCCCGGATCGTCGCAATCCATAAGGTCTCCCGGAGAATACCGGTCCGACGAAGGTGAACGATTGAGGGTGCTGGTCATCGGGGGAACGGGTTTCTTGGGCTCTCACCTCGTCCCCAAGCTCGTCGAGCGAGGGCACCAGGTGTCCGTCCTGACACGAAGGAAGGCAGAGGTACCTCGACTCGAATCCCAGGGCGTGACGGGCATCCAGGGCGACTTGATGGAACCCGCGGCGATCCTGTCTCGAGTGCCACCCCAGGACGCGGTCGTCCTCATGGCGATGCCCCTGACCTTCGGCCGGATGTCTCGGAAACGGTTCAGGGAGACCCGGTATCGAACGACCCAGTTCGTTGCCACGACCTTGGCCCTCGGGGAAAAGCTCTCGTGTCCCACAATCCTGACGCAGGGTACGAGCTATCGCGCACGCCCCGGGGACGTCATCGACGAACGCCACCCCATCGACCGATTCGGGATTACGGAAGTGGGGGAGCCCGCGGACCGAATGATTGCGGACGCGATGAAACGGGGCGTTCCTCCTCTCGTGCGGATGCTCCCTGGACAGATTTACGGCCCGGGCGGGCTCTTCATGGAGATGTACCGACGGATGAAGTCCGGGAAGTTCGGCATCGTCGGGAGGGGCGACAACCACATACCCAGGGTTCATGTGAAGGACTGCGCGGAGGCCTTCGCCCGGGCGATCGAGAAGAGGCCTGTCGGCGAGTCTTTCATCATTGCCGACGACACGCCGTGCACGGTGAGAGCATTCACCGAGTTCCTGGCCAAGTGCACGGGCCTCCCCAAACCGAGGACGATCCCGCGCTTCCTGGCCCGGCTCGCCCTCGGCAAGCGGCTGCTCGACACTCTCGAGATGGACTGCGTGGTCACGAATGCGAAGGCAAAGAGGGAGCTCGGATGGAAACCAACCTTCCTGGGGTATCGAGAGGGTCTCGTCGCCACGGTACGGGAGATTGAGTCCATGGGCTCCCCCCAGGGAGATGAACCCTGAACGCGACTCAGGCGAGGATGCTCATCGAGTACTGGGAGCGGAGTTCCCTGCCTTTCTCGAAGCGATCTGGGGCAAAGGGGGCGAGATCGACGGTCTCGTATCGGCCCTTCGCGATTCGTTCCGCGACCGACAGGCCGATCGCAGGTGCGAGCTTGAACCCGTGGCCACTCATGCCCACGCAGACGAAGAGGCCTTCCACCTCGGGCATGGGCCCGACGATCGGATGATAGTCAGGGGATGCCCCGTCGAGTCCTCGCCAGCCCTTCTTGTAGGTCGCCCCGCGGCAACGGGGCATCCGAGTGACGAGAGGCTCGGAGACGTCCTCTACGAATCGATAGGGCAGACTCTCGTCGAACCGATCGGGATCCGCATCGCCCAGTCCCTCGCCGTCTCCCACGAGGAGGTCCCCTCCCTCAGGCCGGAAGTACATGTGGTGCACGAGATCGAGGACCGTTGGAAGTCGTGAGTCGTATCCGCCGGGGACTTCGAGGATGGCGTTGCTCAACCGAAGGGGGGTCACGGGAATGTCGAGTCCCAGGCGAGATCCCACGGACCTGGCCCAAGCACCCACCGCGAGGACGACGTTCCTTGCGGAGTGATCGCCATGATCGGTGACGACGTCGAGGGAACCGTCGCTCCCCGCGCGAACGTCCCGGACACGCGTGTTCAGGGAAGTCGTTCCGCCGCGCGCCTTGCCCGCCTTCACGTAGCCGACGGTCACGCTGTACGGATCCGCGTACCCGGCGTCGCGCTCGAAGGCGGCGAGGGGAACATCGTCGGGCGTGAGATCCGGATGATACGTCCGGATGTCTTCGGGCTCAATCACGGTCACGCCAACGCCAAGCCGACGCTGCATCTCTACGCTTCGACGCAGCGCGTCCTCCTCTCCCTCTGTGGCGAGGAACAGGAGTCCGTTGTTCACGTATGCAATATCCTGACCGAACGCCTCCGAGAAACCACGGAACGCTCGAGTTCCGTAGAGCGCGAG
>CAYGBO010000042.1:0-15941 GCA_964348145.1 uncultured Methanomassiliicoccales archaeon
GGAGACGAACGACCTCAAGATCGCGATTGAGGAGGCCACGGGGCGGAATCTCGATCTGTTCTTCGACCAGTGGCTCTACAAGTCCGGCCATCCTGCCTTCGAGGTTTCGTGGGCCTGGAGCGAAAAAGGGAAGCAGGTCGAGCTGAAGGTCAAACAGACCCAGGAAGTGAAGGATCTCACGCCCCTCTTCCGAGTCCCGGTGACGGTCGAGCTCGCGTGGGACGGTCGATCCTCGCGGGAGCGGATCCAGGTCGACAGGGCGGAGCAGGTCTTCCACATCGATGCGCCCGCGCCCCCGATGCCGTCCTCCTGAAGAAGCTCACGTTCAAGAAGGAGAAGCAGGAGCTCCTGTGGCAGCTCGCCCGGTCGAAAGGCGTCTGGGCGAGGATCGAGGCGTGCAAAGGGCTCTCCCGCTTCGTCGGGGATGACGAGGTCGCCGTCGCCCTCTCGAAAATCCTTGCGAAGGACACGTTCTGGGGCGTCCGGCGGGCGGCGGCAAGTGCCTTGGGCGAAATCGGTGGCGAGGCGGCCCGGGACGCCCTGATCGCGGGCGCGAGGGGTCGGGACAGCCGAGTCCGACGTGACGTCTACAAGGCCCTCGGGAAGTTCCGCGGGGACGACACCGCGTTCAAGGCTCTCGTGAAGGCCTACGAGGAGGACGGATGGTACTACCCGATGAACGCCGCGGCCCTCGCGCTCGCCGAGACCCGCCATGACAAGGCGTTCACGACGATCCTCAAGGGGATGGACCGAGCCTCCCAGGCCGAGATCGTGGCCCGAGGTGCCTGCATGGCCCTCGCGAACCTGCGGAATGAAGGGGGATCGCGGCCCTCGTGGAGCGCACGGCGGAGGGTCGACCCGAGATGGCGCGCTTTGGCGCGGCGAGAGCCCTCGGAAAACTCGGTTACTATCACGAGAAGCGTCGCGACGACGTGATGGAACATCTCATCGCCCTCACGAAGGACGCGAACTATCGGACGAGACTCGGTGCCCTCCTCGGCCTCGGCGAGCTCGGCTACAAGAAGGCCTCGCCCGAACTCGAAAAGGTGGCCGATACGGAAGTCCTGAGCATGTTGCGGCACTACGCTCGGTCCTCGATCAAGGAGATCCGTGAGAAGCACGCGGAAGGCGCGAAGAGGCTCGAACAGCAGGAGGAGCTCGACAAGCTGAAGGACGAGAACAAAGAGCTCAAGAGGCGCGTTGCGACCCTCGAGTCCCGCATGGACGCAGCCACGAAGCGTCGCAAGTAGGTGGACTCTACCGCATTTCCCCGCAATCGGTACACACGACCGAGTCCCACTGCATGGGGTGGCCGCGGCGAGGGCACGACGGCGTCGTACTATCACCAAGACGCCCTCGGCTCGACCCGCGCAGTGACGGATGGGTCCGGCGCAATCGTCTGGGCGACCCAGTACAACCCCTTCGGGCTCGAGTACGGTACGTCGACGTCGGGCGATGCGAAGCTCCGCTTCCCGGGGCAATGGAGGGACGCCCCCACGGGCCTGTACTACCTCTTCCGCCGCTTCTACGACCCCGAGGTCGGCCGGTTCCTGTCCCAGGACCGGATCCTGGGCCACCTGACCGTGCCCCAGTCCCTCGCCCGGTACGTCTACGCGATGAACCCCCTTACGCAGACCCAACGGCGGAGGACCCGTGCCGTCAGATTCCTAGCCTGCAGACTGCCGGGAGTCTCCTTCCGTGGCCTCTCGGTCCTTCCGTAGTGGACGAGGAAGATTCGCCAAATGACCCGATGGGGGGGGGGGGGTCTCTGGCACACGACGGTGTCCCACTGCATGGGGTGGCCGCAGCGGGGGCACGGCGCGGAGGGCAGCTCCCTCACCTTCGGCCACGCCGCCACGATAATGGATACGAAGAGCCCGGCGAGGGTCGCGAGGATCAGGACGTTGAAGTCGAAGGGCGGATTCGAGGTTCCCGTCCAGTCGTAGGATAGGATCGCCCCGACCGTGAACCCGAGGGCGGTCCAGACGGCCGGGTTGAGACGGCGCGTGCGGGCCACGGCAGGACCATGGCCCCCTGGATAATAATCCTGCGTGGACGGCGAAACCTTTTCTGGGGGTGTGTACTTCGACCGCGCCCGGCATGGACGGCGTCCGCGTGAACCGAACGATTCGACCCGGGAGGCACTCCCTCCTCGAAGTGTTCCCCGGCCTTGACCGCAGTGCGGCCTTCCGGGCCCTGTTTAAGGACGGCCTCCGCAAGAAGGTCCTGCGAGACTGCAAGGTCCATGTCGTCTCGGAGGAGATGTACATGTATGTCGACGACGAGGGGGGAAACGTCGTGGCGGGCCACGAGTATCTTTCCCACGGGGAGGAGCGAACGCTTCTTCTCGACATCCTTCACGAATTGATCCACATCCGACAGTGGCACGAGGGAAAGGACCTCTTTGACCGGCGGTTCAGCTACGTGGATCGCCCGACGGAGATCGAGGCTTACGAGGTCACGGCCCGCGAGGCGCGTCGGCTCGGGCTGAGCGACCGCGAGATCGCGGACTATCTTCGGGTGGAGTGGACGAGCCGCGCGGAGCACGAGCGCTTGTGCCGACGTCTCGGCGTGAGGAGCCCGGAGTCGAAGGCCCACTGAGCAAAGGTATCAAATTGCGCCTCCTCCTTCGACGTCGCGGTGGGCGGCGCATGGGAATCGTCACGTGGGATGACTTTCAAAGGATTGACCTTCGGGTCGGCAAGATCGTGAATGTTCAAGACTTCCCCGAGGCTCGCAAACCCTCCTACAAGCTTTGGATCGACTTCGGGCCCCTTGGCGTGAAGAAATCCTCCGCTGAAATTCGACCCTGGTACACGAAACCCGACCTCCTCGGCCGCCATATCGCGGCCGTGACCAACTTCCCTCCTCGTCAGATCGGTCCATTCCGGTCCGACGTGCTGTGCCTGGGCGCTGTCGAGGGGGATGGCCGCGTGATCCTGCTCCGCCCGGACAAGGAGGCGCAACTTGGCGCACGGATCGCATAGCCGCGATCGGGAGTTCCTCGTCCGGAGCTGCGGCATCTTGCTGCACGGAGACGCTGTCCTCGTCCACGAGGATGCGCGTGATCCCGGTCGATTTGTCGCCTTGCCCGGGGGACACGTTGAGTTCGGGGAGAGTCTCACCTCGTGCCTGTCTCGGGAATTCTACGAGGAAACGGGCTTGAACGTCGAACCCGAGAAGCTCGTTTACGTGCACGAGAATTTCTACCGGCATCGAGGTGTGCGGACCCACGAGATCGGGTTCTACTTCCTCCTCGATCTCGCCTCCGAGTTCCCCACTCCCGACTCACGGGGATACCTGTCGAGTCGAGAGGCACACCTCCGAATTCGCCTCCTGCCCCTTTCGGCTCTTCGCGAGCACAACCTGGTACCTTCCTTCCTCCAGGACGCCCTCCCGAGGGATGTCCGCGAGCACTTCGCTCATCCGACGCGCCATCTCATGGCCCGCGAGGAGTAATCGTGGCGATTCGTTTCCGTCGCCTCCGGGTCTCGGACCATCGGGCCCTGCTCGATCTCCTCGCAGCGAGCGGTCTGCCAAGCCGTCCCGATGGGAGGGACGGACGGCACGCCTTCACGAAACAGCTCCGCTCGAACCGAGGCTTGTACATCGGATCCTTCGATGGGGGTCGTCTTGTCGGCGCCGTCCTTGGGACCCATGACACTCGAAAGGGCTGGATTAACCGCCTTGCTGTCCATCCGGACTATCGAAGGAGGGGCATCGGAACGCGACTCGTCCGCGCGTGCGAGCGGAACCTCCAGGCCCATGGTATCGAGGTCTTCTCCGCCCTCGTCGAACCTGGGAACGAGGATTCCGTCGCCTTCTTCCGTAAGCTCGGATACGACATCGCCGAGATGACTTACGTCCGGCGGAAGCTCCGGGATGAAGCCTAGGAGATGACCTTGAGCTCCCGGCCGATCCTCTCATAGGCCGCGAGGGCATCATCCAGGTCCTTCCGTTTCAGTCCCGCCGTTACGATGTTCCGGATGCGAGCCTTGTCGCGGGCGACCATCGGGTAGACGATGGGTAATGCGAACACTCCTTCCTCAAAGAGACGCTCGCTGAACCGCTTCGCGGTGGCCGACTCACCGAGCATCACCGGCGTGATCGGCGTCTCGCTCTTCCCGATATCGAAACCCATGGACGCGAGTCGCTTCTTGAAGTACTTCGTGTTCGACCACAGCCTCTTCACGTGCCGCGGCTCCGTCTCGAGGACGTCGATCGCTGCAATGCACGCTGCCGTCACGGCGGGCGGGTGGGATCCGCTGAGCAGCCACGTGCGGGATTTGTTCAACGCGTAGTTCCGCAGGTCGTTGGAGCCGGCGACATAGCCGCCCACGACGCCGAGGGCTTTCGAGAACGTCCCGAGTTCGACGTGGATCTTCTCTTCGACGTGGAAGTGAGAGGCGACGCCTCGTCCGCCGTCCCCAAGGACGCCCTCTCCGTGGGCGTCGTCGATGTAGACCATGGCGCCGAACTCTTCCCCGAGCTTCGCGATGTCGCCCACGGGTGCGATGTCCCCGTCCATCGAGAAGACGCCGTCGCTGATGACGAGGATCCGCTTGAAGTTCCCGTCCGCCTCCTTGAGGAGGCGCTCCAATTCGCCCATATCGCCGTGTTTGTAGATGAAGCGCTGGGCCTTCGTGAGCCGGACGCCGTCGATGATACTGCCGTGATTCAGCTCGTCTGTCAGGATCGCGTCTCCCTGTCCCGCGAGCTGGGGTATGAGGCCCGAGTTGCCGGCAAAGCCGCTCATGTAGAACAGGGCGGCCTCTCTGCGTTTGAACCGCGCGATCCTCCGCTCGAGCTCCTCGTGCATGTCCAGATTCCCGGCGATGGGCCGGACGCTACCGCTCCCCGCGCCGTGGGTCCGGATCGCCTCTCGGGCGGCACGCTTCACCTTCGCGTGGGTCGAGAGGTTCAGATAGTTGTTCGAGCACAGCATGACGACCTCCCGGCCGTCGACCACGCTGCGCGGTGCATTGGGCCCTTGGAGCACCCGGAGCTTCCAGTCGAGGCTCTGGGCCACGAGCCCCTCGTACTCCGTCCGCATCCAGCCTGTCGGATCCCGTATCGCCATTCTCAGTCCTCCATCGGGAAGGCGACCTTCCCGCAGTTGCCGCTCCGCATCACGCTCATCGCCTCGTCGTACTTCTCAAGGGGGAACCTGTGGGTCAGGATGGGGCGAAGGTTCACATTTCCACTTCGCAAGAGCCCGCCCATTTGAGCCCACGTCTTGAACATGAGCCGCCCGTGGATGCCGTGCATGGAGACGCCTTTCGTGACAATCTCGGAGACGTTCAGGGACAGGGGCTTCGTGAAGAAACCGAGGATGTGGATGCCTCCTGCGGGCCGGACGATCTCAATCGCCTGTTGGACAGCCTGCTCGCTCCCCGAAAACTCGAGGACTTCATCGACGCCCTCGCCTGCCGTTGCGTCCAGGATTTTGTCCACGAGGCCTTCGTTCGAACGCAAAACAAGGTTTGCGCCGACCTCCCGGGCGAGGCGCATCCGGTAGTCGTTCGTATGGCCGATTGCGATGACCCGTCCTGCCGCCATCGCACGGCAGAGGGCCACGGCCATGAGCCCGATGGGTCCGAGGCCGAAGATCGCGACCGCCTTTCCGGGAACGTTTGCGTTCGTGACTGTGTAGACGGCATTTCCGAGTGGATCCTGAATCGTCGCGAGTTCCGGGGGCAAGGATGGATCGTTTACGATTACGTTCGCTGCGGGTACCTTGAGGTACTCCGCGAAGGAGCCGTCCCGATCGATGCCGAGGATGGCCACGGTCTTGCAGACGTGGGCGTTGCCCGTGCGGCACATATGGCAACGGCCGCACGCGATGTGACCCTCCGCGCTCACGTAGTCACCCTTCCGTAGACCGACGACGGCCGAGCCGACCTTCTCGATCTCGCCCGCAAACTCGTGGCCCTGGATGAGGGGCGTCTTGATGCGGGCCTCGGCCCACGCATCCCAGTCATAGATGTGCACGTCCGTGCCGCAGATCGATGCGACGCGGACACGGATGAGGACCTCGTCGGGCCCCGGGGTGGGTTTGGGGACGCGGCGGACTTCCGTGCTCTTGGGTGCAGGTTCCAGTTTCACAGCTGCTTTCATCGTCTCGGCCAAGGCGCCCCTCCCCCGGGAACGGATGGGTCGCGGATGGACTCACAGTATTTCAAGGTTCTAGTGGGTTCGGGCGCTGATCGAGAGGATTTCGGCAAGCCGAACGGAGCCGAGAAGGCGAGACCTGATCCTCTTATCCACGGATTCGCATTCGACCCCCATGTATCTCAGCTATTCCGGAATCCGTGTGACGAACCTGGATCGGTCGCTGAAGTTCTACAAGGAGCTCTTTCACCTGAAAGAGGTGGAGCGCGGGGATAGCACCGCGTACGGCGCAGGTTTGTACGTCCTTCTGCGCGACGAGAAGTCCGGGCAGAAGCTCGAGCTCAATTGGTATCCACCTGGGTCGGCCTACGCCGTCCCCTACACCCCAGGAGAGGGACTTGACCACCTTGCTTTCCGAGTGAACAGCGTTCCGGAGACGGTGAGCGAGTTGGCCGCTCAGGGCGTCGAGACCGTGGACATCAGTCCCAGTCTGGCGGGGCCTCATCTTGGAACCCGGATCGCTTACGTGAAGGATCCGGATGGGAACTGGATTGAATTGTACGACTATACAGAGCCCGTCGGCCCGACGATCCCTGAGGGCTATTGATCCTCGAGGGCGCGTCCGCCCGTCCTTGAGGCCCTTTCCCGGATTCCCCTCGCACCGCCGCAGATGCCGTTGAAGATTCTCATGCCGCTGCTTTGTTGAGAGGCGTCTCCAGACGGGATTCTTGTGTGATGCGGGAATAGCGTGCTGGGTTCGCGTGCAAAGGAGGTTCGCTCTTCCCGGTGCTCCCGCTCCCGATGGGGCTGATTGACTCGGGGGAACTCGTTTCCTCGTAGTCGCCCGCAACAGCGGACGCACCCGTTGAAGTGGCCGGGTGGAAAATCACGTACGGCCAGGGTTCGAGGGCGTATGTGTCATCCTCAGTACCTGGCACGCCATCCGGTCCAGGACTTCCAGCAGGCCCGCCGGTCGCTGCCGGTCCGAAGACATCCCAAGTCAAGGCCTGTGGATCCCAGATCCCAAACGCAATCCTCCTCATGCGTGAATCGGGTGCAGCTTCGTCGTCCGATATCCGATCAAAACAAAAAGGTACTCCCTTTTGTGGAACTCTGCATCCAATCCCGGGTCTCCCGTGTCCACGCGAAGAACCGGCGTTGACAGGAGCTTCCCGGGAGTTGCGACGACCAACACGTTCCTCATGCCGATGCGTCGAACGACCTCCGGGCTCAGCTGAAGGTTTCCTCGTCCCAGGATGAAACCCTGGGCTCCGATGGGACTTACGACGAGCTTCGCCGCCGGGTGATCCTTGAGCAGGTGCAGGATTGTGACCTCATTCGCGTCCCTCCCGATGGTCTTCCGACCGAGCGCAGCATCGACTCCGAGGAGTGTCTTCTCAATGCCGAGTCGGGTCGCGAGGGAATGGACTGTGGAGCCGGGGCCGAGGAGGAATAGGGTGTCGGGCTCCTGATCGAACAGCTCTGTGAAGTGCTCTGCCAGTTCTTCGAGGACGGTTTCTTCGGAAATCTCGGCGACCATCATCTTGCCCGTCTGGATGAGGTTCGGTTCGACGAGGGTCTTGGCGGTGCCGAAGAATCGGATCCGCCAGTCCCCCCGGCGGTAGGCTTCCTCGTCGAGATCCAGGATTTCAGCGTCGCCGACACGTAGCTCGCCACGCAGGTACGATGAGAGGATATCCACCGCGGCCACGGGCGAGACGCTGAAGAGACCCGAGTGCATCTTCACGCCCGCGGGAATTCCGAGAATGGGGACTACGTCCCCCACGGACGCGACGATGTCGCGGGCGGTTCCGTCGCCTCCAACGAACAACAGGAGCTCCGCGTGGGCGGCGAGGGCTTTCTCCGCCGCGGCCTTCGTGTCCTCGGCCGTGGTCTCTTCCGACGCTGAATGGACCACCTCGAACTCCTCCGGAGGGACGCCCGCCTGCTCCAGGGTCTCCTGCCCCATGGTCCCGGAGCAGGTCAGCCACCGCAAGGAAAGGCTCGGATCTTGGAGTTGCCTCTCCCGAAACAAACGGAGGAACATGAGGGCCCGCGGAGCCGCCACGGGCCGCGCTCCGGCTTCCCTCGCCTTCGCGGCGAGCCCGTCCGTCCCCTTCAACCCGACACGCCCTCCCATCCCGGCGATGGGATTGATGAGGAGAGCGATACGCTTCACGCCGCGGACAGAGCCGCAGGCCTATTTCGTCCTTCCGAGGTATCATTCGGACCGACGGTCCGCGGGTCGCGGCTTCCTTCGCCAGGCCCGCGCGAGGTCCGCGGGAGGCGCGACGGTGGTGAGGTGCACGACGTAACCCGCCGCCGCGACGGGCAGCACGGGCCACAGGACCGGCGCGAGGACGACGGCCGTGGAGAGGCCGGCGCCGATGCCCAGCTGGATGATCCGAAGCTCGTGGCGGGTCACAGACCTCAGGTCGCTCGGCTCGACCGTAAAGTGGTCCACGACGGCGGGTATCGTAAGGAGCATGCCGAGGACGAACCCACCATGGACCATCGCTGCGAGTATCCCGTAGAGAACGGCACTCGCGAGGGCCATGCCCGTGGCGTACCATCGGGCTTTGCGGAGACCGATGGCGATGACCGTCGTTCGCTTCGGGGGCGATGCGCTTCCATCCGCGGGGACATCGAGGTAGTGATGCATCGTGAGCATCGCGGTGCACACGAGGGCGTGGGCGGAGAGCGCGACGGCAGCCGTGAGCGAGATGCGCAGGGTCTGTATCGCATACGCGCCGAGCCCAGCAAGCAAGACTCCGGGAAAGCCACCGAGCCATTCCCCCATGTACGGCCGATAAGACGTCGCGATCGGAGGCACGGTATACGCAAGCCCGATCGCGTAACCCCCCGCGACGAGGATCACGAGCCAGCTCGCCCGAAATAGGCCGACGGCGATTGCGAGGACTGCGATGAGCGAACTCGAGACGGCGAAAATGGTCCAAAGGTCCCGTTCCGTGAGCGATTCTTCAAGGAGGACCTTGCTGCCTCCCGAGAGGGCTCTCGGCGACCCGTGGCGGTCCGTCCCGCTTCGCCAGTCGTAGATTTCGTTGATGGCGTGAGTCTGCCATCCTTGGACGAGGATCGCAATCCCCATCGCGATCGCGAACCACCCGATGTCAAGAGTTCCAGTCTCCGCGAAGGCGAGAGCTGTTCCTAGGGATGCCGCCGTGTAGGACCACAGAAGCACTGGGATCAGGCGAAACTCGAGGAACCAGCCCCGCGCTCTGCGGCGCCATCGACTCGGCATGTATTGACTATCCAGGTAGTAATATTAGAGAGTTGTGCGATGGAGTATGTCGCCCGCCATGAACAAACGCCTCTGGTATCTTATTGCGGGGACGAGGGGGGGAACGAACCGTGCGAGGATCCTCCACGCCCTGAGCGAACGGCCGCACAACGCAAACGATCTCGCGGGCATCCTCGGCCTTGACTACAAGACAGTGCGGCACCACTTGGACGTCCTGCGGGAGAACGACTTCGTCATGATCCTTGGCGAACGAGGCTATGCGGCCTTGTACTCTCTCTCCCCTCACCTGCAGGTTCATTTTGAGGAATTCCTCGAAATCTGGAAGCGAGTTGACCATGGAATCGGGGAAAAGTAGATATGGCACGCGGCAGAAGAAGGCAGTGAGAGAGTGGCTCTTGGACTCTTCTGGACCCTGAACATCGCGATCTCCCTGGCCAGCCTGGCCTTGCTCGCGGGGCTTCTCTACGTCTACGCCGGAAATCTGCGGGAACTCCGCTCCCCCCTCACCTTGGGCCTCCTCCTCTTCGGAGTCGCTTTCTTCGCTCAGGGCCTCCTGGCGATCTTCGTGTACCTATCCATGGACAGCCAGGGGATGGGCGCAAACGTCGCGATGCCTATGCTCGCCCTCAACGTCACAGGTTTCGCAGGGTTCGTATCCCTTTTCGTCGTGACATGGCGCTGATTGGCCACGAAGCGCAGCGGTAATATAATCGCCCGTTCCTCGTGGTAGCAGAAGCCGTTCTCGGCGTCGGGTGGAGCCGCATGATCCTCGGGTATCTCGATCGGGAGGACAGGGCATACGACCTGAACTTCGCGACCCTACGAATGAAGGTACACGTCCAGCGTTCGGGGCATCAGGGTCTTGTCGTCTTCTCCCCTTCCGGGGGGGCCGACGCGAAGACCTATCGACTTCTCGGCGAGACGGAGAGCACAATGTCCGTCTCGATGGACCACGGCGGAGACCTCGTCCCGCTCATGCGTCCCGTGGACGGCCGCCTGTATCGACACGACCGAGGACTCCTGTTCATCGCGAACCCGTCGAACCGAGATCCGGAGGATCCGACTTTCTTCCTCGTGAAACTGCGAGCGCTTCCCACCGCGGTCCGGTTTTTCTTCGAGGACCGAGAAGGAACGGAGTTCGTGTCTGTGCCGAGCGACGAAGTGATCCGCGTTGCCATCGGCGCGCGCGGAGTCACGGTACACGTGAGCGCTGCAAGTCTCGCGCTGCCGAAGGAGAGCCTGTCGTACGCCCTCGAGATCGGGCCTGCATCGAGTGTCGCTCCTCTCGTGAGGAATTGGCCCATGTCGGAGCGGGCGTGACAAAAGGGTTAAGAAAACGCGACGGGTTCTTCGCGTCAGGGTTCCGATGTCGTACGACCTCGGTGTGCTGGACCTGAAGGGCGGAAAAAAGAAGAAGCGGACGAAGTACATCGTCGCGGGCGTGGGCGCCGCCGCGATTGTCATCGGCGTGGCTCTCGTCATTCTCTTCCGTCTCGTCTGAGTCTGTCCCTCGTCATCGAGAAAACAACGTTTATATAGTGCCGCCCGTATGCTTCAGCTGTCAATTTTTGACACTTTTGACCGGGAGTGTCACGATGGAGAATCCTTCCAAAGAGGTCGAGACCGGCACGACGACCCTGGGCTTGGTCTGCAAAGATGGCGTCGTGCTTGCGGCAGATCGGCGGGCGACGGCAGGCACCCTGATTGCTCACAAGCGCACGAAGAAAATCTACCGACTCGACGAGAACATCGGCCTCTTCGGAGGCCTCTACGCGGTTCCCACCGACCGCTTCCGCGAGCCGGTGCTGGTCTCCAGCGTGGACGGCGTCGGCACCACCGCCGAGGTCGAGCTGTACAAGCTGAAACGGGGTCTGACCATGCCCGTGGAGGCCTGCGCGACCCTGACTGCGAACATCCTCTCCGGGAGCCGCTTCTTCCCCTACTGGGTTCAGCTCGTGATCGGCGGATGGGACCGCGGGGGAGGGCATATCTTCTCGATCGATGCGGCGGGTGGCTCGCTCCCAGACAAGTATACCTCGAGCGGGTCTGGCAGCCCGTTCGTGTACGGCGTTCTCGAGGATCACTGGAAGGACGATTTGGCGACGAGCGAGGGTATCGACATTGCCATTCGTGGTATCACGGCGGCCATGAAGCGTGACGCTGTCTCCGGCGAGGGAATGGACGTCGTGGTAATCTCCAAGGACGGCTACAACCAGCTTGATGACAAGGAAGTTGAGAAGCGAAAAAATGCAATGAAGCTGACCTGAATCCTTGCAGGATTTCGGGTCCCAGGGAACTTCGATGAGCATCGAGGACATTCTAAACGACGCCCGGAGCGTCGTCAAGCGGGTGGTCCCGGACCACGTGGAGCTCACCCAAATCGACTTCGAAGGACCGACCAAGAACATGGAGGTCTTCTCGAACGGCAACGAGCTCGTGCGCCAGATCGCGCAGCAGCTACGCCGGCGCATCACGGTCCGCCCGGACCCGTCCCTCCTCGTGTCCCAGGAAGACGCAGAGAAGATCATCCGCGAGGTCATCCCGGAGGAGGCCCAGATCACCGGCATTTTCTTCGACACGGAGTCCGGCGAGGTGTCGATCGAGGCCCTCTCACCCGCTTCCCCGGCAATCCGCCTGGCTTCTTTCTCTGGGAGTATATCTGGATGAATGAGCCGTTGCTGGATCGCCTTAACTGCATCGAGATTCGACAGTACCTCCGATCCATCAACGAGGAGCGCAAGGACTTCCTGAAGTCGGTAGGTCGGCGATTGGCGCGAGAAATCCCCGCGGGGGAGAACTACGTGCGCATCACGGCCCTCGGCGGCTTCCGTCAAGTCGGACGGTCCGCCGCCCTGCTGAGCACCCGGGAGTCGAAGGTCCTCATCGACTGCGGCGTCCTCATCTCGGAAGACAACGGCTCCCCGTACCTCAACGCGCCTGAAGTGGCTCCCCTCAGCTCCATCGATGCCGTCGTGATCACCCACGCCCACCTCGACCACTCGGGGCTCGTTCCTGCCCTGTACAAGTACGGGTACGAAGGACCCGTATACACGACCCCGCCGACGCGGGACCTCATGTCCCTCCTGCAGCTCGACTTCATCAAGGTCGCGATGGGCGAGGCCAGGAAGTCCGCCTACGAATCGAGTCACGTGCGCAAGGCCGTCGCGAACACGGTCCCTCTCAGGTACGGTGAGACCACGGACATCGCGCCGGACATCCGACTCACATTCCAGAACGCCGGTCACATCCTGGGGTCTGCGCTGGCCCACTTCCACATCGGGGACGGCCTCTACAACGTCGCGATGTCGGGGGACATTAAGTTCGAGAAGACGTGGCTCTTCAACCCTGCCGTGAACAAGTTCCCGCGACTCGAGACTCTCGTCCTCGAGTCCACGTACGGCGGCTATCATGACGTCCAGCCTTCCCGGCACGACGCGGCCCTCCAGATCAAGGACGTGATGCGGCGTGTGCTGAGCCGCGGCGGAAAGGTCCTGGTGCCCGTCTTCGCGGTAGGTCGGTCCCAAGAAGTCATGCTCGTCCTCGAGGAGGCCATGAGGAACCGTCAGATTCCCGAGGTCCCGATCTACCTCGACGGCATGATCTGGGAAGCGACGGCGATCCACACGGCCTACCCGGAGTACCTGAACAGCCAACTGCGCACACAGATCTTTCAGAGCGGAGAGAATCCCTTCCTCTCCCCCGCCTTCAAGCGCGTCGAGACGTCGGACATGCGATCGAACATCTGCGACGATGTGGAGCCCTGCATCGTCCTCGCCACCAGCGGAATGATGTCCGGCGGCCCCGTCCTTGAGTACTTCAAAGCCTGGGCCGACAACCCTCTTCATTCTCTCGTCTTCGTCGGCTTCCAATCCGAGGGTTCCCTGGGACGTCGTGTGCAGCGGGAGGCACGAGAGGTCACCCTCATGGACCGCGGGCAGCCCCTCACCTTACCCATCAAGATGGACATCGAGACGATTGACGGCTTTTCGGGGCATTCGGATCGACTCCAGCTCCTGAACTTCGTCGGAACGATGGATCCCCGGCCGGAACGCATCATCGTGAACCACGGCGAGGAGTACAAGTGCTCCGATCTGGCGTCGGGACTCTACAAGAAATACGGCCTCGAGACCCGCGCCCCCATGAACCTCGAGACGATTCGCCTTAAATGATCTCCTTCGTTGGGAACCGGGGCCTTGAGCAAAGCTTTTCCCCGTCCCCGTCATCGCGCAGCCCGTGGCATCGTCTCCCTACGATCGGGTGAAGGACCTCCTTTCGAAGGAGGATTTCGAGATTCACGTGCAGAACGCGATTGCGGAGTGGGGCGGCCTTCTGGATCGCGACGCGGCTTCGATGCTCGTTCTGGAGCGCCTGGGCCGGAGCGTTGCGGTGTACGCTAGAATCGCGGACCTTCAGGAAGGCATGGAAGCCAGCCTACGTGCCGAGGTCGTCTCGACGTCGCCCATCCGCGAGTTCACGCGTCAGGACGGGGCAAGGGGACGCGTGGTCAACCTCGAGCTGAAAGACGGTAGCGGTTTCTGCCGTTTCGCGCTATGGGACGAGGACGTCGATCTCGTCGAGCGCGGGCGGATTGGTCCGGGGACCCGTGTGCGAGCCCTCGACTGCTACGTGAAGCGGACGAATTTCGGGCTCGAGGTGACACGGGGCAAGTTCGGGGCGCTGCTCGTGGAGGATCGAAGGGATGGGTGAGCCGACGGAGGCTGCGTGGGCCTACGCAGACAACGGGCGCATCCTGTTGGCCTTCCTCGGCACCTCGATCACACTCCTTCTGATCGGGATCCTGACGGTGTTCGCGGGTGGACGTGAGGCGGCCGTGGGCGCGGGCGTCTTGCTCTCCATTGCGACGTTCCTCCTTGTCTTCGCGATCACCCTATTCCTCCCGCGACTCGCCCGTCGGGGGGAGCGCAGCTTCCGTCTCGTCGTGGACAGCTCAATCGAGGAGGTGTCCCACGCGGTACGCGCGGCTTTGGAGTCCGTGGGTCGGATGGCCCGCATTGACATCCTACCCTCAAGGTCGAACCGACCGCCTCGCATGGTGACCGGGGACGGACTCCCGTGCAGGTTCCGGCTCGAAGCCATCTCCTTGCGAGAGGCGGGCGCATCGGGGGTGGAGAAGACGGAGGTCATTCAAGTCGGCAGCGTCGGCGGATCCGGGGCCGCCCGTGAACTCCGGGACCTGCTCGCGTCTCGTTTGCTCGGAGCGAGCGAGGAACCGGTCTAGCAGGCTACATTCCGGGCATGCCGCCCATTCCACCCATGCCACCCATGCCGGGGGGACCGCCGTGACCGTGGCCCCCGGCACCGGGCGCCGGTGGAGGCGACTTCTTCGCGGCGATCACATCGTCGATACGAAGGATCATCGCGGCGACATCGGTCGCGGATTTGATGGCCTGGCTCTTCACGCGAAGCGGTTCCAGGATCCGGGCTTTGAGCATGTCTTCGGGCTCGCCCGACATGATGTCCACGCCCGTGCTCCTTCCGCCCTTCTTCCCGTGGGCCGCGCGAAGCTTGATGAGGACCTCGATTCCATCGAGGCCCGCATTCTCCGCGAGAGTCCTGGGAATCGTTTCGAGGGACTCGGCGAAGGCCTCGACGGCAAGCTGCTCCCGGCCACCCACGGTGCCAGCGTGGTTCCGAATCCGGCGAGACAGCTCGATGTCCGACGCGCCGCCTCCGGGCAGTGCCTTTCCGTCCTCAATGGCTACGGCAACGACTCGGAGGGCGTCGTGGACGATTCGTTCCGCCTCGTCGACAACGTGCTCCGTGCCGCCGCGGATCAGGACCGTCATGGCACGGGCCTCCTTGCAGCCCGTGACGAAGGTCATGTCGTCGCCCCCGACCTTGCGCTCTTCCACAAGGTCCGATCGACCGAGTTCCTTCGAGTTCAAGTCGTCGAGGTTCGTCACGACCCGCGCACCCGTCGCCTTCGCGAGTTTCTTCATGTCACTTTCCTTCACTCGACGGATCGCGTAGATTCCCGCCTTGGCGAGGTAGTGCTGGACAAGGTCGTCGATCCCTTTCTGGCACAGCACGACGTTCGCGCCGACCGCCTCGATCTTCTCGGCCATCAATCGGAGGGTCTTCTCCTCCTCCTCGAGGAACTTCTGGAGTTTCTTGGGATCCCGTATCTTGATCTCCTCGCTCACTTCCGTCTTCTTGACCTCCAAGGCTCGGTTGATGAGTGCGATCTTCGCGTCCTTCACGAAGGCCGGCATCCGGGGATGGACGCGTTCCTTGTCGAGGACGATGCCGTCGATGAGGGACGTGTCCTTCAAGCTCCCGCCTGGCTTCTTCTGAACGAGGACGTTGTCGACATCCGCGCGCACCTCCCCCGCTACCTCCTCCACGATCGCTTTGACGGCCCGCACCGCCATCTGCGCAAGGAAGTCCACGTTCTCCCCCACGCTGCGGCCGGACATCGCGGTGGCAGCGATACACCCGAGGGTCGCATCGTCACTCCTCTTCACGTCGAACGATATTTCGCGCAGTGCCCGAACCGCCTCCGTCTGCTTGCGCCACATGCGCGCCAGGGTGGACGGGTCCGCGTTGA
>CAYGBO010000042.1:15951-16204 GCA_964348145.1 uncultured Methanomassiliicoccales archaeon
AGCGGCCATGCGATAACCGCTCACGATCACGGTCGGATGAACGTCGAGCTCGATCAGCGATTCTGCCTGCTTCAAGAGCTCGCCCGCAAGGACGACGGCGCTCGTCGTGCCGTCGCCGACCTCGTCGTCTATGGTCTTCGCAACCTCGACGAGCATCTTTGCCGCAGGGTGTTCCACCTCGATTTCCTTGAGAATCGTGACCCCGTCGTTCGTAATCGTGACGTCGCCGAGGGAGTCCACGAGGAGCTTGTCC
>CAYGBO010000043.1:0-3506 GCA_964348145.1 uncultured Methanomassiliicoccales archaeon
ATCTACTTCGGAGACCTCCGAGAGGACGCGGTCTCGAACGGTAGAGAGATCATTCCCTTGGCGAAGACGCTGCGCGAACAAGGTGGCTTTCGCTTGAAAGAAGAGTTCGGCACAAAGCCGAGGATATGGTATCTCCCTCCCAGAAGAGGTTGAGTTGATGGGGACGAGCCTGAACGAGGACGGAGAGACGAGCCTTCTAGCGCCCCTCCGCAGGACGACCTATCGTTTCTACGTCCTCGTCGCCGTGCTTCTGGCAGTGATCGCCTTTGGCGGCTATGCTTACTTCCACCAACTACAAGAGGGCCTTTCGGTCACAGGCCTGTCGGATCGAGTCAGTTGGGGTGTTTACATCTCCAACCTCGTCTTCTTCATAGGCATCAGCTACGGAGGCACCCTCATATCGGCCATTCTGAGACTGTTGAAGGCGGACTGGCGCAAGCAGATCACGCGCCTGGCGGAGACAACAACCGTGACGGCACTCCTCGTGGCGGCAATGTTTCCCCTTTTCGACATCGGCAGACCGGACCGCATGCAGTACGTGTTGTTCTATAGCCGAATCGAGTCTCCAATTGTCTGGGATTTCGTCGGCATTTTTACCTACCTCGTGGGGGCGATCCTGTACCTCTACCTTCCGCTGATACCGGATCTTGCCCTCATCCGGCGCAAGATCCGCCTGGGCCGCATCCGGGACGCCATGTATCGCATCCTCGGCGAAGGGTGGCTCGGGACGTCCCTTCAAAGGAAGAACCTCGAGCGTTCCATCTCAGTGATGGCCGTGGTCATCATTCCCGTCGCCATCGCCGTGCATACCGTCTTGTCGTGGATCTTTGGCATGACTTTGCGGGCAGGATGGCACACAGCAATCTTTGGACCCTATTTTGTTGGCGGGGCGATTTTTTCTGGAGTCGCTACAGTCATCACGGCGACGGCCGTCTTCCGATGGGTCTACCGGCTTGAGAAGTACATCACGTTACAGCACTTCCGCTACCTCGGAAGCCTTCTGCTTGTTCTCGATCTAATTGTCATCTACTTCACCGTCAGCGAATACCTGACGGCCGCTTTTGGCGCTGAGACTCAAGATGTCCTCTGGCTTCGGGTTCTCACGTCAGGACCCTATGCATACCTATTCTGGATCATGCTCATTGGTGGCTTCATCTTCCCAGCGTTCCTCCTCTCATTCCAGCGATCGATCCGAGGGATCGTCCTCGCCTCTGTCTTGGTGAATGTGGCAATGTGGCTGGAGCGTTTCCTCATCGTCGTTCCTACGTTGATGGCTCCGCAGATAGGGGCAGACTGGGCGCTTTATACCCCCACATGGATCGAGTGGTCCCTCACGGCCGCCGCATTCGCCGGTTTCGTCTTGCTCTGCGCCATCTTCTCCAAGCTGTTTCCCATCGTTTCAATCTGGGAGACGAGGGGAGAACCGGTGAGGATCTCGGACATGAAACCGACGTTGGACAAGGTGACGGGATGAAGGTCCTCCGCAGCCTCGCCGTAATCACGCTTCTATGCGTCGTTGCTGCGATGCATCCGAACTCACTCGGCCCGATTCAGAACGCATGGGGAGCCCAGACCCGGACGGTCGAGTGCTATGCCGCAGGTGACATCGTCCACGACGGCGCGATTACCCCGACGGAATATGGAGACAGTTACTTCGACCCTGCGTCGAGGATTCTGACCTACTTCGCGTGCGAAGATTCGTCTCAGCCTGTGCTCCACGTTGGAATCGTCAGTCCCTGGTATGGCTGGGTCGGATTCATGACACAGGCCTCCGATGTTTGGGACGGGGGATTCAATGAAATCAGGATATCGTACGAGCCTTCCAGCCGTTTCCTTCAGGCCGCGGACGCGTATCAGAACGTACTGTCGGGTGTTCAGGGACTGGACCCTGAGCTGGGAGGCTCTTTGGACATCCTCGACTCGGCAGCGGGAGCGACGCAGGCGACGATCACGTATGAGTTCACGATCCCGTTGCTTTCCGAGGACCCTTACGACAGCCGACTGCGAACCGAAGGACCCTTCAATTTCGCGATCCAATACAGTGCCACCGAGAAGGATGTCATGTCGAAGGCGACAGGGACCTCTCCGCTTCACTCTTTCGCACTCAAGACGGGGATCGGATTGAAGACGTGGACATACGTGGAGATTGCCGTCCCGTCGCCTCTACCTCTGAAGCAGTCGTCCGCCCTCGCATCTCTGCGCGACGGTTCCGGAAAGCCCATTCCAGCTATCCAACTCGTAGTCTTCGTCCGAACGGTCTTCGGATTCTTCGACTTCGGTACCGTCTGGACGAATCAGCAGGGTGTCGCCAGGATTGCCTACCTACCCAGGGACGAAGGCGCATTCCTAGTAGGCGTGGCGTACGAAGGCACATCGGATCGGCTGGCAAGCGTCCAGTGGTGCGTCTTCGAAGTGGAAGCCGTTCCTCGGACAGGTGACATGACGGTCGGATTCTTTGGGGATCTGGGCGTCGAGTTGAGGCCGCTCGAGGCCCTCATTGTCGTCGTCGTCACGGCCGTTTGGGCATCATACCTCTACGCTTTCTTTTCCACGCGCCGATTGATGCGCAAATACCGGAAGATGCCTATCGACGATGCGAGACATGTTACTAAGTAAGGTTCTGTGATCCGCGGGAATTCATCGATGCTCGGCCGCGAAGAGGGGCCTCCCGTCCGGCGGGCTCCGCGTTCACACTTTCCTGCCGGTGAAGATCGAGGACGAATCGCTACGACTTCACAGTCCTGACCGCCGTCAGGTCTGGGACCTCGAAATCCGGTGCAACGCCGAGGTCGTCCCACGGGACTCCGGACCGGTTGACCCAGATAGCTGAAAGACCCGCCGATTTCGCCCCGACGACATCGAAGGCATTCGACGAAACCAGCCCCAAGTCACGCGGAGGCAAGCCGAGGACCTTGGCAGCATGGACGTAGATGGCTCTCGAGGGCTTGAAGGCGCGCACCTCAGAGGCGCTGATTATCCGTTTGAACGCGAAATGGAGATTCGCATGTCGAAGAGTGTCCGCCAAGACAAGAGGGTCCCCGTTGCTGAGCACGACGAGGGAGACCTGCGACTGCAATTCGATGAGAGCCTGCCGGGCCTCAGGAAACGGGGGGAGGCTCGACCACATCCCAACCAACTTCCTCCTTTGACTCGAAGTGAGACGCATCCCGTAGCGTGTGGCCGTCCATTGAAGAGCCCGCCCCGTGACCTCTGAGAAGGACAGGTATCGATTCATCGATGTGAGCAAGAACGTGTATTCGAGTTGCTTTCGCCGCCAGGTGGTCGCGAAGCCTTCCGGGTCCTTCGTGATGGCGGAGAGAGCTTCGCGGATTCCAGACGGATCGATGAGAGTGCCGAACACGTCGAAGGCCAAGACCCTCATCGTCCCGCGGCGCTAATTCCAATCCCGTAAGATGAACATTGGCCAAAGGAGGCAACGGTTCCTTTGGGGCGGGGCCGGAAGGATTAAATCATCCAGGGGTTGATACGCGGCCCCGGGAGGGGAG
>CAYGBO010000043.1:3516-14016 GCA_964348145.1 uncultured Methanomassiliicoccales archaeon
TCGAGTATACGCGAGCCACGTCGTTGGAGCAGGCCGTGGGGCTTCTGCAGCAGTACGGAGATCGGGCCAAGATCCTCGCGGGGGGACAGAGCCTCATCCCCCTCATGAAGTTCCGCCTGGCCTCGCCCCAGGTTCTCATCGACATCGGCCGGATCCGCGGCATGACGACGCTCAAAGAAGAGGGCGACGTCCTCCGCATTGGGGCGATGGTCCGGCACCGGGATCTCGAGCAGACAGGACTCGTGCAGAAGAAGTATGCGCTCCTCGCGGAAGCTGCGAGGTCGCTCGGCGACCCCCAGATTCGAAACCTGGGAACGATCGGTGGATCCCTTGCCCACGCGGACCCTGCCTCGGACTGGGGCACCGCCCTTCTTGCCTTCGACACGAACCTGGTGGTCGCAGGACCTTCCGGGACGCGTACGTTGCCCATCGACGGCTTCTTCCGAGACACCTTCGCGACAGCCTTGGAACCCTCCGAGGTCCTTTCGGAGATCCGAATCCCGAAGGCTCCCGCCCGCAGCGGCGGGGCGTACATGAAGCTCAAGCGAAAGACGGGTGATTTTGCGACCGTCGCGGCCGCAGCCCAGCTCACCTTGGACGAGCAAGGGGCGGTCTCGCAGGTCCGGATCGGCCTCGGCGCCGTCGGTCCGAAGCCCTTCCGATCGACGCGCGCAGAGCAGCGACTCGTGGGGGGCGAACCTGAGTCCGGCGCCCTCGCGGAAGCCTCAAAGCTCGCGGCCCAAGACGCCCGGCCGACCTCGGATCTGCGGGGCAGCGAAGAGTACAAGCGGGCCATGGTCGAGGTGTACACGCGCCGAGCGCTGGAGCGAGCCGCCGAGCGCGCAGGGAGGTGATCGGGATGCCCGCGAAGACGGGGAGCAAGGCACGAGGTCGCCGGAAGACGAAGGTGACCATGGAAAACGGCCGGGCGCGGATCAGCGTCACGGTGAACGGCGCCCGCCACGAGCGGACCGTGGAGCCCCGGAGGCTCCTCGTGGACTTCCTTCGCGACGACCTCAGGCTCACGGGGACGCACGTCGGATGCGACACGAGTCATTGCGGCGCCTGCACGGTCCTCCTCGACGGCCGCTCCGTGAAGTCGTGCACAATGTTCGCGGTCCAGGCGGAGGGCTCTACGATCACCACGATCGAAGGTCTCGCGGCCCACGGCCGGCTCCATCCCCTCCAAGAGGCGTTCAAGGCCCACCACGGCCTCCAGTGCGGATACTGCACCCCGGGCATCGTCCTCGCGGCGAACGAGCTCCTCGAGACGATCCCGAAGCCGACGGAGGAGGAGATCCGAGCGGGAATCTCCGGGAACCTGTGCCGTTGCACGGGGTACGTGAACATCGTGAAGGCCATCGCCGCGGCCTCCGAGACGCGCCCCGGGGGGAGGTGAGTCCATGCCGCCGCCTTCGAATATCCTAGGAGAGTCGATCTTCCGACGGGAGGACGAACGATTCCTCACGGGCCGGGGCACCTTTGTCGCAGATCTCTCGCCGCCTGCCACGGTCTATGCGAAGTTCGTCCGCAGTCCCTACGCCCACGCGCGCATCACGCGGATCGATGCGACCCAAGCGAAGGCGTTGCCCCAGGTGCTCGGCGTGTTCACCGCGGAGGATCTCAAGGGGGAGGTCGGGAGCGTGCCGACGGCCTGGAGGATCCCCAACTCGGACCTGAAGACGCCTCCCTATCCCGCCCTCGCGAAGGACGTCGTCCGGTACGCGGGCGAGGCGGTCGCGGTCATCGTCGCGGAAGACCCCTACGTTGCGATGGACGCGAGGGACCTCGTGGAGGTCGAATACGAGCCGCTGCCCGTCGTCGTGGACCAAGAGGCCGCGATCAAGGACGGAGCGCCCCAGCTCCACGAGGAGGCCCCGAGGAACGTGGCGTTCAAATGGACCATCGCGGGCGGGGACGTGGACACGGTGTTCCAGGAGGCCGACCTCGTCGTGAAGCAACGGCTTCTCAACCAGCGCCTGCAGCCCGTGGCCATGGAGCCACGGGCCGCCCTCGCCCAGTACGATCCCGGGACGAAGGAACTCACGATGCACGTCACGTCCCAGAACCCCCACATCCACCGCCTGCTCCTCTCCATCATCCTGGGTCTGCCCGAGCAACGGATCCGGGTCATTGCGCCCGACGTCGGGGGCGGCTTCGGGAGCAAGATCCCCTGCTACCCCTGGGAAGCCGTCGTGGGCCACCTCGCAATGCGCCTCGGGCGACCTGTGAAGTGGGTCGAAGACCGGTCGGAGAACTTCCAGGCCACGATCCACGGACGGGACCACGTGCAGGACATCGAGCTCGCGGCGAAGAAGGACGGCACGATCCTGGGGATTCGGGTGAAGGCCACCGTGAACATGGGGGCGTACCTCTCCACGGCGGCGCCCGGCGTCCCGACGATCCTGTTCGGCTTCATGGTCGGCGGGTGCTACGGGATCAGGGCGGGCAAGGTGGAGGTGACTGCGGTTTTCACGAACACGACTCCCGTGGACGCGTACCGCGGAGCGGGCCGCCCCGAGGCCCTCTACCTCATCGAGCGGACCGTTGATATCCTTGCGCGGCGGCTCAACCTGGACCCCGTCGAGGTCCGGCGAAGGAACTTCATTCCCCCGGACAAGTTCCCCTTCCAGACGGCCCTCGGGCTCAGCTACGACAGCGGGAATTACGAGGGAACCCTCGAGAAGGCCCTCGACCTCGTGGACTACGAGAAGCTCCGGAAGGAACAGGCAAAGGCCCGGAGCGAGGGTCGGCTCATGGGCATCGGCCTGTCGACCTACGTGGAGGTGTGCGGCCTTGCGCCCTCCTCGATCCCGGAGTCCACGGGCTTCCAAGGGGGTCTGTGGGGGTCGTCTACGATCCGCGTGCACCCGACGGGCAAGGTGAGCGTGTTTACGGGGGCGCACCCGCACGGCCAAGGGGAGGAGACGACCTTCGCGCAAATCGTGGCCTCGGAACTCGGCCTTCCCGTCGAGGACGTGGAGATCGTCCACGGAGACACGAGGTCGACGCCCATGGGCCAGGGCACCTACGGGAGTCGCACAACGCCTGTAGAGGGCGGGTCCATCGCCCTCTCCGCCCGAAAGATCCGGGACAAGGCCCGGAAGGTCGCCGCGCATCTGCTGGAGGCCCGCGAGGAAGACATCGAGTTCACGGACGGCACCTTCGCCGTGAAGGGGAATCCCTCGGCCACCAAGACGATCCAAGAGGTCGCGTGGGCTGTGTACCGGGCGGGGAAGTACGTGCCCCAGGGCGTCGAACCCCACCTCGAGGCGACGACCTTCTACGACCCGCAGAACTTCGTCTTCCCTTTCGGGGCCCACGTCTGCGTCGTGGACGTGGACGGGGAGACGGGTCAGGTGACCATACGCCGGTACGTGGCCGTGGACGACTGCGGAACCCAGATCAACCCGATGATCGTCGAGGGCCAGGTCCACGGTGGCGTTCTGCAGGGCTTAGGCCAAGCGATGATGGAGGCCGCCGTGTACGACGAGAACGGCAGCCTGCTGACGTCGAACCTCATCGAATACCTCGTTCCGAGCAGCCTCGAGTCCCCGATGATCGAGACGGACTCTACCGTCACCCCGTCGCCCCACAATCCTATCGGGGTGAAGGGGGTCGGGGAGACGGGCACGATTGCCTCGTCCCAGGCCTACGTGAATGCGGTCGTGGACGCCCTGGCACCCTACGGCGTGGAGCACCTCGACATGCCCCTCACCCCGGACAAGGTCTGGCGGGCGATCCAAGCCGGACGCGGTCGATCCTCGACCTGAGCCAGGGGCCCCATCGAGACGCCGAACTCGAGACGGCGGACCCGCTGGGGCACCCGTCCGCTTAGCCGGCCTTGCGCTCCAGGGTCCGCCCATGTCGTACGGCGGTGATCTCCGCGAGAATCGCGAGGGCGATCTCCGCGGGGGAGTGACCGCCGAGATCGAGTCCGATGGGGGTGTGGACCGCCTTGATGAAGTCCTCGGGCACTCCGGCAACCCGGAGGGCCTCGAAGTTCTGCTGGGAGCGCCTCCGGCTCGCGAGCATGCCCACGTATCCGGGCTGCAGTCGGGACAGGGCCTGCAGGACGGGCACGTCGCGCTCGCCCTTCGTCAGGACGACGACGGCATCTCGCCGGGTCAGCGAGAACCGGCCCAGTTCGAAGCTCGGGTCATCGATGAGCGTATCGGGTTTCTCCGTGAGCACGGGGAGCCGGTCGATCACGACCGTCTCGTATCCGAGGCGCCTCCCGAAGTGCACGAGATGATCCTCGACCTCGTCCCGGCCTCCCTGGCCGATGAGGATGAGGCGGTGAGGAGGAAGGTAGGGCTCGATATAGATCTCCATCGTGCCCCCGCAGTTCGTCTCCACATAAATCTCATCGGGGTCCTCGCCGCGCACGGTCCCCGCGACCGCCTTCGTGACGTCAACGAGGTGGACCCGGACCATGCGGGGGACCCCGGTCTCCATCGTCTGCAGGGCGACCTCTATGATGGGGCCGTCCGGACACACGCCGCCGAGGGTGCCGTACACGAGCTGCCCCTCCCTCGAGATGATGGCCTTGAAGCCGGGCTTTCCCAGGGTCGAGCCTTCCGTCCGGGCGACGACCGCGACCGCAAAGGGCTCCCGGCGCGTCGCGAGATCGGAAATCCTTCGCGCGTACTCCGCAGGATCCAACGGCCATCGGACCGTCGCGCGCTCGTTTATAGATTTGGGGAAAGAACCCTTATGGGCTGAAGGTCCTTCGGCTTTCGGCGAGGACCATGCACTTCGAAGGGTCCTATCGCATCCACGCGGAACCCGATCGAGTGTGGTCCATCCTCGTGGATCCGCACCGGGTCATCGGCTGCCTCCCCGACGTGGAGGTCCTCGAGCTCCGCATGCCGGACCCGAGCAGCTTCCAGGGAAAGGTGAAGACGGGAGTCTCTTTCATCAAGGGCACCTTCGCGGTGGATGCCCAGATCCTTGAGCGCGAACCGCCCCGGCGCGCGCGGCTGAAGCTGCGATCCACGGGGATGGGGAGCACGGTGGACGTGGATTCCCAGATCGACCTGTTGTCCTCCGGGACGGAGACCCTCGTGTCTTGGAAGGCGGAGGCGGTCGTGCGGGGTACGATCGCAACGATCGGCTCGCGCCTCCTGCCCGGGATCGTCGAGAAGAAGGCGCAGGAATTCTTCGATACCCTTCGGGCCGAGGTCCAGCGGTCCCCCTAGCCCTCCGCGAGCTGTTGCGCCCGCTCGAGGTCCGCCTCCGTATCCACGTCGAGCAGGGCGCGGGGATCGCCCACGGGAACCTCGAGCAGGTCGTCGTCGTGGGCGGGAAAGAGGGCGCGAAAGCCGATATCGCCTCGGAGGGCCTCCGCCTCGGAGAAGAGACGCCTGCCGATGAGCACAGGTGTTCCGCGAACGCCACCAGACGTAGGCACGACAATGGCCTTTCCTGATTCCCGGTGGGCGCGGAGGATTTGATCCACGACGGCGGCGGTCAGAAGAGGTTGGTCCACGGGGACCATGAGCGCCCCGGCCACCCTTGAGGGAAGGGCACGGAGGCCCGCCGCGACGGACGTGCTGAGTCCCTCCCGATAGCGATCGTTGACCACAACGGTACAGGCCTCGAGACGCAGCGCACGGAGGATCGCCTCCCCATCATGGCCGAGGACGACCGTGATGCCGTTCACGCGCGAATCTCGGAGGACTGCGAGACATCGCTCGAGGAAGGTCTGTCCTCGGAACGGCAGGAGAGCCTTGGGCCGGCCCATCCGAGTCGACTCACCCGCGGCCAGCACGACGGCCCCGATCATCCCAACCAGGTGAAACGCGGAATTCCGCATGGGTTTTGCGGGCCCGTGAGCGGTCTGGGACCTGCCTCCCCCAGACTTCATGTAGCCACCTTTCCATCCAGAATCCGTGCGGTCCGCCCTCATCCTGGCCGGTGGCGAATCTAGGCGGTTCGGACGACCGAAGGCGTTCGTCTCTTTTCGAGGCCGTCCGATGATTCGCTGGGTTGCGGAGGCCCTGGCGTCCCGTGCGGACGACCTGCTTGTATCCGTGGCCTCTGAGGAAACCGGCGAGCGGCTCCTCACGGTCCTCCCCGGAATCCGGACGATCCCCGACGAGCGTCGGGAGCGGGGTCCCATCGAAGGGCTACACCGAGGTATGGAGGCAGCGCGGGGAGACATCGTGCTCGTCGCGCCGTGCGACGCCCCCCGCATCCGCCCGGAGCTGTATGATCTCCTGCTGGAGAGGCTCCGATCCCACGACGTGGCGGCGCCTCAGCTCGAGGCCGTCGACCCCGTGAGGGCGGTCTACCGAAAAGGCCCTGCCCTGCGTGCACTCACGAGAGATGAGGTACCCTCTCCATCCGCTCTCGTGGACCGCCTGGATGCCGTATACGTGGGCGTCTCCTCCCTTCGAAAGGTCGACCCTGCCTTGGAATCCTTCCTCGACGTGAACACAGACGCTGACCTCGAGCGGGTGGAGGCGGCAAGCCGGGAAGAACCCTCGGACGAGGGGACGTAGTCATCGAGACTTGCGTGCGGATGTGTTGACGACTCGATGGGGTTCCGTGTACATGTTGAAGGTGCTTCCTCGCGCAAAGCCAACGAGCGTGATGCCGAACTGCTTTGCGAGATCCACCGCGAGATTCGACGGTGCCCCCACCGCGACGACCATGGGGATGCCCGCGACGGCCGCCTTCTGCAAAATCTCAAAGCTCGCACGACCGCTCACGGCGAGAATGGAATCGTGGAGGGGCACACGGTCCGTGAGCACCTGTTGACCGACGAGCTTGTCCACGGCGTTGTGCCGGCCCACATCCTCGCGCACGCTTTCGAGCCGGCCGCGTGCATCGAAGAGGCCGGCAGCATGAAGTCCTCCCGTCGCGGAAAAGACCTCCTGGCTTTCGCGGAGGCGTTCCGGGAGTGATGAAATCACTCTGCCGTCGACACGGAGTCGGTCCCGTGGGATCGGCTTCGCGCCCCGAACCTTGACGGCCTCTAATGAAGTCTTCCCGCACACCCCGCAGGCGGAGGTCGTGTAGAAGTGACGTTCGACGAGGTCAGGGACGTAAGCGACCCCTTCCTTCAGATGCACGCTCACGATGTTGAACTCCTGCTCCACGATGGGAGTTGAAGAGTAGACGACGCGATCGACGTCGCGTTTTCCACGCACGATGCCCTCACCATAGAGGAAGCCGACGGCAAGCTCGAAGTCATTCCCGGGCGTTCGCATCGTGACGGCAAGGCTTCGGACAACTTCCTGTCCATCCTCGGTCGTCGCGAGGCGGATCTCGAGGGGCTCCTCCGTGGCGAGGATGTCCTCGGCGTCAAGGGATCGACCTTCGCGGACCTTGCGTACCCGCGCCGCCACCGTCGGACCAAGTCGGCTCATCAGAGCCGCCCTCCCGACGGGTCCGGACGAACCTGGACGAGGGCGTTGTAGTCAGGCATCTCGCACACCGGATCCACGATGCCGCGCCGAACCAGAATGTTACCTTCGGGCCAATAGACCTGTATGTTCCGCGGACGTATCGACACGATCCGACACCGTCCCCGGAATACGCCGATCTCGTTTGTCAGGATTACGGAGTTCCCCTCTCGCAGTCCGCAGGCTGCCGCGTCCTCGGCGTTCATGAGGACATCGAACCGCCCAGCCCCTATGAGAGGATCTCTGTCGCCCTGGATCATCGAGTTAAACTGCTTGCCGCGCCGGGTGCTCAGGAAATACCAACCATCGGGGAGGTCGACGTTCGGGGGACGAAGGACCGAGAACTGGGCGCGCCCTTCGGCGGTCGGGAATCGGCCGCCCTCGCAGAGCCTGGGTCCGCCCCACTGGACCGTATCTTCCTTTCCCCGAAGCCTCTGAATCCCTTCGTACTCGGGGACGACCCTCGCGATCTCCTCCCGGACCGCATCCGCTCCCGACATGTGGATCAGGCGCCGGTCCTCGGGCCGCACACGTTCTGCGAGATCGCGAAAAATATGCCATTCGGTTCGGCTCTCGCCGATTCGGCGACCGGGGATCTCTGGCGAGAAGTAGATCCGTCGCTCGGTGGAGGTCTCCGTCCCGCCGCCTTCCTGCTCGTATCGGGTCCGAGCCGGAAAGAGAAGCACGACGTCCGCGGGATCGATGAGCATGGGCGTCGTGACGACGAGATCCTGGTGAATGCGAAGGGGGACCCGACCCAGGGCCTCTGCGACATATCCTGGCTCCGGAAGGGTCTCGAGGAAGTTTCCGCCTGCCGCGTACAGCACGTCGATGCGGCCCGCATGCGCCGCGTCGATCATCCCGACCGCTGTTAGGCCCGAGGAGGTGGGTGGTCGGAAGCCCCAAAGAGACTCGAATCGCGTCGCGCTGTCCTCGCCGACAGGGAAGCCCATCGCGTACTGTGACGGCACGGCGCCGACCTCGGCCCCGCCCTGGACACCGCTGTGGCCGCGAATCGGCACGAGGCCGCACCTCTCCCGTCCGACCATGCCCCGCGCGAGGGCGAGGTTCACGATGGCCTTCACGTTGTCCACACCGAAGCGGTGTTGCGTGATCCCCATGCTCCACACGAAAATGGCCGAACTCGCTTGGGCGTACATCCTCGCGAAGTCGAGCATCCCGTTCCGGGTTGCTCCCGACTGCCGCTCTAGGAGATCCCACGGCTGCTCGTCAAGAGCCGCCCGCAGATCCTCGAAGCCCGCCGTGTGCTCCGCCACGAAGGCCTCGTCAATCCAACCGTTCTCGATGAGATGCTTGAGGATCCCATTGATGAAGGCGACGTCCCCACCTGTGTGGATCTGAAAGAAGGCGTCCGCAAGGCGCGTGCCAAACATGGCACTGTCGAGAACGGAGGGGACCCAGTAGCGCTCCATTCCTGGTTCCCGGAAGGGATTCACGACGACAATCCGCGTGCCTTGTTCCTTCGCATAGTACAGGTACTTCGTGGTCACGGGCTGGTTGTTCGGAGCGTCGCTGCCGAAGAACACGATGAGATCGGTCCCTATCCAGTCGGAGTATGAACACGTGGCGGCGGACACCCCCACGGTCTGCTTGAGTCCCATCATGCTGGGCGCGTGGCATATGCGACTCGAGTAGTCCACGTTGTTCGTCCCAAGGAAGCGCGCGGCCTTCGCCGCTACATAGTAGGTCTCATTCGTCACGCCCCGGGAGGTGAGATAGAACGCAATCCGGTCCGCTGTGGTGGCCCGGATCCGGGAGGCAGCGAGGTCGAGAGCCTGGTCCCACGTGATGCGCCGAAAGCCAGGTTGCCCCCGCCGGCGCATCATAGGGTAGGGAAGGCGTCCCATGTCGCGGAGGGCGCGGGAAGACGTGTGTCGAAGACCTGACACCTCCTCGAGATTTCGGGGATCCAAGGCGCCCATTGTGTTCAGGGGCAGTAGATTGAGCCGGACCACGCACAGGTGCACCCCGTCCATCGTGAAGTCCCGGAGACCCTTCGTGCCGAGGGCGCATCCGTCGCAGACGCCATCCCGGAGAATCCTCCATGTGTAGAGCGGCGCGCGCTTGTTTCGCCACGCCGTCCTGGCGATCTCGAAAAAGTGGTGGGGCTTCGTGTGGCCTATGCCGAACGGAAGGAAACTCGCCCTCTGGAGTCGGGCTTTGCGGGCCCGTCCTGCCATATCGCGACAGAGCGGGCGCGACTTATCTGCCTTATGCAAAACTGGAATCCACAGAGAGAACCGCTCATTCCTTCGGACTATAATCTCAGATGGGCAACGATCTGGCGGATTTGCGTCGCCCTAGGCTTCTGAACATCTCGGCCCCACGAATCGCACCACATTCTCATGGTGTGTGGGTGTGCCGGCCCTTCCAGGAAAGGTTTGGCAGCGGGAGCCGACAGGAGGCCCGCGCAACAAACCGGACTACCGAACGGGCGCGACTCCGCGTCAACCCAGGGGACGAAAGGCTCGCGTTTCTCGGGCGCAACGCGAGCTCGGCCGAGACAGGAGATGGGAACCAAACACGGAAGGAGTCCATACCGCGGTCAGCCAGCGGACCTACTCTGGGATCCAGACCTTGACAGGATGGGAGAGGCAAGGACCGAGGTGCAACCCACCTGATTGAGGCGATTCCCGAGCCCGCTCTCGGAACCAGGTCAAGCCGTCTGCGCCGCGATGCGAGAGGGGGCGTCGGTATCCGTTCAAGCAGCTCCGGGTGCCTCAGGGCTACGACAGTTCGGATACCGACTAGGGAACCCAGCGGCATCGATAGTCAGAATCCCGCGAGCGATGAATGTGAGTCCGAGGGTGACTCCGGTTAAGCTGGCTAGGGATCCGGCGGAACTCAGGATTCCTGACAGTGCGCACGTGAGTACGCCCCCGACGAGGAAGCGCCACCCAAGGGAGGGCATCCCGGCTCGGAGTATCTGGACCATCGCGAGGAATGCACCAATTGCGAACCCGACGATGGGAAGGGAAACGGATGTGGGGCTGAAGATCGCGTACGAGCCGCCCCACATGAGGGCGTTGACAAGGAGGAACCCAAAAAGACCTTGCGCCGCAGCCAG
>CAYGBO010000043.1:14026-16174 GCA_964348145.1 uncultured Methanomassiliicoccales archaeon
CACCCGTGCGGCATGGTGGATGCTCTACACGCAGCGCCGCGCGAGCCTCGATCTCCAGCAACGACCGCAGCCAGGCCGAGCAGTGCAACGGCGGCTGGAAACAGCAAGGGCACGAGTCGGTCCCAGGCAGATCCGAAATCCCTACCTCGCGTCCAAGCGATCAGGTACCAGAAACAGGCTGACAGGAAGGCCAAGGTCAGGGTGGGACCGTATTGGAAAAGCCATCGTACCGCCCCCGGGATAGTCCCGCCGAGAGTGAGAGAGAGATCGACGAGACGAAGCGACCGCAGCAGATTCGAAAAGGCGAACCCCGCACCGACTGCGAGTAGCCCGTTACGAGCGATTTCTGTGGAACGAGCTACTCGTATCCGCCGATCAAGCACGAGAGTGTACGCTGCGATCGTAGCGGCAACGGTCAACCCCAGCATAGCATCCGACCAAAGACCAAGAGAATCGCTCGTCGGCCACACGTCCAGCTTGACGATCCACGACCACTCCAAGACCGCCAATCCGGCCAACAGAATGGCAACCAACACCGGTCCGTCGAACCGAAGAAACCTCGGAGTTCTGAGAACAGCAATCAGGAGAATGCCGCACAAAGGGATGGGCACGGCGAGAGAATAGATCTCGAAGGCGCCATCGATGCGAGAAGTGTCAATCCCTTGCACCCCCAGGAAAGCGATAACCGTGGGTGCGAAAAATCGAATTGCCGTGAGGATGACGGTAAGCGGAACGAGTGAGGCGCTCGATCCAACTACCAGAAATCCCGAGCGGAATCGATCCCCGAGGTCGGCAAACATTTCGCCCTGCCCAGGACGCTCCTGCGGGAAAGCATGTAAGTAATGATGAAACAGCCTTGCATTTTCCTCTCTGAGATTCCAGTACACTACTTTCGGAATTCTCATCGCCCTGCCCTCCACGCCTACTGCACGGCGGTGGGTGTATGCGGCAGGGGCGAGGAATCCTGATGGGGCTTCTCGTGGCGTTGTCCGCGGCGGCCCTACTCATCGGGAACACGCCAGGACAAATTGCAGCGATCGTGACGGTCCCGTACTCAGCCATTCCCGTGGCTTTGACGGACTTGGACGGAGATCCTTTGACGGGAGACTGGTCCGAGGCGATTACGGCGACGGTACCTCTCGCCAACGGACTCACGGGCGACTATGGCTTCGTCAACCTCTACGCGAAGCATGATGGGGTGTACCTGTATCTCAAGACAGACGGGAAGATCGACGTTCCCTGGAATTCCGCGACGGCAGAGCATTTCTGGTTCGGATTCATGCTCAGCCCACCGAGCAGAATGGGTCACCACCGATCCGGGCAAGACAGCGTTTTCTTCGGAGAGTCCGCGTATACCCCCGCCCCCACGTATCCGCCGAGACCCGTAGACACGAATGGCGGTGGCAAGCCTCCTGCCAAGGATGCTGTCCAGAACGTGGAGGGGGCGATGGGTTTTCGAGGCAGTGGTGCCCCTTACGATTTCACAGCTGAATGGCGTCGGCCCCTCGACTCGGGGGATCTCGAAGACATCATACTAGCGGCAGATGGCCTTACCGCCTACCCCTTCCACGTGTCAACAGATTCGGACGGAGGTGGTAGCGCAGGTGGAATGATCGACCATTCGTCCAACACCTATGAAAATGCCCTGATTCTCGGGGAGGCGCCGGCTCCCATTCACGACGTCGCGGTGACACACGCGGATGCTTCCCCCTTGGTGGCGTTCGTAGGCGAACCGGTGACCGTGCTTGCGACTGTGGAGAACCAAGGCACAGCAACAGAATCCTTTGCGGTCCGTACCTATGCTGGTGAGATTCTCATCGGAACGGAAACCGTGACAGACTTGGTCGCGGATGCGACGCTGGACATCTCGACGGTCTGGGACACCACAGGCGTCACGGCAGGATCGTACCTCATCAAGGTAAACGCGACAGCGGTCCCTGGTGAGACGGACCTGGCGGACAACGAGCTCGCAGATGGGACCGTTGTGCTCGAGGAACCCGTTCCACCGCCCGCCTTGCTCCGCGTGACCACGAGCATCGACCTCCACCCGACCTGGGGCGTCCCCGGCAAGATCCTCGTGGACGGCGTGCCCGGGGACGAGTGGGGCCTCTCCTGGGTCAAGATCCCGCCCGGCACCCACACGGTGTC
>CAYGBO010000044.1:0-4501 GCA_964348145.1 uncultured Methanomassiliicoccales archaeon
GAGCCGTGCACGGCCGGAAGAGATCGGCCCACCAGGAGGAAGCGGCCCGAGTTCCCGTCGCCTGTCGTGCTCGCGGGGGCGGGACGCCGGCCGATTCGCCGATCCCCGATCCGATCTCCCTCATGCCTCCGGCTTCTTGCTTGCGGAAAGCGCTGCCCGGGCCCGCTCCAGCTCCTGCTCCAACTCCGCGATCCGCGCGCTCGCCGCTTTCAGCTCCGACCACAGGATGTGGTATCGGCGAGAGGCCCGGTACTCCCGCAACGGCTCCGGATCCGTGGGCGGCGGCTCTCCGTCCGTCGAGAGGATGTGCTTCACGTAGAAGTCGCGGTCGAGCTCGGGCAGGGCCGCGATGCGAGCGAGAAGATGGGCGGGATAGTCCGGCCTGAGGCCGGACGCGCTCCGCAGGGCCATCATCACGGCGTACTCTCCGCAGCACGTGAAGTCCTTCTGCGGCACATGCTCCTCGCCGTGGATTTCGCGGTGCGTCCGGATCAGCAGGTCCCAGATCCGCTCGTACTCCTCTAATGCACCCATCGCGGGCACCCGATTCCACCATGGCGCGGGACCCTATCTATCTGATGGGATCGCATCCCCACGACCCGATGGGACCCTCGGGGCGGACTACTTCCGGTCCTCCGCCCGGTACGGCGACGCGAGGGTGCCCTCGTCCCGCTTGCGCCGGTGCTCCTTCTCGTTCTTGAGCCAGGCGAGGAGCCGGGACGCCGCCCCAAAGGGCCGGAACTCGAAGATGATCCGGCCGTGCTCCGCGTCCCGGGTTTCCAGGAGGACACGCCCCTTCCTGTGGATCACGTCGAGCGCCTCGGGGTTCGGGATGTCGCAGTAGCGTTTCCCCTTCCTCCCGTTCGGGAGATCGAGCCACGCGTCGTCCATGATGATCAGACGCGCCCTCGTCTGCCAGGCCCACGCCGTGCGCGTCCCGACGATGGGCTTCTTCGCGAGGAGGGCGGGCTTGTACACCTCATAGTCGAGCTTCCGGAACCCGATCACCTTCTCCTCGGGGCCGAGGATGGGCTCGTTGGCCTCCGTGAGGACGACCCCGACCTCGCCCGTCGCGTCGATCTTCATGGGTCCGCCTTGGCCTCAACCCCCCTCCCGGGATAAGCTTAACGAGGCCGCAGCGACCCTACGTGCGGAACTCATCGATGCGGATGGAGGGCGTGATCTCTCCCGCCACGTTCGTCGTCATGGCTCGCGCCACGTCGGCAGTGTCTCGGGTGCGCCCTAGGATCGTCATGAGCTTCACGAGGGCGACCTCGGGCAGCATGTCCTCGCCGCTGATCACGCCCGCTTGAATGAGATCCCGGCCCGTGTCGTAGACGTTCAGGTTCACGCGACCCTGGAGGGTCTGCGTCGTCATGACGACGGCCACCCCGCTTCGTATGGCGTCCGCGATCACGGGAATGAGATCGTGGGCGACGTGGCCCAGGCCTGTGCCCGCGAGGACGGCCCCGTGGGCTCCGTCGAGGACCGCTTTCAGCCCGGAGGGACGCTGCCCAGGATAGAACGCCACGAGGGCGACCTTCGGATCGAGCCGGTCGTCGACGGTGACGGGACCTCGGGCACGAGGCCGGACACCAGGATCGAGGTGAACCGCCCCATCGGGTCGAACCCGGCCCAGGGGCGATGCGTTCATGGAGCGGAAGGCGTCCCGCCGGGACGAGTGCATCTTCCGGATCTTCGTGCCGCGGTGGATCGCGGCGCCGGCGTCGGAGGTCTCCTCATGCATCACGACGACGACCTCGCCGACGTTCGCCTTCGCCGCGCGCGCGGCCGCGAGGAGGTTCGATGCCGCGTCGGAGGACGGACGATCGCTCGAACGCTGGGCGCCGACCAGGACGACGGGCCCGGTGAGATCTCGGAGCATGAAGGCGAGGGCCGCGGAGGTGAAGTGCATCGTGTCCGTCCCGTGGGGTATCACGACGCCGGCCGCGCCCGCGTTGAGTTCCGCGGCGGCCTCCCGGGCGAGCCGCTGCCAGTTTTCCGGCTTGAGGTCCTCGCTGTAGATGCTGTAGATCACTCGGGCGCGGACGTTGCATACGTCCTGGAGCTCCGGCACGCTGAAGACGAGCTCCTCCGCCGTCACGGCGGGATGCACGGCGCCGGTTCGGTAGTCCACGTAGGAGGCAATCGTCCCTCCTGTGCCCAAGATCGCGACCGTCGGCAGGTCCTTCTTCGCCGGAGGGAGGCGCCGTTCCGCTCGCGCGGACGCCCCTTTCTTCGTCACACGGAGGGACGTAACGTCCTTGAGCGCGATGCCGATGTTGTACCCGCTGTCCAGCTTGATCGTGAGGACGTCCTCCCCGCTGAACCCGTGATGGGGCATCACGACGCCCGCGTAGGGTCCGCCCTTCGCCTCGACCACGACGGCGTCCCCCTCGTCGGCCTCGGCGCGATCGAGGAGCGCTCGTATCTGCGGCGGATACTCCATCGTGCGTCCGAAGGGAAAGGCTCGATAAGGGCTTTGCGGAGGCACCGGGGGAAAATCTCCAAGGCGAGCCGTCGTCATTCACGTCGTGTGGCGCGTACAGCCCGCGAGGTCCTCAACGCGCTTCGCTGGCGGGATCGGGACCGCCTTGCCGAGGCCGTTCTCTGGTACCGGGATCGGACGCGACCGGAAGGCTACCGGATCATCCGCGGGTCCGAGATCACCGGCTTGGAGCGGCGGTACTTCACGACGGCCACGGGCCGCCTACCCTACTACAAGATTGTGAGGATTGAGTGGGAGAAGGAGATCGTCTTCGAGCGGAGCCCGTAGCCCGCCTCCAAAGGGGCCTCCGGGCGCGGTTTCATTCGAACAGGGGATGAACGAGAAACTCGCAGAGGTCTTTCCCGCGGGCTTGGCACGAGCCTTCGTCGCAGACGAGATCCGGCTCGTCGAGGAATCGGCGGCCCAGGCCGGCCAGGAATCCCCTCAAGAAATGGCAGTCGTTACTGCTCCCCTCTCGGCCGTACCGGGTCTCGATATTGTCTCGGACCTTCGCTCGGACCCGCGCGTTCTCCCGGTCTACCTCGAGGTGGACCACGTCGCACAGATCCGCCTGCCGGAGGTGTTGGCTCAGCGTTTCGATGAACTCTGACTCGTCCTGTGGCTTCCATCCCGATTGGATGAAGTCGAAGGTGTTCGAGCCGGCCTCCTCTCCCGCTTGGTAGAGTATCGCGGAGGCCCCGCGGCCCAGGGTCTCGAAGAGGGATCGCCAGATGTGGACGCTGTGGCTCCGGCGCAACGCCTCCTGGGTCTGCCGAAGCTCCGTGACGTCCATGAGGAACCCCTCGAGGGCGACGGCCTTCCCGTCGCCGTCGTACACGGCCCGCCCCTTCTCCCAGACGACTTTCGTCTGACCGGACTTCGTCCGGATGCGGTACTCGACGATGAAGGGCTCTCTCTTCGCGACCGCTTTTTGAATCGTGGTCCATACGCGTTCGCAATCCTCGGGAGCCACGAGGGAGTTCCACGTGACGGGACCCCACGGCTCAAGTTCATCCTTCCCGTATCCCGTGAGTTCCAGGTACTTCGCAGGGAAGAATTCCGCCCAATTGAAATCCTCACTCCATCCCTCATCGTTGTTGCAGTGGTACGCGCAGCCGGGCAGGTTGCCGAGGAGCGTGAGGAGGCGTCGCTTCTGCTCCTGCAGGTCCTGGAGGGCCTTCGCGCGATCCGTGACATCCATGATGAAACCCTCGAGGGCGAGGAGGCTACCGTCCTCCCCGAAGATGCCCTGCCCCTTCTCCCACATGACCTTCTCCTTGCCGGATTTCGTCCGGATGCGGTACTCGACGACGAAGGGCTCTCTCTTCGCAACGGCGTCCTGCACGGTCCTCCACACCCGTCCCCGGTCCTCCGGGTGGATGATGTCGTTGTACGTGAGGGGACCCTTGCCGTTGAGTTCCTGGAGCGTGTACTCCGTGATCTCCCTGGCAATCCTCTGATCGATGTCGACCTTGATGACCCAACTGTCGTCATCGGTCCAGTCTTCGTCGTTCTTGCAGTGGTACGGCCAGCCCGGCAGGTTCTCGAGAAGGGTCGCGAGGCGTCGCTTCTGCTCTTCCAGTTCTTCGATCGTCCGTTTCAGCCTTTCTTCCGTGGACTCCTCACGCGTCTGCGTGATCTGCAATCCCTAACCCACTGCCGACCTTGGCATAGACCGGCCCATCGCACTCGGCACCGGGTTCATAAAGGGCGGCCACGCGATTATCACGGTTGATTGGCTCGTCCTGGAACGACGGGCCGCCCGCCGGAATGCCGCGGGGGGATCGACGGAGAGGCTCTCCGTCCGCTGCCCTGGGAGCTCCGTGTGGTCCCCGCTTCTGCTCGGGCCTTCAGAGGAACAGCCTTTTCCCTCCTCCCCCCTTTCCACCCGGGGTCCCATCCGTGTCCCCGTTTCCGGAGGAAGTCCTCACGCGCACGAAGAAGGGGGAGCTCGAGGTCCGCTCCCTGATCGATCGCGGCCGCTACGTGCGGTACAGCTACCTGCATCCCGAC
>CAYGBO010000044.1:4511-15265 GCA_964348145.1 uncultured Methanomassiliicoccales archaeon
GCTCTTCGCCCTGCCGGGCGCGCCGATGGAAGGCGGGAAGGTGAAGCTCGTGCTCATCGGGGAATCGGGACGCGTGGAGGAGTACTTCGTCATCCCCACGAAGTCGAAGCGGGATCTCCTGATTCCAGCGCCGGAGAAGGGCGTGCGGAAAATCTGGGACGGCACGCGCGCGGTTGACGTGTGACGACCAACCTTTATGGCGGGCCGTCTCATCCTCGCGGCACCATGGACTCCCTCCGCCGGACCGTCGCAGTCCTGTCCGGCACCGTGTTCCTCGTGATGATCGGGATCTCGATCATCATCCCCGCCCTGCCTCAGTACGGGCTGCACCTCGGTGCGACGGCCTTCCTCGCGGGGGTCCTCGTCGGCGCCCTGCCCGCCGCCCGCGTCCTGCTCGATCTTCCGTCGGGCGCCCTCGGCGACCGCTTCGGGAACCGCCGGATGATGCAGATCGGACTGGCAATCATCGCGATCACCTCGGCCATTGCGGCGGTCGCGTTCAACTACTGGGTCCTCCTCGCCGTGCGCGTGGCCGAGGGGATGGGAAGCGCCTTCTACGTGACGTCGTCTCTGGCGGCCCTCGCCAAGCGGGTTCCCGCGGAGCGCCGCGGGCGGTACATGGGGATCTACGTGAACGCCCTCCTCGTAGGCCAGATCATCGGTCCCGTCATTGGCGGGGCCGTCGTCCTGTGGTGGGGCATCCGCGCCCCCTTCGCCGCCTACGCGGTCCTCGCCGGGATCGGGATGGTGTTCATCACCCTGGGGATGGAGCCGACCCCCATGGAAGGCATGAAGGCGGCCGTGGACGTCGCGGCCGTTCGCCGCCTTCTCAAGGATCCCTCGTATGTCCTCGTGAACGTCGGGACCATGGCCGCCTTCTTCGTCCGCGCAGGCCTGATCACGACGGTGATCCCCCTCTTCATCGCGTTCAACTGGGGCGTGTCGCCGACCCTCGCAATCACCTTCACGGGCGTGCTCATCACGACGAACGCAATCGCAAGCCTCTTCACCCTGTACCCGAGCGGATGGCTCGCGGACCGAGTCGGTCGGAAGGCCCCCTTCGTCGCCTCTCTGCTGGCGGCGGGCGCCGTCACGCCGACCCTCTTCTTCACCCAGGATCTCGGAAGTGCGATACCCATTATGTTCGTGTACGGCCTCGTCCTGGGGCTTCACGGTCCCCTCGCCGCGTGGACGACGGACCTCACGCCGAGGGAGATCATGGGGACTTCCATGGGCCTCTACCGGACCCTGAGCGACCTCGGCTTCCTCTTCGGCCCCGTGATCCTCGCGGCCGTCCTCGAACTCACCATGGTCGACGGTCGGGTGACCCTGCAATCCGAGGATGGGAGCACGGCCGAGATCGGCCCCGAGGCGCGCTTCGGCGTCGTCGAGCTCGCCCTCGCGCCCTTCCTCGTGGCCGCGGTATGGGTGAGCGTGGCCGGCGCCCTCATGCTCCTCGCGCGGGATCCCGTGGGCGAGCGTCGTCGTACGGGAGCCGGTGCGGGCCGGCCGGGCAACTCGTCCTAGGCGGGTCCAAGCTCGTATACGATCCGGTCCGTTTCCTTGCCCTTCGATCGCTTCTCGAGGATCCGAAGGCGACCGATTTCCGACGTCTTCCTGAGGTGCGTCCCGCCGCAGGGACAGTAGTCCGCCGTGCCGACCTGGATGACTCGGAGCCGACGGATCGAAGGGGGGATCAGGTCCATCAGGGCTCGGTCCTCGATCCGGTTCTCCACGACGATGCGGTCCTCCTCGAAGATTCCCACGTCCGCGTTCGATGCGATCACGGCCTTGCACTCGTCCTCGATTCGTCTCAGGTCCTCGGGCGAGAAGTTCGCGGGCTGGAAGTCGATCCGGCTCCGATCCTCGTGGATCTGGTTCCCGACCGTCCGAGCGCCGAAGATTCGGAACACGAGGCCGGACATCATGTGCTGGGACGTGTGCATCCGCATGTGGGCGTACCGGCGGTCCCAATCGATGACGCCGTGGACCTCATCCGACTCGGGAATCCGGTCGACGAAGTGCTTGATCACGCCCTTCTCCTTTCGGACCCGCAGGACCTTTGCCTCCCCCCCTGGCCAGCGGAGGACGCCGGTGTCGTCGGGCTGGCCGCCTCCTTCCGCGTAGAACGCGGTCCCGTCGAGGACGACGTGGTCCGGGCCCCGGTCCACGATCCGCGCGTCGAATTCCCGGATGTAGCACGGATCCGGCTCCTGCCCCTTCCGCGGCTCCATGTAGAGCACGCGGGTCCCCGCCATGGACGGCGGGAGGCGGCCGCGGGCTATAAGGTTCGTGGGCGCGAAACGGACTTAGACCCGCATGCCCTTCCCCCGCAGGGTGAGAGGATGAACAAGGAGAAAGTGATCGCCGTGATGAACGAGGCGCTCAAGATGGAGCTCACGTCCGCCCTGAGGTACCTCGACTTCAGCTTCCGGGTGTTCGGGCCCACGCGCAAGCCCGTCGTGGAGCACTTCCTCGAGGAGGCGAAGGAGTCCTTCGACCACGCGACGCTCCTCGGCGAGAAGATTGTCGCCCTCGGTGGGAAGCCCGTCGTCGCCTCGGAGACGCCGAGGCCACCTGGCAAGGGGACCCTGAACGACCTCCTGGAAGCGGCAATGGAGAACGAGAAGGCCGCCGTCGCGATCTACTCGGAACTCCTCGAGCTGGCCCAGGACACGACCCCCCTCCGGGTCCTCTTCGAGAACCAGATCCTCACGGAGCAGGAGCACCTCGAGGAACTCTCCAAGATGATCCGGCGGTGAGACGCCAGGAGTCGGGGCGAGGCGGTCCCGCCGCTCACTTCCCGAGAATCGACCGCGCGATGACGAGCCGCTGGATCTCGCTCGTGCCCTCGTAGATTTCGGTGACCCGCTGGTCCCGGTACAGCTTCTCGACGACGTAGTCGCGGATGAACCCGTAGCCGCCGTGGATCTGGACCGCGTGGTCCACCGCGCGGTGCGCCGCTTCCGAGGCGAACAGCTTCGCGACGCTCGATTCGTAGGTGTGCCGCAGCCCTTCGTCCTTCCTCCGGGCGGCCTTGTACGTGAGGAGGCGGGCGGCGTCGATCTCCGTGGCCATGTCCGCGAGCTTCCACTGGATCGCCTGGAACTCCGCGATCCTCTGGCCGAAGGCCTCGCGCTCCTTCGCGAAGCGCAGGGATTCCTCGAGGGCGCGCTGGGCGATCCCGAGGGCCTGGGCCGCGATGCCAATCCGGCCGCCGTCGAGGGTCGCCATGGCGATCGTGAAGCCCTTGTCCCGCTCGCCGAGGAGGTTCTCCTTCGGGATCCGCATTCCGTCGAAGCTGAGGAGCATCGTGTCGCTCGCCCGAAGTCCCATCTTGTCCTCCTTCTTCTGGAGCGTGAAGCCCTTCGCGTCCGTGGGCACGAGGAAGGCCGAGATGTCGTGCTTCCCGGATCCCGTGCGGGCGTAGGCGAGGACGACCTTGGACACGGACGCGTTCGTCGCGAAGGATTTCGTGCCGTTCAGGACCCACTCGTCTCCCTCGAGTTCCGCGGTCGTCCGCATCGCCGCGGCGTCGGAGCCGCTGCCCGGTTCCGTGAGGGCGTAGGCCGCGAGCCACTCCCCCCGGGCCACGGGGACGAGGTACGTCCGCTTCTGCTCCTCCGTCCCCCAGCGAAGCAAGGGCTCGCAGACGAGGCCATTGCACACGGCCGCGATCACCCCCGCGCTCGCGTCCGCCCGCGACAGTTCCTCGATGGCGATCGCGTAGGACACCACGTCGAGCCCGGACCCGCCGTAGGCCTCCGGCACGAAGACGCCCATCAGGCCGAGTTCCCCCATCCGTCGCGCCCAGGCGTGCGGGAACTCCTGGCTCGCGTCGTGCGCCAGAGCCTCCGGGGCGATCTCCCGCTCCGCGAACTCGCGGACCGTCTTCCGAATCAGCTCCTGGGCTTCGGTAAGCCGGAAGTCCATGGGCCGGGTCTCAAGGCCCTCGCGGCGGATAAAATCTACGCGTGGCCAAACGTTCATGGGCCGTCCGATGTTCGGGGCCCCGTGGTCCTCACCCTCGAGCCCCTTCCCACGACGGAGGCCCATGACTACTGGCGCGTCTACCTCGCGGGCCGCTCCGACGTGCCCACGCGCTCCTTGAAGGCCCATCTGGACCGCTACCTCGCCCTGACGCCCGAGGAGCAGCGCACCCATTTCGCCTTCCGTGACGAAGGCCGGATCATCGGAACGGTGCGCATCCTGCCGGGAGCGATCGCCGGCTTCTCCATGGACCCGGCCCACGTGGGGGAGGCGCGGGCGGCCCTCGTGAAAGCGGTCGATCTCCTTCGGGCTCAGGGGGCGGAGACGATCTCGGCGTCCTTCGAGGAGCCCTACGAGCAGGCTTTCTCGGCCCTGGGCTTTCGGCGTCGCTTCGCGCGGATGCGGATGGTGGCGGCCACGGGGAAGGCCCCAATCCCGGCGGGCGTGACCCTGAGACCCCCGGAGGAGAGGGAGGTCCTCGGCCTCGCGAGGTTCCTGATGGATGTCTACGAGGGACACTTGGAGCAGCGGCTCGGCTTGCATGTCGGCTCGGAAGACGAGTGGCGGGCGTACGTCCGGGACCTCCTCAAGGGGGCCATGGGACCCTACATGCCCGACGCATCCTTCGCGGCCCAGGAAGGCGATTGGATCACCGGGGCGATTCTCATGACCCACTGGATGGGCACGCCCCTCGTCGCGGAGCTCGGCGTCGCGAAGGATCGGCGCGGAAGGGGCCTGGGGAGGGCCCTGCTGCAGGGGGCCTTCAACCGTCTCGCGGACCGGGACGAGCCCCGGATCGCCCTCTTCGTGACCCTCGGGAACGACGCCGCGATCCGCCTGTACGAGCGGATGGGGTTCGCCCAGGCGGGCGGCAAGACGGTGACGGCCCGGCTCGAATGATACTCATTTTCATCTATGAGTCTCACGGGCGCAGCTTAAAGGCCCGTCCCCCTGCATCCTTCGCGAGGGTATCGCGATGGCCGTCTCCGCCGAAGTGTTCATCGTCCTCGTCCTGAGCATCTCCTGCGGCGTCCTGGGCGCCTTCCTTCTGACCCACCGGGGCGTGCGGATGATGCGGGGGGGCCTCCTCTACCGGCTCAGCGTGGGCCTCGCCTCCGTGGGGATTGCCCTGAGCCTGAGCGCGGCCGCCCGGGTGACCGACATCCAGCCCCTCGTCTCGGATGTCTTCCTCGTCGTCGCCCTCGTCGTCCTATTCTACATCGGCTACAGCGCGTGGCTCAGCGCGAATGAGATGCGGGCCGAAGCGTGAGAGCGTGGACGCGGCATCGGCGTATGCGCGCATCGAGGCCGACATGCGGGCCATCTGGGGAGAGATGGCGCCGGCCATGCTCCGCAAGCGGCTTCGAGACGTCGGCGCGGACGCGGACGCCCTGACCCGCGAGGCCGTCGAAAAGATCGTCGAGCTCCTTCGCGTTCGCACCCTTCCCTCGATCCTCGGCGAGGAAGGCGCGGAGTCCAAGGCGAAGGCCTGGAGGGTCTGGGTGCGGATGATCGGGCCTGCGGAGCGGGCCGAAGTCGCGACCCACGCGGCGGTACAGACGGAACTTTCATAAACGGATCCGGGTACTCGCCCCGCCATGGGCGGGGAGGTCATCGAGGTCCGGGGCCTCACGAAGCATTACGCGGACGTGAAGGCCGTCGATGGGATCGATTTCGAGGTCCGCGCGGGGGAGATCTTCTCCCTCCTCGGACCCAACGGCGCGGGCAAGACGACGACGGTCGAGATCCTCGAGGGCCTCCGAAACCCGACCTCGGGGGAAGCCCTCGTATTCGGGACGGACGTGCGCACGGACTATGGCAAGATCCGGAAGCGAGTCGGCGTCCTGCCCCAAGATTTCGAGCCCTTCGACCGGCTCCGGCCGCGGGAGGCCGTCGCGTACTGGGCCGCCCTCTTCAACCGGACGATTGCCCGCTCCGACATTGCCGCGATCATGGAGACCGTGGGGCTCACGTCGAGGGCGGACACCTACGCGATGAACCTGTCCGGGGGCGAGAAGCGCCGCCTCGGCATCGCGATGGCCTTGGTCGGTGAACCGGACCTCGTGTTCCTCGACGAACCGACCACGGGCCTGGACCCAGGCGCACGTCGGGACCTGTGGGGCCTCGTGACGGGCCTGCAGAAGGCGGGCAAGACGGTCGTCCTGACGACCCACTACCTCGACGAGGCGGAACAGCTCGCGGACCACGTGGCGATCATGAACAGGGGGAAGATCGTGACCCGAGGGTCTCCCTATGAACTGATCTCCCGCCACGGCGGCGGCACGACGATCGTGATGGCGGGGGCGGGCTCCGAGGGACACAGGGCCCTCACGTCCCGGGGGATACCTTCCTCCCTCGAGGACGGCGACGTACTCGTCCGCGTGGATCGGGCCGCGGAGGTGCGGGCCATGCTCGCCCGCGTCGCCTCCCTGGACGTGCCCCTTTCGGAGATCTACACGAGGCGGGACACCCTTGAGGATGTGTTCCTCCGGGTCGTCGGCGCGCGCATGCGGGAGGGGGTGCTTGCGGAATGAGGCGGATCCTCGCCGACGTGCGCGCCTTCGGGGCCCAGTTCATGCGCGCCCGCGCGGGCGCTTTCTTCGCCCTCATCTTCCCGATCATCTTGATTCTCCTGTTCTGGGCCATTTTCATCCAGACGGTTTCGTCCCAGATCCCCATCCACGTCCAGGACGACGATGATACCGCCCTCAGTCGGGCTTTCATCGCCGGGCTCAACAACACGACTGTCCTCGCGTACCGACACATCCCCGGAAATCTCGACATCCGCGAGTACATCCGGGAGAATTCGATCAACACGGCTCTCAGGATTCCGTCGGGGTTCGAAGACAACGTCACGAGGGCCATGGCCGGGGACCCGACGGCCCGCATCAACGTGACCCTGTACGGCGACCAGACGCAGTCTTCCTTCGGCATCGCCTTCTCGGCGATCAATGCCGTGTCGACCCAGTTCAACTTCCAGATCGTAGGCGCCCAGCCCGTGGTCGGGACGGACGTGGAATCCGTCGCCTTCGAGCGATTCGAGTTCATTGACTTCTTTTTGCCCGGGATTATCGGTTTCACGGTCATGCTAAACCCTTTGTTCGGGATGACGAGCATCTGCGCGGAAGTTTTTCAAGTTCCTCGCGACGACGCAGCTCTCGAAGGGGGAGTGGCTCGCCTCCAAGATGATCTGGTATACGGGCCTCATGCTCTTCTCCGTGGCGATCATGTTCGCCCTGAATCGGTTGGTCTGGGGAGGCTCCGCGGTGATCACTCCCATCGCCATCCTGTTCGTCTTCGCGGGGACCTTCCAGTTCACGGCCATGGGGATGACCTTGGGTTTGTTCGTCCGGGATATGGAGACCGCCACCACGGTCGCCAACGCGATCGGCTTCCCGATGATGTTTCTCTCGGGCACCTTCTTCCAGCTCGAGGCCATGCCATCGGCCCTTCAGACGGTCGCGTGGGCGCTGCCCCTGACGTACGTGAACGAGGGGCTCCGGGCGACGATGGTGTTCGGGAACGATGCCACGGCCTTCACGTACCTTCTGATCACCGCCGCCCTGGCGGTCGTGTTCTTCGTGATCTCTGCGTGGGGCCTGTCCTGGAAATCGAAGTAGCGTCCGTCGGAATCTATCCTATCGTCCTCGTCACGCGTCGGGATGGCTAACCCTTATGTAGGCAAGGGGGAATGGCTCGCACTTGGGAGTGCGGAGATGTCCATCTTTGGAGCGGCCTCCGAGGCCGAGGTCACCCGTGCGATCCTCTCGGGCTTCGCGAAGGACCTCAGCGAATACGCCGACACAGAGGTCATCATCGTTGGCGGAGGGCCGAGCGGCCTGACCGCCGCGCGGGAACTTGCCCTGAGCGGAGTGAAGGCCGTCATCATCGAGCGGAACAACTACATCGGCGGCGGTTTCTGGATTGGAGGGTACCTGATGAACACGGTCACCCTGCGGTCGCCGGCCCAGAAGTACCTCGACGAAATCGGGTGTCCCTACAAGCAGTACTCCAAGAACCTCTACGTCACTCCGGGACCCCACGCATGCTCCAAGCTCATCGCCGCCGCGATGGATGCCGGCGCCAAGATCCAGAACATGACGGCGTTCGAGGACGTCGTGCTGCGGGAGAAGAACCGCGTGGCGGGAATCGTGATCAACTGGACGCCCGTCGAGGCGCTGCCCCACGAAGTCACGTGCGTCGACCCGGTCGCCCTCGAGTGTGAGCTCGTGATCGACGCGACGGGCCATGACGCCTACGTGATTCAGTCTCTCGAGAAGCGCGGTCTCGCGAAGCGTATCGGGGAAGGCGGCATGTGGATTGAGAAGTCCGAGGATGCCGTCGTCGAGCACACGGGGCTCGCCTACCCAGGCGTCGTCGTCGCGGGCATGGCCGTCTGCTCGACCTTCGGCCTGCCGCGCATGGGCCCGACCTTCGGGGCGATGCTCCTCAGCGGGAAGCGCGCGGCCGAAGTGGCCCTCAAGGAGCTAGGGCGGACGCCGAGGAAGAAACCGAAGTGACGGGTCCGACGACGATCCCCGACCCGGCCCTCATGCGGCGGGGAAGCTTAGCGTGTGGCCTTCCGCCTGTCGGACGGATTTCGCGGGCGCCCGGATCCGGAATCCCCGGCGCCGGGCGTAGCGGTGCATCATGCCGAGGATGTACCGTCCGCCCACTCGGCCCACGGAGACGATGACGGCGCGGACCGGAGCGGGCAGCCGCGTGAGGCGCCAAAGGTCCACGTCGATCTCCATGAGGACGTGTCGCCACGCACGGTAGGCAACGTTGAACCTCGCTTCGTCGATCATCTCATCCAGATTGTAGAATGCCTCCCCTCGCAGGGCGCCGATGGGCACGAAGGCCAGGGGCGCCGTGATGAAATGGTTGTCGGGGATCTGCTCCATCCGATCGATCAGGTCCACGGTCATCCATGCGTCTTCCGCCGTCTCCCCAGGAAGGCCGAGGATGATCGTGTACGCGGGGAACCAGTAGTTGCGGTTCAGGATCTCCGTGCCTCGGACGACGATCTCCGGCCATTCCTCCGCGGTGAAGGGCGCGGCTTTGCGGTGCAGGACCGCATGGGAGAGGCGGGGGCTCCCCGTTTCAATGCCGCTCTGGATTCCGATCCACTTCCTCGGCCCCGCGCGGACGATCTTGGACAGGTCCGCGATCAGGTCGGGATTCGTCACGGCGGCGCTCACCGTCCCGTGGGGGTCGCGTGCGTCGCGTACCGGTGACATGTTGAGCCAGTTTTCCAGCCTGTAGAGGAAGATGTCGTCGGAGTGGAGCTGGATCGACGAGCCGCCGTTCTGGGCGTTCACGGCGATCTCGTCGCCGATGTAGTCCAAGGGGAAGTAGCGGGGCCTGCGAAGGGTCACCTCGCAGAACTCGCATCCCCGGCCGCATCCTCGCATGACCTCGTTCATGGAGTGCATCGTGGGCCCGAGGATCTTCGGAATCTTGTCGATCGTGGGCGCACTCTGGTTCGTGAATCGGGCGATGGGGGGGAGGTCCCCTCGCTCAACCCGATCGAGGATCTCGGGGGCGAGATGGTCACACTCGCCGTGGACGATGTGGTCGATCCCCAAGGCCTCCTGGATTTCCGGCCGATGGTCGAACTGCCACGTCCCCGGGCCGCCTAGGACGATCTTGTACCCACGATCGGGTCGATGCACGCGGCGCGCGAGCTCGAGGAATTTCGCCTTCGTGTAGGGTGTGAAGACACCGCCCATCGTGAAGGACATGCTCACGGGCCCGAGGCCCAAGGGGTCCATGGAATGAAGCCCGACGACCCGCGTGTCCTCCCCGATGAATCGCTCGACAGTGCTCGGATCCGCGACGGCGACCTGTTCCCGGCCGACCGCGCGGACGAGGGAGGCCTCGATCTTCCGAAGCCCGTAGGGCACGCGAATGGGTCGCCCGTCGGAGTCGAGGTTGGGGCGATTCGCGAGGATGTGGAAGACGGCCCTCGACTGCCATTGATCCGTCGGGATGCAGCTGAAGAACGTGGCAAGGGGCACGTTCCGAAAGTCCGTCATCAAGGTGTAGTCCGCGGCCAGCACGTACTTCGCCATCGATTCCCCCACCTCGAAGGCGACCACACCGTTTGAAGCCGTCGAAAGGTCGCTCTGGCGGTGTACCCGTAAGGACGCCTCCTGGCTAAATATATATTCCGATGAATCTTCGTCGTGCTGTGGTGCGGGCGAAGGGCGTCGGGGGCGAGTCCCAGGGAGGGGATGGCGAGGAGGCCCGCTGGCACCTCCCCCGCATTGCATATCTCTACGACGATCCCACCTCCCGTACGCTCCGCGTGAAGGATGTCGCCGCGTACTTGAAGGCTCGGTTGGGCCTCCGCTGCGAAATCCGCAAGGAGTTCTTTTCCGTGCACGGAGGCCGCGACTTGGAGTCCCTCGCTCGCAGGATCGCGTCGACGCGTGTGCGTCATCTCCATGCTCCCTTCGAGCCCATGGAACCCGTATTCGGGGAGGTTCAGTTTGAGCTCCGGCTCCTTGAGGATCCGAAGAAGCGGGTCCCGGGGATCCTTTACGACGCATTCCAATACGCCGGGATCCTGCGGAATCTCCTGCCGCAGGATGAGAGGAATCTCCGGGTGCTCCATCTCGCCTTCGTCCACCGCTTGCTGGGCACCTTCGGGGAGGACGGCCGGTACCATGCGCGCGCCATGGTGGGCGTCTATCCCTGTGTCGTGTCGACGTCGGGCCTCGCGGAGGCGCCCGCCCAGCCCGAGGCATACTACAAGGTGA
>CAYGBO010000045.1:0-207 GCA_964348145.1 uncultured Methanomassiliicoccales archaeon
GATCGTAATCCGGCCGAACTTGTCCGTCACACCCAAAGCGCCGTTCGTGTTGCCACTCGTCACGACGTCCTTGATTGCTGGGGCGACCGCCTCGAGGAACGTGTGTATCATGTCATCGCGGTTTCCGATCCAGTCGGCCATCATCACGACGGGCATCATGATCGTGATGAAGGGATAGTACATCGTCTCTTCGTGAAAGTCCTTGTC
>CAYGBO010000045.1:217-2010 GCA_964348145.1 uncultured Methanomassiliicoccales archaeon
GGGGGTTGTACCCCTGTAGGCTCGAGAGCTGCCGCAAGTCGTTCTGGCGCATCGCGATGAGTGACAGATTCGCAATTCCGTTCCGGAGGTCCTTGTACACGCTCGACACGTGATCCATCAGGATGATGGCCGCGTCGTAATAGTACCAGCCCGCCGTGAAGTTCTTCAAAGCTTTCAAGTCGTACTCCAGGTCCGAGAAGGCCATGTCGATGAAGTTGTAGCGGGCGGATCCCGCAATATGAGCGCCGAGTTTCTCCCACCAATCGAGCCCTTCGTGGCTGGAAGAACGCGCCAGAAATCTTTTCCATCTTCGTGATGCTGACGTTCGGCTCTTTCTGGAACATGGTGAGGGCCTGTCCGAGCGCCACGCGCTCGTTAAGGACCTCCATCTGGTAGAAGTACTCGTCACCTCGAGGGGAGTTGTTCCACAATACGTTGAAGCCGCGGGTGATGCCGCTGATCAGGTCGAAGAGCGGCACTTGCTCCTGACGCAACATCGCGATGAGCCGCTTCATGAAGACCGTGGAGTCGAAGTCTGGATCGATCATCGAGCTGAAGACCATGTGATATAGGTCCTTGGCCTCCAGGTACGTGTACGCGCTCTTGTCGATGAGGTCGTCTAGAATCCCGAACTGGCACTCGTGGAGGATCTTTGCGGTCATGGCCCGCTGTACGTTCTCCGGCCGCATGTGGGGGTGGTACTTCTCGGACATCATCGCGGCTCCCGCAGCGAGGCGGAGGTTTTGCAGGTAGTTCCATGTCTCCTGCTGGTCCTCGAAGAAGGCGCCGGCCGGCATATTGGGCGGCCGGAGCGAGATCCCCCCGGCGACGGACGACTCCTTCATCGACTTCAGCATGGAGTGAAGGCTCGTGATGTGGTTGCGCAGGATCGCTTTGTCAAAGCCGAACTCATGGAAGTCGAAAAGGCCTTCCGCATAGCCACCGAGACGTAGGATCGTGCGTGATACCAGATCCAAGTCGTCCTGGTCGATACTGAACCCTGGTCCAGATGAGGATCCCACGAGCGATACCGATGAAGACGTTGGATGGATGCTTTATGAAGGACCGAGAACTCATTCTGCGATTCGATTATTAATTCCGAGAGCATGACCGTCTGAAATCGTGATTGATAACAGGCGGATACCGATTAAATAGAGACACAGTGCCCATACTCGTGGCGAGTCGCCGGCAGGTGACACCACCTGGCAGAAAGCGCGAGCATTATCTCCTATCTGAGCGCAGCGAGCGCGCTGTTCCTCTCTGTCCTCGTGATCAGCGCGATTGCGCGCCAAAAGACCCATAAGGTGTTCCAGAAACATGTGTTGCTGTTCGCCACGTTCCTCCTTGTCGCCGCCGTGATCTCGAACGTCCTCATCGGAATCTACGTAAGCGAGTCCGGAACGGGAGGACCCGGTACCGTGGAACAGGGGATCATCCTCTCCAAGCGCGTCCAGGCAACCTTCGATTACATGTTCGGTATCACGATCGGAGCCTTCATCGTGGTCGCGACGACCCCGGCGATTGGGTCGCGCAAAGATTTCTTCCGGTATATGATTAAGGAGTTCCCCAACTCCTATGTGTTCTATGTCTTCATCATGGTCATTGCGCTCATAGCTGTTGCCGTGTCCCCCGTACGTGTCGTCTCAACGATTCCCACCGTAATTTCCTTCGAACCTTACTTCCTCTTCATCAACGGAGTCGCCGTCGGGACGATAATTCTCTACGCCCCCTTTCGATTCATCTCCCACATACGGAAGACGAAACCCGGCACGGAGATTCGTCGGGACACCTAC
>CAYGBO010000045.1:2020-7358 GCA_964348145.1 uncultured Methanomassiliicoccales archaeon
CTTCGCGGTCGGTGAACTCCTCTTTGAAATCGTGCTTCCGAATATCGGGATCGATTTGCGGTCCCCCGGTTTCATTGTCGAAATGGCCCTTGTTGGCCTCATTGCGTTCGCAATTCGCGAGAAGTCGTTCCTGCAGGATCTCATGGTGCCGGAGGCGGAGGCGCACCTACTCACCACCCCCACCTACGAGCTCGACCGAGGGTACACGTACGCGGTTCTGGAGCGCGATGGTACCAAGGCCTACGAGATTTTTAAGGACATGGTAACCCACGGCGCCCAAGGGCTCTGCATCACCCGGAGGTCGCCCAAAACGATCACGAGTGAATACGGGCTCGAACGCACGCCAATCCTCTGGCTCAGTCGTGTTTCCTCTGGCAAGAACTCCGTTCGCCCTTCTCCCCCGGAGAACGTGGCGATGGCCGTGGAACACTTCCTTGAGATTGGGCAGCGGGGAGCGATCTTACTTGATGGTCTCGAGTACCTGATCTCTCACAATGATTTCGGATCGATTCTGGCCCTCCTGCACGACCTGAACGAGCGCGTGTCCCTTGCAGACGCAGTCCTGCTCGTGCCGTTCGACCCCTCGACCCTCGATGATCGGGAACTGGCCCTTGTCCGTCGCGAGGTTCGCCTCTTGGGCCCCCTGGCGGACGCGTACGCCGAAATCGCCACCCCGGCGTAGGCGGGGGGGGGCGCCGGAAAGCCTTTTACGCTTCGCTTTCGTGGGTCCCCTCGCATGGACGATCCCGAACTCGCCGCCATCCGCGCTCGGAAACGTGAGCGCCTCGAGCGGCTGGTCACGAATCCGTCGGCGCGCTCCGCGGTTTCCCCGGCCCAGCCCGTGGCCTTCACAGACGCCACGTTCGATGCGGAGGTTGCCAAGGGAGGCCTCATCCTCGTTGACTTCTGGGCGGCCTGGTGTGGACCCTGCCGGAGGGTTTCGCCGGTTCTGGAAGGGATCGCAAGGGACCACTCTCGCTCCCTCACCGTGGGCAAGCTGAACGTGGACGAGAACCCGCGAACCGCCGCGCGGTTCCAGGTTATGTCCATCCCCACCCTGCTCCTCTTCAAGGATGGGAAGCTCGTGGATGGAATTGTCGGGGCCGTCCCTCGAGCCCAGATTGAATCCTTGGTCAGCCGCTGGAAGTGACTACTTCACAAGGGGCCCCGTGGGCCGGGGCGCGGGTGGCGGGAGCTGCGCCTTGAGGTTCGAGACAATCTCGCGGAACGCCTTCGCGGCCTCCGTATCGGGATGCTCGAGCACGAAAGGGCGCCCTGCATCGCTGCCGACGACGATTCGCGGGTCGAGGGGAATGCGTCCCAGGAATGGGAGCCCCAACTCCTTTGCGGCGGCTTCGCCTCCTCCCACTTTGAAGACTTCGACGAGTTCGCCGCAGTGGGGACACGCCATGCCACTCATGTTCTCGATGATCCCTAGGATTCGGAGCTTCACGGCCTTCGCGAAGGCGATGGACTTGCGCACGTCCAGGAGGGCGATCTCTTGAGGAGTCGTCACCACGACAGCGCCATCCGCATCCGGGATCTCCTGCGCGACGCTCAGAGGCTCGTCGCTCGTTCCGGGCGGCAGGTCGATAATCATGTATTCCAGATCCCCCCACTCCACGTCGGAGAGCATCTGCTTGAGGGCTTTGATCTTCAGGGGACCGCGCCAAACGACGGCCGCATCGCGGTCAATGAGCTGTCCCATGGAGATGACCTTCACTTCCCGCGGGCCCACGGTTGGCTCCATGCCCGAGTCGGTCGGCTTCACGTGGGCATCCTCGATCCCCAGGATCTTCGGAATGTCCGGCCCGGTCACGTCTGCATCCACGACGCCAACCTTGCCCTCATCGGCGAGGACGCTTGCAAGGTTCGCAGCCACTGTGCTCTTCCCGACACCCCCCTTGCCCGACATGACGACGATCTTGTGCTTGACCTTCGCCATGCGTTGGGCCATCTTCATCCGTTCCCGCATCGCGGCCATGATGTGAGGCGGGATGGAGGCGGTGTCGATCTCCTCGGGCACGACGTTTCCCCTCGGAATGGACAGTCAGCCCCGGGGTCGTATTAAAAGGTGCGGAATTCGCTCCTCCGAAATCATCGCGCGGGCACGAGACGAGAAACCCTTCTGAAGGAACACCCGCATGTTACGGACGGCGCTCGTCACGCGCGCTCTTCACGGAGGCTGCGAGTTCGTGGAGCCGTGCCTCGAATTCCATCGAAGACGGATCCTTCGGCAAGGTCTCATAGAATCGGGCAAACCTGTCAACGGCCTGGAAACCTGCGGCGCTGTCGAGACTCCGAGCGATGGCCCGCAGTTCGTCGTCTGCAGGGAGCAGCCCACGACGCGCGAGGTTCCCCAGCACAAAACCATTCGTCGCGCTCACGCTGACGTCGGTCCAGCGATCCCTAGTCGGTTGTGAGGCATTGCCCCGGATCCAGGTAGCGAAGAATCCGTACGCCCGGTCTCCGATGCCCGCGAGGAACGCGATGTCGTCCGCATAGATGTCTTGGACATGGTTGAAGGCCTGGCTCAGAGTACGCCGGCCGGATCGCGAGAGCCGAATCTCTCGCAGGATCCTCCTGGGGGCGACGGGATCGTGGGAAGGGTGTCGATACTCCTTGAGGAGCATGTGTCCCAACTCGTGGGCAATGAGGCCGTCTAGGAGGGTGGAGTCCACAGCCGTCGGGCTCACGCAGAGGGTATGGCCAGCGGGATTTGCGCTCGTCGCTCCCATGACGGAAAGGCCCACAATCTCGATCGAGACGGGGAGGCGGAGGCTGTGGCCGTGGAACCGGAGGCGGCCTTCAACTTCCTCGAAGACGGCCCGCACGACACTTCCGCGCCTACCTCCCGTCCGATCGACCACTGCGGTGAGCACGAGCCTCTCGACCCAACCGTTTGGGATAAATCTGGCGAACCCGCGTGGGAGGTCGGACACGATGGGGACCCCAAGACGGTCGAAGAGATGCTATTGTCATGGGCAAAGGTTTAAGGAACTCGTAGAACTCTCGCGCCTCGTCTCCGAACCGGTGATTCCATTCCCGAGAAGAGGCGAGAGGGAGCTAAGAAGACGAGGGCTCCCACACCGAAGGAAGTCGAGGAGAACCTGAGGCGGGCAAACCTCCCCAAGGAGCAATCTGCGAAGTACCACCCCTTCTACCAAGGCAAGATCGAGGTTGTGCCCCGCGTTCCGATCCGGACAATCGACGACTTTGCGATCTGGTACACGCCCGGGGTGGCCCAGCCGTGCTTGGAAATCAAGAAGGATCCCGAAAAGGTCTGGAGCGTCACGAACAAATGGAATCAGGTCGCTGTCGTGACGGACGGGACTCGCGTCCTGAGCCTCGGGGACATTGGTCCGGAGGCGGGCCTCCCCGTGATGGAGGGCAAGGCTCTCCTCTTCAAGTACCTTGGCGGGGTCGACGCCTTCCCTGTCCCCCTCGCAACGACGGACCCGGACAAGATCATCGAAGCGGTCAACCTCATCACGCCCGCCTTTGGCGGTGTCAATCTTGAGGACATCGCGCAACCGAAGTGCTTCTATGTCCTCGAGCGTCTGCGGAAAGAGTGTCATATCGCGGTGTGGCACGACGACCAGCAGGGCACGGCGACGATCAATGTTGCGGGCGTGATCAACGCCCTGAAGGTGGTCGGAAAGAGGATGGCTGACGCGGTGATCACCCTCGTGGGCGCCGGTGCCTCGAACGTCCGAACCGCGAAGATCCTATTCGCCGCAGGGGCGAAACCGGGAAACATGATCCTCGTGGATTCGAAGGGCATCCTCAATTCTAACCGAAAGGACATTCAGGCCGTGCAGTCCGAGTTCCGGGAGAAGTGGGAACTCGCACAGACCACGAACGAAGGGGGCCGCGAGGGGGGCATCCCGGAGGCGATGAGGGGCGCAGACATCGTGATTTCCGCCTCGAAGCCTGGACCCGGGGTCATCAAGAAGGAGTGGGTGGCCGCTATGGCAGAGGATTCGATTCTCTTCGCGATCGCGAACCCCATCCCGGAGATCTGGCCATGGGAAGCCAAGGAAGCGGGAGTGCGGGTCATGGCGACGGGTCGCTCCGACTTCCCGAACCAGGTAAATAATTCCCTCGGCTTCCCGGGGATTTTCCGAGGCACCTTGGACGTCCGATCGAGGACGATCACGGATGAGATGTGCATCGCGGCGGCGGAGGAACTCGCGAAGGTCGCCGAAGAGAAGGGACTCGACGAGGATCATATCGTCCCGACGATGGAGGAGACAGAGGTCTTCGTCCGGGAAGCGGTAGCCGTCGCGCTGAAGGCGATCGATCAAGGGCTCGCCCGAGTGAAGAAGAGCCGAGCGGAGCTTTTCGAGGAGGCACGGAGGCTCATCGAGCGTTCTCACGAGGAGACAAGGTTTCTCATGCAGGACGGCTTCATCCCGCCGCCTCCGCGCTAAGCCGCGGGACTCCCCGCGTCGCCTTTATGTGGCCAAGCCGCATTCGTTTCTCGATGCCCTCGGCGGAGGAAGTCAAGCGCCGGCACGAGGTCAAGCTCCTGACGATGCCCGGGGTCGTGGGCGTCGGCCTTGGACGGATCGAGGGTAGGGAGTGCATCCGGATCTATGTGGCCGAGGACAGCCCGAAGGTCCGCGCGGCGCTGCCCCAGAACCTCGAGGACGTCCCCGTGGAAATCGTCGTGTCCGGTTCCTTCGAGGCGCGGTGAGGTCGGAATGCGCGCGGACAAGGCGAAGCGGGTGTGTGAGTGCCGATTCATGGGGCTCGAGGCGGAAGGAGTGGCCCCAGGCAACAATCCCAACGTCATGGGGGTGGGCCTCGGACGGAAAGTGGTCCATGGCCACGGGACACCGGAGATGTCGATCAAGTTCTACGTGCGTCAGAAGCTCCATCGACTCCTCGTGAGAGAGGAGCAGCGGATACCGCCCGAGATCGAGGGCGTCCCGACGGACGTCGAGGAGTCGGGACCATTCTTGATCTGGCGCCCCCTTCCCCCTGTGTATCATCGAAAGGTCCGTCCCGCCATGGGGGGCCTGTCGATCGGCCACTATGCGGTCAGCACGGGGACCTTCGGGTGCCTCGTGAAGGGCCGGACGGACACATACATCCTGAGCAACAACCACGTACTCGCGAACGAGAACCGGGGCGCGGAGGGGGACCCAGTCCTTCAGCCGGGGCGCTTCGACGGAGGGAAGACGGACCGGGACGTCATCGCGCGCCTCGACACGTATGTCGCCCTGGATCCCGAGGGACTGAACCTCGTGGACTGTGCCCTCGCGGGGCCCTACGATGTAGGGGATGTGACGGCGGACATCCTCAACGTCGGTCGGCTGAAAGGAAGCCGACC
>CAYGBO010000045.1:7368-11411 GCA_964348145.1 uncultured Methanomassiliicoccales archaeon
TCGGAAGAGCGGCCGCACGACGCGCCTCCCGCAAGGCCAGATCGTGGACGAGAACGCGACGATTCGAGTTGGCTATTCGGGGGGATCTTTCATCTTCCAGGATCAAATGATCATCCGTGGGGAACACGGAAGGTTCAGCGGAGGCGGCGACTCGGGCGCGGTGATCGTCGGCGAGGACGACCGGGCCCTCGGACTCCTGTTCGGAGGCTCACCCTTCTTCACGGTTGCGAACAAGATGACGAACGTGGAGGGGGCTCTGGACGTCCGGGTGGTCTAGGGACCGCCCACGGGCGCCCATCGTGCGAGGGTCGCTTGCTCCGCGGCGCGATCCCGGAGGTTCGTCACGCGCACCCCGATGAGGCGGAGCCTCCGTTCCGCGGAGAGGAACTCCTTGAGCATGATCTGGCTCAGGATCAAGATGGGTTCGAGCTCCGAGGTGTGGACCTTCAGGCTCCGCGAGCGGGTATGGGTCTCGAAGTTGGAGTATCGGACCTTGAGGACCACGGTGCGGTAGGAAAGCTTCTCCCGCAGGATCTCCGCGTGGAGGTCCCGGGCCATCGCCTCGAGGCCGGGCCAGATCGCCTCGAACCGGTCCAGGTCCCTCTCGAAGGTCGTCTCCGTACCGACGGATTCGGGGGGTCCGCTCGGTTCGACGACCTCCTCGGAATCCCGTCCGAAGGCCACGTCGTGCACGTACTCCCCGAAGGCACCAAGGGTCTCGACGAGGTCCTGCCGTGGGAATGCCTGCAGGTCCCCGATCGTGGCGAGCCCCATCTCCTTGAGCCGTTCCTCCGTCTTGGGGCCGACGCCGGGAATTCGACGGACAGGAATGGGGGCGAGGAAGGCGACAACCTCGTCGGGCGGAACGACCGTGAGCCCATCCGGCTTCTCGAAATCCGAGGCGACCTTGGCGAGCGCCTTCGTCGGTGCCACTCCGACGGAGCAGGTGAGGCGGTGCTCCCGGCGGACTGCTGCCTTGATGTCGTGGGCGAGATCTCTCGCCTTCCCGAAGCTCCTGTCGCATCGTCGGGTCGCGTCCAGGTACGCTTCCTCGATGCCCGAGGGCTCCACGAGGTCCGCGAGAGGTCGAAGGGTCGCCATGATTTCGCCCGACACTCGACTGTACAGCTCGAAGTTCGGCGGGACGAAGACGGCGTCGGGGCAGAGTCGGAGGGCCTCCATGCTCGGCATCGCGGACCGAATGCCGTGGCGCCGGGCCTCGTAGCTCGCCGTGAGGACGACGCCTCGGGATCCTCCCTGACGAGGGTCCGCCCCTACGACGACCGGCTTTCCTTCCAGCTCCGGACGCTCGCGGATCTCCACGGCGGCGTAGAACGCGTCCATGTCCACGTGGAGGATTACCCGCGTAGCCGGCTCGAGCCCGGAGGCCATGGATTCCCCATGCGACGGAGAGGGGTAAAAGCCTTCCCGAGGGAGGCTCGGTACGCGGCGGGACTAGAATCCGAAGAAGCCTTCCGCCGAAGCCGCGAGGTAGTCGTAGAAGAAGGCAACGAGGAAGGTGACGAGGAGGACGACCGCCACCGCGATGAGCACGGCCCCCATGATCGACTTCGGTGCTTGAATCGGGGTCGCGTCCCCCGAGGGCTCCAGGATGTACATGTACCAGACGACCCGAGCGTAGTAGTACAGAGACAGGGCGCTGTTCAGGACCCCGGACACCGCGAGGGCCAGGTACCAGGGGTTGAGGGCCATCGCGCTGATCGCGCTTGAGAACAGGATGAACTTGCTGAAGAAGCCCCCGAGGGGCGGGATTCCCGCGAGGCTGAGGAGGAAGATCGTCATCGAGAACGCGAAGAAGGGCATCCGCCTGCCCAACCCGCGGAAGGACTCCATGTCGTCCGACATGCCCCGGGACTCGACGCCCGCCACGACGAGGAAGGAGCCCGCCTTCATGGCCGCGTGGGTGAGCACGTGGAGCACGCCACCCACGAGCCCGGCTACGGCCACGATCTGGGCGGTGCTCCGGAGGGCGGGGTCCGCGACGGGGTCCCGGGCCGTGAGGGCCGCGGCCCCCACGACGATCGCAATGAGGATGTAGCCCGCGTGGGCGATGCTCGAGTAGGCGAGCATGCGCTTCACGCTCCGCTGGGGGATCGCGAGGATGTTCCCGACGGTCTGGGTGGCAATCGCGAGGATCGCGAGGGCCGCGATCCAATCAATCTGGACCGCCAGGAGGCCGATCAGGAAGACCCGGAACATCGCCACGATCCCGACTTTCTTGGAGCCTGCCGCGAGGAACACGCTGACCGTGGTCGGGGACCCCTGGTACACGTCGGGGGCCCACATGTGGAAGGGGACGGTCGCCACCTTGAACCCAAAGCCCGCGAGAAGGAACACGAGGGCCACGATGAGAGGCGGCTCGATCTGAGGGTCCGTGGCCAGGCTGAGGAGGCCGAGGCGCGTGAGATCCGTCGTCGCCCCCAGGGAGGTCGTCCCCGTGATCCCGTAGATCAGGGAAATCCCGAAGAGGATCGTCGCCGAGCTCACCGCTCCGACGATGAAGAACTTCGCAGCCGCCTCCGTCGCCTGGCGGTCCTTCTTCCGGAAGGCGACGAGGGCAAAGGCGCTCAGGCTCGAGACCTCGAACGCCAGGAAGAGGACGAAGAGATCCGTCGCGGCGGCCGTGAACATCATCCCGGCGACGGAGAAGAGCATGAGGGCGTAGTACTCCCCCTGATGCGGCTCTTGGGGCTGGACGAAGCCCCGGGACCCGAGGATCGTGAGAAGGACGACGAAGAGAAAGACCATGTGGAAGAATAGGGCGAACAGGTCGACGCGCATGCGCAGCTCGTCGTGGAAGTCGCCCTCCGCGCCGACGGGAGACGACCAGAGGGGCAACCCGAGGGCCCTCGTGAGCCCGAGGCCCATGAGATCGAGGGTCACGAGCAGCGCGAGGGCGACGCCTCCGAGGGCGAGCCCCCACAGCCGGGATGGCTTCTTGGCCCACACAAATCCGAGGACGACGAGGGAGAGGGCCGTGGCCACGAGGATGCCCTCCGGGACGAAGACGAGATAGTTGGGCACCGCTCAGCCTCCTAGGACCACTGCGGACCACCGAGCGATCGGCTCGAACAGGAGCGCGGGAAGGATTCCGAAGAGGGCGAAGGACGCGACGAGAATGCCGAGGGGCGCGACCTCAAATGCCTCGAGGTCCGGCATGGACTCCCAGCGGGGGTTCAGGGGTCCGAACACGGCGCGCTGCATGGCCCAGATGTAGTAGGCGGCGGTCAGCACGACAGTGAGGATCGGCACGAGCACGAGGAGCCCGAAGGCAGCGTAGACGCCGAGGAACACGGTGAACTCCGCGACGAACCCGACGAGCCCCGGAAGTCCCAGGGACGCGAGGAAAGCGATCATCATGAACGTGGTCATGCGAGGCACACGCCTCGCGATGCCGCCAAGGTCCGAGATGTTCCGCGTCCCAATCTTGTGCCCGATCGATCCGGCGACCATGAAGAGGGCGGCGGAGATCAGTCCATGGGCGAACATCTGGAACACGGCGCCGCTGAACCCGAGGACCGCGCCGGCCTCCATACCCCCCTGGCCGTATCCGTACACCCCGGCCGCGATGCCCATGGTCACGAAGCCCATGTGGCTCACGCTCGAGAAGGCGACCAGCCGCTTCAGATCGTTCTGGGCAAGGCACACGAAGGCCCCGTAGAGGATCGACAACACGCCGAGTAGGAGCAGGACCCACCACATCGTCCCGGCCGCGTCGGGGAGCATCTGGACGTTGAACCGAACGAGCCCGTAACCGCCGAGCTTCAGGAGGATTCCCGCAAGGATCACGGAACCCCCTGTCGGTGCCTCCACGTGGGCATCCGGGAGCCAGGTGTGGAAGGGCCAGGAGGGCAGCTTTGTGCCGAAGGCGACGATCAGGGCGAGGAACATGAGCTCGCCGAAGAGTCCGAGGGGCATCGGGGTCGTGCGGATGATCTCGACCATATCGAAGGTGCCTGCGAAGAACACGAACGCGACGATCGCGAAGGACGCCGTCGACCTCGCGGCGACCGTCGAGGCGA
>CAYGBO010000045.1:11421-14846 GCA_964348145.1 uncultured Methanomassiliicoccales archaeon
CCCAGACCGCGATGATGAAATACATCGGGACGAGGCCGACCTCCCAGAAGACGATGAACTGGAAGAGGTCCAAGGAGAGGAAGACCCCGTTCACCGTGGTTTCCATGAACAGGAACATCGCGAAGAACTCGGGCACGCGGTGGTGCTCGTCCCAGCTGAAGGCGAGGGCGAGGGGCGTCAGGAGCACATTCAGGAAGACGAGGACCGCAGAGAGTTCGTCGACTCCGAGGATGTAGTTCACGCCCAGCTGGGGGACCCAGGCGGCGCGTTCCATGGCGTAGAAGCCGTCCTGCGCGGGACGAAGGGCGAAGGTCTGGGGCCAGAGGAACGCGAACAGGAGAAGCGTGCCCAGGGCGAGGACGACGAGGCTCACGACGAGGGCGATGGCTTTCGCGACTCGGTCGGAGAGGCCGAGGACGTAGGTGAGGACGGCGCCCAGGAGAGGCAGGAAGACGAGCAGGGACAGGATCGGGAAGTCGATCTGCACGTCACAGACCTCCAAAGAGCCAGGGGATCGACTGGCGGACGAATTCGTCGACGAGGTGCACGAAGGGCAGCGGGAAGAGGCCGACGAGGACGATTAGGGCCAGGAGGACGGCGTAGGAGACACGCTCGTGGGACGGTAGGTCGGGGGGCTCGCCGAGGTCGCGCGGCAGGTCTCCCAGGAGGATTCGCTGCATCGTGTACATGTAGTATGCGGCGGTGACGACGATTGAGAGGAGGGGGATGATCACGATGCGCCGCCAGTCCGCGAGATTCGGGGCCCCATAGGTCCCGAGGAAGACCATGAACTCGGACCAGAAGGAGTTCAGACCAGGGAGCCCGAGGGAGGCAAAGAAGCTGATGATGAGGACCAAGGAGAAGGTGGGCATCGCACGGCCGAGGCCCCGCAGGGAGGGGATGTCGCGGGTGCCCGTGCTGTGCTTCACGGATCCTGCGAGCATGAACAGGACCGCGGTGATGAGCCCGTGGTTGAAGAGCTGGAAAATGCCGCCTACGGCGCCGATCGATGTGAGGGTGCCCGCGCCGAGAAGGACGAACCCCATATGGCCCACGGAGCTGTACGCGATGAGCCGTTTCAAGTCCACCTGGGCGAGACAGACGAAGGCCGCGTACAGCATGCTCAGGACGCCGAGGATCGCGAGGAGCCACCAGAGGTTCTGCGCGGCGTCCGGGAGAATCCCGAAGTTGATACGAAACAGGCCGTACCCTCCCATCTTCAGGAGGATTCCCGCCAGGAGGACGGACCCCGCCGTGGGTGCCTCCACGTGGGCATCGGGGAGCCACGTGTGGAAGGGTACGGAGGGCAGCTTCACGAGGAAGCCGAATAGGAACGCGACAAACACGGGAAGCTGGAGAGCGAGGGGCAAGTAGGACGCGAAGGGGGGCGCCACGTGCTGCAGGGCGCCGTGAAGGAACGCGGTCATGTCGAAGGTGCGCGCGGAGACGCCGTACACGGCCTCATTCACGCTCATGCTGTACGTCCAGTAGAGGCTGAAGATGGACAGCAGCATGATCACGAACCCGACGTGGGTGTACACGAGAAATTTCAGGGAAGCGTAGCGGCGGTTCGGCCCGCCCCAGATTCCGATCAGGAAGAACATCGGGATGAGGACGAGTTCCCAGAAGACCGCGAAGAGGAAGAAATCCAAGGCGACGAAGACGCCGACGAGGGCGAACTCGAGGAACAGGAGGAGCCCGAAGAACGCGCGCGGCCGATGGGACTCGTTCCACTGGAAGACGATGGCCAAGGTGGTCAGGAGAGGTGTCAGCCAGAGCAAGGGGATGCTCAGGCCGTCCACCCCGACCACGTAGCCGATCCCGACTTGTGGCACCCATGCGTAGCGCTCGACGTAGTACAGGGGGACGCTCGGCGGCAGGATCGTGCGGGCCTCCGGGATGCGCGGACCGAGGAACGCCTCCGCCTCGGGCAGGAAGAAGGCGAGCATGAGGAGGGTCGCGAGGGCCGTCTCGACAAGGCTGAAGGCCAACGCCAAGACACGGGCCGTCTTCTGATTCGCTCCGAAGGCCATCGTGGCGAGGAATCCCACGACGGGAACTGCGATGAGGGCGGAGAGTACGTAGGTCAGGTCAGGCACCCCTCTGGAGTCGGAAGTACCAGCTGATGAGGAACACGAGGGCGATGAGGAGGGCGATTCCGAACACGATGACCCATACGTAGCTCTGGACCTGCCCTGTCTGTCGCTGCCTCAGGCGCCAGCTCGCCCGGACCGTCTCCAGGCTCAAGGCGTTCACGGCGCCGTCAACGACCCGTCGGTCGAAGACGTCGGAGGCGGACGCGGCGAGGAGCCCGCCACGACCCAACGCGTTCACGATGCCGTCGATGACGTTCCTGTCAAACCAGTCGAGGGCCCGCGCGGAGCCCGCCACGACCCTTGCGCCGAAGGCGTCGTAGGCATCGTCAATCCAGTAGCGCCGGCTGAGCATCCGATGGACGAACGCACGCCCCGGGGTTGCCGTGAATCGGGTCGCGGGGATCCGCTTCGCAACATAGACGGACCATGCAAAGACGATCCCGAGGGCGGCCACGCCCAGGGAAAGGGCCTCAAGGAGATACTCCCGGAGTGCGACGCCGATGAGGGGCAGATGCGCCTCAGCGTGCTCGAAGAACACGAGGTTTCCGAAGCCGCCCATCGGGTAGGCAAGGAGGCCCGACGCGAGGGCGAAGGCCGCGAGGATCGCGAGGGGCATCGTCATGACGCGAGGCGATTCGTGGGGGTGTTCCTGTCCACGGTACTCTCCGCGGAACGTCATGAACCACAGGCGGAACGCGTAGAAGGCGGTTAGGAATGCGGTGGCGACGCCAGCCACATAGAGGAGGTAGAATCCCGCGTGCTCCGCGCCCATCTCGAAGGTCACCGACAGGATCTCGCCTTTGCTGAAGAACCCACTGAACGGCGCGATGCCCGCGAGAGCAATGGCGCCGAAGAGCATGGTGTACGACGTGATGGGCATCGCCTTCGAGAGACCTCCCATCGCCCGCATGTCGTTCGTATGCACCGCGTGAATCACGCTCCCCGCGGAGAGGAAGAGGAGGGCCTTGAAGAAGGCGTGGTTGAACAGATGGTACAGCGCCGCGGTGTACCCGATCGTATCGGGCTCCTTGCCGCGGGCGACGGCGTTCGCCATGAGATATGCACCTGCGCCGAGGCCGAGGAACATGTACCCGAGCTGGGAAATTGTAGAAAAGGCGAGCACGCGCTTGATGTCAAAGGACACGAGGGCCATGGTCGCAGAGAACAACGCGGTGAACCCTCCGATGGCCGCGATCACGAGGATCGCCGTCCACGGGGGATCGATCGGGACGCCCTCCGGTGGCACGAGGAAAATGAAGGAACGCGCGGTCAGGTAGACGCCCGCCTTCACCATCGTGGCCGCGTGGATGAGGGCGCTCACTGTGGTGG
>CAYGBO010000046.1:0-14841 GCA_964348145.1 uncultured Methanomassiliicoccales archaeon
ACTGACCCCGGACCAGCTCTTCTCCCTCCGGCCAACAGGGGGCTGGGCGCGATACAGGACGCCGATCAAGGCCCTGTACATGTGCGGGTCGGGGACCCATCCCGGCGGGGGAATCATGGGCGCCCCCGGGAAGAACGCCGCCATGGAGATCCTGAAAGACTGGCGACGGCGGAAGGTGTGATCCATGACGAATGGATATGATGTCATTGTCATCGGAGGTGGCCACAACGGCCTCGTGGCCGCGGGATACCTCGCGCGAGCGGGACGCCGGGTCGTCGTGTTGGAGCGCCGGCCCATCCTGGGAGGGGCGACGGCGACGGAGGAAATCCACCCCGGGTTCCGCGTCCCCACCGGTGCCGCGTTGTGCGGCCTCCTGCGGCCCGAGATCGTCCGGGATCTCAACCTCGCGCGGCACGGATTCCAGCAGCTACCTCTCGACCCGACGATCACCGCCGTGGGCGAGGATGGAAAGGTTCTGCGACTCTGGCGGGATGTTGCGAAATCCCAGCAAGAGATCGCGAAGCACTCGAAGGGAGACGCGGAGGCCTTCGCTCGGTTCCACGCTTTCATGGTGAACCTGGCGACCGTCGCGGACCCCCTCATGGTTCGGACGCCGCCCAAGGTGACCTCCATGAGCCGGGGTGAGCAGCTCTACCTCCTGCGGAGGGCGAATCGTCTCCGGAAAATGGGACGGGACGTGATGAGCCGGGCGCTCCGAATGCCCATGATGAGCCTTCGCGGTTTCCTGAACGAGTGGTTCGAGACGGACCTCCTGCGCGCGACCCTCGCAGCGGACGCCCTGATCGGCCGATGGGGCGGCCCCTGGTCCCCCGGAACCGCCTTTGGGCTCCTCCATCAGTACCTGCCCCAGGTGCATGGAGGCTCGTGGGGTCTCATCCGCGGCGGAACGGGAAGCCTCGCGGACGCCCTCGCGGCTTCCGCCAAGGCAGCGGGGGCCACGATCCGTACGGAGGCACCCGTGGCACGGATCGTCCTCGAGAATGGGCGGGCGATGGGCGTGGAGCTCTCATCCGGCGAGAAGATCAGCGCTCGCGTCGTCGTATCGAGCGCGGACGCGAAGCAGACCTTCCTGAAGATGATCGACACGACAGAGATGGAACGGGACTTCCTGCACAAGGTGCGCGGCATGCGAACGGAAGGCGCCCTTGCGAAGGTGAACCTCGCCCTCAAGACGCTCCCGAGCACGAAAGGAGAGGATGGCGGTCCCGCGGCTCGGATCCGATACGCGCCCTCCCTCGAGTTCCTGGAGCGGGCCTACGACGACGCGAAGTACGGGCGGGCGTCCGCACAACCCTTCGTGGATATCACGATCCCCACCGTCGTGGATCCGAGCCTCGCCCCCTCGGGAAACCACGTCATGTCGGTCCTCGTCCAGTACGCTCCGTACCACCTGCGACAAGGGAGCTGGCCGACGGAGCGCGAGAAGCTGACGGACCGGGTCTTGGATCGTCTGGAGAATCTCATGCCGGGCGTCCGGAACGCCATCCTCGCCCAGGAAGTGTTGACGCCCGTGGAGCTCGAAGAGCGGTTTGCACTGACGGGCGGGCACATGTACCATGGCGAGATGACCTTGGAGCAGCAGCTCTTCCTCCGTCCCGTCCCTGGCTGGTCTCAATACCGAACCCCGATCCAGGGGCTCTACCTGTGCGGCGCCTCGACCCATCCCGGCGGCGGGATCTCGGGGGCTCCGGCGTACAACGCCGCGCGGGAGATCCTGAAGGACTGGAATCGAGCGCGGGCCGCGTAGCTTCAGGGGGAGCCGCCCGGAAGGAAGGCTCCGCCTCATGCGTACACGAAGGGGACGTTCAGCGCATCGGCGAGGTGCCTGTCGAGGGATCCGATGTCCTCCGGGGCCAGGTCTCCGACGGCGTACTTGCCGAGGCTCGAAATGAGCATGCGCATCTCGACCTCCGTGGCCTCGAGGTAGTTCCGGACGCCCTTCGCCCCGGCCGTCCAAGCGGCGACGATGAACGGACGGCCGAAGGAGCACGCGTTGGCGCCGAGGGAGAGGGCCTTCACGACATGCCCGCCGTCGTGGAGACGCCCCGACACGAGGAAGGCGGTGCGGAGCCCCTCCACGCGGGCATCGTAGATACGCTTGAGGCAGGCGAGAGTGGGGAGCCCGAGGTCCTTCAGGGCGATCACGGGGCTCATGCCCGTGCCGCCCTCCTTCCCGTCGATGAGGACCGCATCCACCCGCCCTTGGCTCGCAACGCGGAACAGGGCGAGCAGATCCCGGAAGGGACCCGTCTTGATCCAGATTCGAGCGCGGGGGAAGTTGTTCTTCAGGGAGCGCAACTGAGCGCGGAGAATCTCTTCCGTGTACGTCCCCGGCGCGCTGTGTCGCTCGTACAGATCCCGCTCGACGCCTTCCGGGTCCTCCGGGAAGTAGTACTTGCCCTTGAGGGACTGGGCGACCTCGCGGGAGACCTTCGTCTCGCCGCCCAGCCCGGGCTTCGCGCCCTGGCCCAGCTTCACCTCGAAGGCCACGAGACCCTTCTGAACGTAGGGCTCGATATCCGGGTCCGTGTACACCTTGTTCCACAGCTCATCGAAGGCGTCCTCGACGCTCTGCTGGATCACGACGCCTCCGTAGGGCTCCTCGAGATCGTCCAGGTAGACGGAGAGGCGCTCCTTGAACGTGGGCATGGAGGACTTCCTCCTCCGTGCGTATCCCCAGACCGTGGCGATGTTCTCACCGAGCCCGATGGGGATCCCCGCCTGGGCCGCGCCCTTGCCGAGGTGGCCGCTCGCCCCGTGGGCAACCTCCGTGGAACCCATGGAAGCCATCGTGACCGGGAGGCGGGAGCGAAATCCACCGATCTTCGTCTCGAGGGCGACGTCGCTGAAGAACGGCTCGCGCTGCAAATCCGCCATCTTCTCGAGGCGCCGGGGCGTGAAGACGGGCGGCAGCAGGACGAGCTGGTCGAGGGTGCCGAACCGCGTCGCCTGCTTCACGCCGATGTCCGCCCCGAGGAGCGCCCGGCCGTATTCATCGAGGTCCGAAAAGGGGTAGAGGGCCTCTTTCCCGTGCTTCGCCTTCTGGACGATCTCGTCCACGGGATAGGATTCGAGGAAGGCGCGGCCGGCCGCCGCGGCCGATTTCACGGAGGCGACCTTGAAGAATAGCTTCGACAGAGGCTGGCTCATGGCTCGATCCCCCTCACGGCGAGTAGACGCCCGCGAGCTTCGGGTACGGACGGGCCTGCCAGATCGTCTTGAGGCCACAGACGTACCGGGTCAGCCGCTCCACGCCGATCCCGAACCCGGCGGAGGGCGGGATCCCCTCGCGGAGCATGTTCAGGTACCACTCGTACTTCGATGGGTTCTCCCCGGTCTCCCGCAGCCGGGCAATGACCTTCCCATACTCGTACTCCCGCTCCGCGCCGGAAATCGCCTCCCCGTATCCCTCCGGGTACAAGAGGTCGAAGTCGCGGAGGATCCCCGGTCGATCCGGGTGCTCGCGATCGTAGAAGCCCCGGGACCCGCGCGGGTAGTCGTAGATGAAGAAGGGCTCTTCGAACTGACGGGATAGGACCTCCTCCTCCATCCACGGGATCTCGATCCCGTAGGGGACCTCATGGCCACTCTTCGCGAGAAGCTCGAGGGCTTCCTCGTAGGGAAGCCGACGCAAGGGCAGACTCCCCCCGTTGAGGGTGCGCCCGCGGTCCGCGATCTCCTCGCCGAGACGGCCCTTGGCGAAGTCGGTGACATGGGCGACGAGTTCCTCCGCACGGCGCATCGCATCCGAACACGTGGCCCCGGCTTCTTCCAGGTCGACCTGAATGAACTCCACGAGGTGGCGCCCCGTCGTCGCCGTTTCGAGGGGCTCCAGGCGGATGTTCGGGGAGAAGAAGTAGATCCGGCCGAGGGAGGCCGCCATCATCTGCTTGTACAGGATCGCGCTCGACATGAGCTTGTACTCGCGCCCGTAGAAGTTGATCGTCGCCTGCTTGGCCCCTCGGATCCCCGGGTCCGTCACCGGTCCGATGATGGGCGGGAGCAACTCCGTGAAACCGTGCCCGTCGAGGTATTCACGGATCGCCCCGCTCAGGGCCGCCTGTACGCGGAGCACGCGCTGCATCTGAGGTTCCCGCATGAGCCGATAGGAGGATCGGAGCTCGTCCGCGGGTGTGCGAGCGGAGGGCGTAGACATCAGGATGACCAAAGGGAGTGGAGGTATCTTAACTTATTGCTCTAAGGATTGTCATTTTGGCATCATCTCGATGTAATGCAACGCAAAGGTCATCGGAACGACAAACACGAGAGTACCCAATCCTTCAAGGCCCGCGGAGGCTAGGAGAGGGGGGGTATGATGGCGGATTCCCTTCGACCAGGCGGGCTCGCTCCCGACTTCGAAGCTCGGGACCAGGATGGGAACCCCGTGGCCCTTCGGGAGTTCGCGGGGCGGCCCGTCGTCCTGTACTTCTATCCGGAGGACGGCACCCCAGGGTGCACACGGGAGGCGTGTGCCTTTCGGGACGATGGGGAGGCGTTCCGGGCGGAGGGCGCGACCGTCCTCGGCGTCAGCACCCAGGACGAAACATCCCACCGCGCGTTCCGGGCGAAGCACAACCTCAACTTCCCCCTCCTCGCGGATCCCGAGAAGCGGATCACCCGGGCCTACGGCGCCCTCGGACTCCTCGGCCTCGCCCGACGCGTGACGTACGTGATCGGTGCGGACGGAAAAATCCTGGCGTCGTTCCGGAAGCTCGATCCCAAGTCTCATAGCCAGGAAGCCCTTCGCGTCCTACGCGCCCGGAAAGGATCTCAATGAGACGACCCTCGAAGCTACCCGACGTACGGATCCCCCGGCGTATTCGCCTGAAGTACGACCGGTTCACGGACCACTTCAAGGGCTTCGAGGACGTGCCGGCGGTCCGCGCCATCTTCGGCTCGCGCACGAGGTCGATCTTGCGGTCCCTCCCCGTCGAGTTCTTCTCCTCCCGATGGGCGTTCATGGGCGTGAACGACGAAGACGGGCACCTCATGGTCTCGACCCACTACCTTCGAACTGGGAAGGTACGGGACATCTACCTCGACATCATCCACGAACTCGTCCACGTGCGCCAGTTCCGTGAAGGCAAGAAGCTGTTCGAGGACGGATTCGAGTACGTCGACTTGCCCACAGAAATCGAGGCTTACCGGACGTGCGTGTCGGAAGGGCGCCGGCTGGGGATGACGGACGCCCAGCTCTTCGGCTACCTCCATGTCTTCTGGATGACAGACAAGGAAATCCGACGGCTCGCGAAGCACGTTGGCGTGAAGGTGCCCGCGTCCCGCTCGCGCCGTCCACGACGGCGGCGATAGGCGCAGCCGCGCGTTCCGGTCCCGGCTCGGGTGGATCCGAGCCGAAGGCTTTACGTGGCAGTCCGGCCTCGCGGTCCTCGGGGACGTGAAAGCATTCGCATCTCATTGATCGGGGCGGGAGCGACGGGTTCCGTGGCGGCCCGCCACCTCGTGAAGCAGAAGGAGATCGAGGAAATTGTCGTGGCCGACATCGTCCCGGAACGGGCCAAGATGCTGGCGACGAGCCTGGAGGGCCGGAAGGCGAGGACCGTGCCGGTCACAGGCCTGGACGCGGGGTCCCTCGTCACCTTGGTCAAGGGGACGGATCTCGCGATCAACGCGGCCCACGTGTCCATTGACATGGCACTCATGGACGCATGCCTCGACGCCCGCGCGAACTACATGGACCTGTCCTCCGTCCCTCAGCAGCAGCTGCCCCTGGACGGCCGCTTCCGGAAGGCGGACCTCACGGCCCTCCTCGGCGGCGGAGAGGATCCGGGCCTCGCGAACGTCCTGGCGCGGGAAGGCGCGGATCGACTCGACACAGTCGAGTCGATCAAGATTCGGGACGGCGACACGGCATCCTCCCGGGACACCCCTCTGCCGATCGTCTGGTCCCCGGAGACGTTCCTCGACGAGGTCTTCACGGACGGCCTCTACTTCGAGGACGGAAAGATCGTGAAGGTGCCTCCGTTGAGCGGGCGGGAGGTCTACCCGTTCCCCGAACCCGTGGGTCCCCAGCCCACCTACCTCATGGACCACGAGGAGCCCCAGACCCTCGGGAAGTTCATCGGGAAGGGACTGCGGTACGTGGACCTCAAGCTTGCCGTGGACGACGGGACCGTCGACACCCTTCGCCGGCTTCACTCCCTGGGACTCCTCGGCAGCCGACCGGTCGCCGTGGATGGGCAGGAGGTCGTACCCCGGAATGTCCTGACGAGTCTCCTCCCCCGGCCTGCGGACCTGGTCGGCCGGGTGAAAGGCACCGCGATGATCCTCGTCGAAGTCACGGGCACGAAGGCGGGGCGGACAGTGACGTACCGGCTGTGGACCGGAATGACCCACGAGGAGGCGGCGAAGAAGCATCGCGCGACGGCGACGGCGTTCCTCGTCGGCACGGGCGCCGCCGTGTTCGCCTCCCAGTTCGCCCGGGGCCAGGTCACGCAGAAGGGAGTCATCGCCCCCGAGTGCCTGAATCCCGCGGACACCCTGAAGCTCATGGGGTCCTTGGGGCTCCCCGTGACCCACGAGACCCAGTCGGCGATGCCCCTCAACTGACACGAAAGTCCATTCCCCACGGACGCCGTGGGCAGAGGGCCACGGACGGAACGGTCCCGGGGAGGAATCCGAGACGAAGAAAGGTGAACTTCGAGGGCGCACGGCCCTCGTGACGGGCGGCGGACGCGGGATTGGACGCGCGGTTGCGGAGCGGTACGCCCGCGAGGGAATGCGCGTGGCGGTCGTTGCGCGGACGTCCGCGGAACTTGAAGACACGGTGGGAGCGATCCGTTCGGAGGGCGGAGAGTCGTTCCCGATCCCTGCGGATCTGGCCCTCGCGGGGGACATCGACCGCATGGTCCGCCGCTGCGTCGACGCCCTCCACTCCATCGACGTCCTCGTGAACAATGCAGCGGTCCTGACGGAGCCTCGAGGACCCCTCGAAACGACCCTCGGGGAATTCGACGAGACGATGGCGGTGAACCTCCGAGGGCCCTGGCTGTGCGCGAAGACGATTGGCCCCCACATGCCGCGCGACGGTTCCATCATCAACGTGACGTCCGGGCTTGCGCAGGGACCCTCTCCCGGCTACTTTCCCTACTCGTTGAGCAAGTGGGCCTTGGAAGGTCTCACGACGATCCTCGCCGCCCAAATGCCCCAGCGGGTGAATGCCGTGGACCCCGGGCTGGTCGCGACCCGCATGACGGACTTCTCGGGCAAGCCTCCGGACGCCGTGACGGAGGTCTTCGTGTTCCTTGCGTCGGACGACTCACGACGCATACGGGGAAAGGTCCTCAAGGCCTCTCACTACGGGGGATCCGGGCTCCGCCGATTCACGTCGAGATGATGGGATCGGGGCGCCCGTTCCCTCGGTGCGCTACCTTTCCTCGGCTTGCGACCCGTTGAAGGTCGAGAGGGAAGGCTGCCGGGTCCTCGGCCGCTGGAGGCTCGCGACCCGAACGCCCAGAAGCCGAACCTTCCTCGCGTCCTCCTCGAACTCTTGGACGAGAGCCCGGACCGCCTCCGCGAGGACGCCCTCGTCGAGGACGTGAGAAGGCAGGGAACGCTCGCGCAGGTGTGTCCGAAAACCCTCGAAACGGATCTTGATGCCGATCGTCCGGAACATCGCGCCCTGGGCCCGCGCCCGGAGGTACACATTGTGGGCGATGTCGCCAAGGGTCCCCCGGACGACGGACCAGTCGGACACGTCGGCGTCGAAGGTCCGTTCAACGCTAATCGATTTTGGATCCGGCCGTTCCTCCACGGGCACCTCCTCGAGGCCCCGGGCGATGCCCCAGAGCCAGACGGCGTTCCTCCCTAGGAGCTTCCGTAGCTCACGACCAGGGAAGTGCGCCAAGTCGCCGATCGTCTGCACCCCTGCGCCCTCCAGGACCTCGGAGGTCTTCGGTCCGACCCCGCTGATCACGCGAACCGGGAGGGGCGCGAGGAAGGCGGCCACCTCGCCGGGCGGGACGACCTTGAGGCCGTCGGGCTTGGCGATCTCGGAGGCGATCTTCGCGGCCGACTTGTTCGGCGCCACCCCAATCGTGCAGGCGAGGCCCTCCCGCTCCCGAACCGCGGCCTTCACGCGACGTCCGTAGTCCGCGGCGGCGTCGAAACCGGCGACCCGGCTCGAGACATCGAGGAAGGCTTCGTCGATGCTCACATGCTCCAGGACATCCGCGAATTCACGGAGCACATTCATCACGCTCTCCGAGACGGAGCCGTACAGGTCGTAGTTTGGCGCGAGGTACACGGCGTGGGGAGCCTTGCGCCAAGCGAGGCCGATCGGCATCCCACTCCGGACGCCCAGTTCCCTCGCCTCGTAACTGCATGCCATGGCGACGCCACGTCCCTTTCCACCTTTCGGCTCGGCGCCCACGATCACCGGCTTCCCCTCGAGGTCGGGGTTCTCCCGCCGCTCGACGCCCACGTAGAAGGCGTCCATGTCGACATGGAAAATGATGCGCGCCAGAAACCGCCCCCCTTCGCGGAGGCATTCGTGGGCTAACAAGATTGCGCCCGACGGGGTGGCCGGGACTTCAACGGAAGTCGCCCAAGCTCCGTTGCTCCGAGGGAGCCCCACCTTGGGCTGGGAATTCGTATTCCATAAGACCCGCGAGCCGACGGAATTCGTTCACGCTCGCCGGACCGAAGCCCGCGTAGTGGTTGTTGAAGAAGACCATGGCTCCCTTGACGGAATCGGCCGCTTCCTCCAGCTCCTTGTACCACGCGCGCATCTCCGCGGATCTGTCCTTCTGGATCTCCCGGAAGGTCGTGAGCTCGCGGTCGCCCACCATCCTCAGGTACACGTAGTCGGCGGTCACATCCGTCGGGCTTCGGAGATACTGGTTCTCTGTCCAGACCATCGCTACGTTGCGGTCCCTCAATCGAGCGTACACATCTTCCCGGAACCAGGACCTATGGCGGAACTCGATCGCGTGGGGGTACTTCGCGGCTTCGAGAGACGCGACGAAGTCTTGGAGGATCGTCCAGTGGGCATCGTACTTGATCGACGGAGGTAACTGGGCCACAAGGGGCCCGCACTTCTCCCGGAGGTCCTTCGCGGTCGCGTAGAACCAGCCAAGGTTTTCCCCGACGCCCTTCAGCTTCTTCTCGTGGGTGATTCGCCTCGGCATCTTCATCGCGAAGAGGAAGGCCGGGGGAGTCGCCTTGTACCACGTCTTCGCCATCGCGGGTCCGGGAATGCGATAGAAGGACGAATCCACCTCGACGCAGTCGAAGACACGCGCGTAGATCTTCAGGTAGTCGGATTTGGAGGTGCTCTTGGGATAGAATCCGCCGAGCCAGTCATCGTAGCCCCACCCGCTGCAGCCCACACGGAGCTTGTCCTTTAGCGCCATCCGCGTCCGAGCCATGCAACCGACCCAAAAAAGGTTGGTGGGTTCAAGCAGATGCGGCATGCATCCAAAATCCCTGATTCGCCATCGGATCGGTGCCTCCCATGCCTCAGGGCGCCGGCCATCGTCGTCAAGGGATTACCGGAAGGCTGAAATCACGAAGGGAGCATCGGCGAATCGATGACGGAGCGGACGACGAAGGGCGAGCGCCGCCTTGAGTGGGCGAGAGACCACATGCCCGTTCTCGGGGCGGTGCGTGACGACCTGCGACGGACGAAGATCCTCAAGGGCCTTCGCATTGCCATGGCCCTCCATGCGGAGGCGAAGACGGGGATCCTCGCCCTGAGCCTGCAGGACGCCGGCGCCCGGGTGCGCCTCGCCTCGTGTAATCCCCTTACGACGGACGACAGCGTCGCGGACGCCCTCGCCGAGGTCTACGGTCTTGAAGTGTACGCCCGGAGAGGTCAGACCGCGGACGAGTACTACGAGAGCCTGCACAAGGTCCTCGATCTGAAACCTCATCTCGTGATCGACGACGGCGCGGATCTCATCCACCTGCTGCACACGAAGCGGCGCGAGCTACTCGAGGGAGTTCGCGGCGGGAACGAGGAGACCACGACGGGCGTGAACCGGCTCCGGGCGATGGAACGGGCGAGACGCCTCCGCATTCCCGTGATTGACGTAAACGATGCGAAGATGAAACATCTGTTCGACAACCGATACGGCACGGGCCAGAGCACCTTCGACGGTATCATGACGGCCACGAACCTCTTGGTCGCGGGCAAGGCGTTCGTCGTTGCCGGATACGGATGGTGCGGACGGGGAATCGCCCTACGCGCGAAGGGAATGGGGGCCCGGGTCATCGTCACGGAAGTGGAGCCCTTCAAGGCCATCGAGGCAGCGATGGACGGGTTCGAGGTGATGCCCATGGCGAAAGCCGCCCGCATCGCCGACTTCATCGTGTCCGCGACGGGGTGCAAGGATGTCGTCACGGCGAAGCACTTCCCCGCCCTCAAGGACGGCGTCGTGCTCGCCAATGCTGGACACTTCGACAACGAGATTTCGAAGGCTGACTTGGAGCGTGTGGCTAAAGACAAGAGACGGGTCCGGGAGTCCGTGGACGAGTATGTCCTGCCCGGAGGCCACCGCGTGCACCTTCTCGCCGAGGGCCGGCTCGTGAACCTGGCCGCCGGGCAGGGCCATCCCGTCGAAATCATGGACATGAGCTTCGCCATCCAGGCGGCATCGGCCGGGCATCTCGCGCGCCACGCACACCGCCTGCCGCCCGGAGTGCATCCCGTTCCGGAGGATATCGATCAGCGCATCGCGAAGCTGAAGCTCAAGACGATGGGGATCCGCATCGATACCCTCACGGCGGACCAGCGGGACTACATCGCTGCTTGGGGCGAGGGGACGTGATCCCTCCCTCAGTTCGGCCCTAGGAGGGTCTCCGACCGCGGAGGGGACACGGGAGGCGGATCAGGGGATGAAACGGGCCGTCCTCACGGACTTCGATGGGACCGTCACGGAGGGGGATGTCGCCGAGGCGATCCTCGAGGAATTCGCTCCCGCGGAGTGGTGGGAGATCGAGGAACTCCATCGCGACCGGAAGATCGGCACCCGAGAGTCCATGGCCCGGCAGTTCGCCCTCTTGCGGGCGAGGGAAGAAGATCTCCTGGACTTCGTCGACCGACACGCGAGGATCGACGGCACCTTTCACGACTTCGTTCGATTCTGCGCGAGGGAGGGGATCGCCCTGGAGATCGTGAGCGAGGGGCTCGACTTCTACGTCCGCCACCTCCTGAGGAAGTGGCGGATCGACCTCCCCCTTCGAACAAGCCGCGGGACCGTGGTGGAAGGACGGGTGAACATCGCATACCCGTGGGCCGATGCCACGTGCACCCTATGCGGCACGTGCAAGCTCCTTCGCCTCTTCGACCTCCGGGCCCAGGGCTACGCGGTCGCCTACGTGGGCGACGGCCACTCGGACCTATGTCCGGCCCTCGAGGCCAATCTGCTCTTCGCGAAAGACGAGCTCGCACAGCTGTGCCGCGAAGAGTCCATCGATTTCATCCCCTTCGAGCACTTCTCGGACGTCCGAAGGAGGCTCGAGAGGTGGGCGTGAAGAACTTCTTGGGCGTGTTCGGCCACGTCGCGATGGACTACATCCTCACGCTTCCTCATCTGCCGGAACCGAACACGTCCATCCAGATCCTCGACCGCCGGTCCTACTTTGGAGGGACAGGGGGAAATCTTGCTCGGACGGCGTCCCGTCTCGGTGTCCCGACATCCCTCGCGTCCTTCATCGGCCCCGATTTCTCGAAAGAGTACCGTCAGGCCCTCGAGGAGGACGGTGTGGATCTCAAGGACCTGCGCGTTCTGCGAGGCATGGCGACCCCGACCGCGTGGATCTTCTCGGATCCGAAGGGGAACCAGATGGCGGTCGTAGACCAAGGGGCCATGCAGGATCTCGACGGCCGGCCCGTCCTTCGACACAGCGTCCGGGATGTGGAACTCGTGCATCTCGGCACGGGTCGGCCGGACTACTATGCAAAGATTGCGAATCTCGCGGAGGAACTGCACCGGCCCATCGCGTTCGATCCGTCTCAGGAAATCCATTACCTCTACACACGGCGGCAGTTCCGGGGCTTGTTGAGTCGGTCCACGTACTTTTTCGGAAACGAAGCCGAAATCGCGCGGGCGAAACGCCTGGTGGGGACCACGACCACGTCGGACCTTCTGCGACATGTCGAGGTGCTCATCGTGACCCTCGGAGCGAAAGGCAGCGTGGTCATCACGCGAGACGAAAGAATCCGCATCCCCCGCGTCCCGCCGCGCCGCGTGGTCGACGTCACGGGCGCGGGCGATGCCTATCGAGCAGGATTCTACGCCGGCTTGGCGCGCGGCTTCGACCTTACGCGATGCGGAATCCTCGCCTCGACAGTCGCGAGCTTCGTCGTCGAGTCAAAGGGCACCCAGACGAACCTCCCGACATGGGCGCAGGTCGTCCGTCGTTCGCGGCCCTTCGCCTCCTTCGAAGGGAAGGATGAAAGCGATACCTAACGAAGGCAGAAAGGGTTATATCGGGACAGTAGCTTCTCGGCGCGGTGACTCCGGATGGCCATCGGGTTCGTGCTCATTAGCACCGCCCCTGCAAAGGAGCACGAAGTGTACAACGAACTCCTCAAAGTGAAGGAGATCGTGGAGCTCCACCCGCTGTTCGGGGAGTACGACTTGATCGCGAAGATCGAGGCAGAGGATTTCAACATCCTGGGCCAGGTCGTCGTGGACAAGATCCGATCCATCCCCGGGGTCATCGACACGAAAACCCTGACGGGAATCAAGTTCTGAGGAGCGATTCTATGGCTGGATTCACTGCCATCGAGTTCTGGAATTTCCTGACGATACTCCTGATGACCTTCAGCCTCTTCCTCGTGATCACGGGGGCGTTCACGGCCTACTTTGGCAGCGGGAAGAGCCGAAAGATTGGCGCGGGGCTCCTCGTGGGCGGCCTCATCATCGGGATTCTCTGGGTCCTGGGGGCGGGCCCCTATGATCTCTTCGGAGGCGAGATTGGGCTGACCACAGTCATCATCGAATCCATCGGGGTCATCTTGGCGGCCCTCATCGGCGCCGCCGCGGCGATTGGGCTGTTCCTCCTTGCCATCATGAAGAGCTGAAGGCCGGATTGACGCGAGAGACCCTGCGAGCGACCCTCTTCGGGTGCAGGAAGCTTATATCCCAGGAATCCTCCTTGTCCGGTCGATGCCCGTCGAAGTCCTCATCCTCCTAGGTAGCAAGAGCGACGCGGAGGTCGGGAAGAAGGCTGCCTCCATCCTGTCTGAATTCGGCGTAGACCATGACGTCGTCGTCGCATCGGCCCACCGCACCCCCGATCTGCTGAGAGATCTCGTCCGCAACTCCACAGCGAAGGTCTTCGTCGCGATTGCGGGCCTCTCGGCGGCGTTGCCCGGCGCGATTGCCGCCCATTCCACGAAGCCTGTGATCGGCGTGCCTGTCAGCGGGAAGGTGAACCTCGATTCGATCCTCAGCGTCTCCCAGATGCCGCCGGGGGTTCCCGTGGCGGCCGTGGGGCTTGACCGCGGGGAGAACGCAGCAATCCTCGCGGTGGAAATCCTCGCCCTCTCGAACGAGCGTCTTGCGGACAAACTACGGGAGCACCGCGAGGCCATGAAGAAGTGGGTCCTCGAAGACTCGCGAGCCGTGGGGAAGTGATGTTCGACGCGAAGGCCTTCATCGAGGAGCAGGTTCCGTCGATTCGGGAAGTCGTGAAAGGCCGGGCGATCATCGCGGCGTCCGGCGGTGTGGACAGCACGACGGCGGCAGTGCTCGCAAGCCGCGCGGTAGGCGATCGCCTCCTCGCCGTGTACGTCGACACGGGTTTCATGCGGAAGGGAGAAACGGAGGATGTGGAGGCGACGCTGAAGGAGCTCGATGTAAACCACCGTGTCCTTCGAGCGGCGAACGAGTTCTTCTCGGCCCTAAGAGGTGTCCTCGATCCCGAGCGGAAGCGGACCGTCATCGGGAACAAGTTCATCGAACTCTTCGAGAAGGAAGCCGAAGCCTTCGGGGCTGAATTCCTGGTGCAAGGCACGATTGCCCCGGACTGGATTGAGAGCGGCGGTCAACTTCGCGATCGGATCAAGACGCACCACAACGTGGCGGGCCTCCCGGCGCAGATGAGGCTGAGGCTTGTCGAACCGCTGCGGGATTTGTACAAGGACGAAGTACGCAAGGTCGCGAGGGCCCTTGGCATTCGCGTGTCCGAGCGCCAGCCCTTTCCGGGTCCTGCCCTCGCCGTCCGGGTTCTCGGTGAGGTCACGCCGGAACGGGTCGCCCTCCTACAGGCAGCGTCGGCCATCGTCGAGGAGGAGATCGAGGCCGCAGCCCACAAGGGGCCCATGGCGCTCCCGTGGCAGTATTTCGCGGTCCTCCTTCCCGTTCAGAGCGTGGGGGTTCACGGGGACGTACGGGTGTATGGCCACACGATCGCCGTGCGCGCAGTCGAGGCGGTGGACGGCATGTCTGCGAAGTACGCCAAGATACCTCACGAGGTCCTGGACCGGATCTCCGTTCGAATCACGAACGAGGTGCGCGGAGTCAACCGTGTCACCTACGATGTGTCGAACAAGCCCCCGGCGACGATCGAATGGGAGTGACACCCACGGTCCCGGTCCTCCGGATCGGGACGAGGGCGCCCCTGGGGACTGCCTCGGCGGGGTATGCTCCCGAGGATCGTGACATCCCTCCGCCTCATAAGCCTCCCGAACCCCCTCGAAAGGGCCGCTAGTGCGACCAGAAATCTTTTTCCGTCGCCTCCTTTTGTGCGTGCCATGCGCATCTACGTCGTCGACAACGGAGGCTCCCGCGAAGCGGTACGCGCGGCGACGCAGCGGCTCGCCGCGGCGCTGCGTGCCGACCTGGAAAAGCT
>CAYGBO010000047.1:0-13582 GCA_964348145.1 uncultured Methanomassiliicoccales archaeon
TCATCAACGACCCCGTCCTGCTGCGCCTCGGGGAGAACCACTTCTGGCTCTCCGCCTCGGACAGCGACATCCTGCTCTGGGCGAAGGGCGTCGCCGTCCACGCGGACATGGACGTAGAGGTCAAGGAGCCCGATGTGTCACCTATGCAGATCCAGGGGCCGAAGTCGAAGGACGTCCTCCGAGCGCTGTTTGGCCCTAAGGTCCTCGACCTCGCGTACTACGACATCCTGGAGACATCCCTCGACGGGATCCCCGTCGTCGTGTCCCGGACGGGATGGACTGGAGAGATCGGCTACGAGCTATACCTCCGAGACGGAAGCCAGGGTGACAAACTCTGGCGGAAGGTCCTCGAGGCCGGGAAGCCCTTTGACATCCGGCCCACGGGGCCGTCCGAGATTCGCCGCGTTGAGGCGGGCATCCTGAATTACGGCGCGGACATGACCCTCGAGGACAATCCCTTTGAGGTCGGCCTCGGCTGGCTGGTGGACTTGGACAAGAAGTCGGACTTCATCGGCAAGGACGCCTTGAGGCGAATCAAGGCGGAGGGCGTGAAGCGGAAGCTCGTCGGCCTAGAGGTCCACGGAGAGCCCTTGCAGGGGATCCTCACGAAGTTTGGGGCCGTGAAGGAAGACGGCGAGCAGGTGGGCCACCTCACGATGCTCGTACATTCGCCCCGGCTCAAAAAGAACATCGGGTACGCGATGGTTTCCGTTGAGCACGCGAAGCTGGGGACGGAACTGACCGCGGATCTGCCGTCGGGCGAGCGGAAGGCCACGGTCGTTCGGAAGCCCTTTGTGGACCCGAAGAAAGACATCCCGAAGTCCTGACGCCTTTGCAGGGTCGCCCGTGGGCTTTAATCAGACCAAAGAAGATTCCCACACGAGGAAGTGCGGAGATGCACCTGTACCTCGTGCAGCATGGCGAGGCCAAGCGGGAGGAGGAAGATGCGGAGCGTCCCCTCACGGACCGAGGAAGGGAAGACATCACTCGGGTGGCGCGGTTCGCGGCGGAGCACGGACGCGTCCCCGTCACGCGGATCCTGCACAGCGGCAAGACCCGGGCCCGGCAGAGCGCGGAAATCCTTGCGGAGCATCTCCGGCCTCCGGAAGGCTTCGAGGCGCGAGAGGGCATTGCGCCCCAGGACGACCCCGAAACCATATCGCGGATCCTCGGGGACTCCTCCGAGGATCTGATGATCGTTGGGCACCTGCCTCACTTGGAGCGACTCGCGGGCCTCCTCCTGTGCGGCGACGCGGGAAGGAGTCCCGTGAGATTCACCATGGCGGGTATCACGGCGCTCACACGGGATGAGCGTGGCGCGTGGTCTGTCGAATGGATCGTGACGCCGAACGTCCTCCCGAGCTGAGACGGTAACGGGTGGAACGGGGGTTCACCCCGTCTCCGTCCGCACGGCCACGCCCTTGCTCAGACAAGACGGGCTTCGAAGGGCACCGAACGGGTGACGCACTCCGTCCCCGGGCACCGCTCCTCCGCAAGGCGCAGGAGATCCCGCATCTTCGACGCCGGAACGTCCGCGTCGGCGTCCACCGTGAACTTGACCTTCTCGATGATGTTTTCCTTCGACAGACCCATCTGCTTCTGAAGATTCATCCAGTTCTCCGCGGTCACCCGAAGCTTTTTCAACGCCACACCCTCCGAAGTCGCCGTCGCGGCGAAGGTCACCGCGAAGCACGCGGCGAGCCCATACAGGCAATACTGAATCGGATCCGGACTCGTGCCCCAGCCGCCTGCGAAGGGTGGCAACTCCGCTTCCACGTTGGCCCTTCCAGCGGGAAACTCCAGGACCGCGCGAAACTGCGGCTTGCCCTCCTCAAAGGACCAGTCCCCGGCGACCGTCTTGTGCTTCTTCCCGGCGTCGGGATTGGCCTTCAACTCCTCCACAAATGCCTGCATCTTCGAAGCGTTCACGTTATTCATTCAAACCCTCCCTTGCGGGTCTCAACGGATACGGCTTCTAATAAACGCATCGCACCTTGGGGGATCAATCCTATGTGAGGGACATGCAAGGGGGGTAGATCAGGCCCTGGGTCCAACGGCAGGGATATGGGGCGGCTCGTCTTCCGACCGTCGTCATGAGGCGAAAGGAGCGGCCGCCGAAGGACAAGCGACCCAAGGAAAAGCGATTCCGGCACGGCGGCCGGAAGGGGCGGCGCGCGAGAGAGCGTCCGAAGAGCAAAAGGCGACGTTGACGGGCTCCTACCAAAGCCGCGGAGGGGATGAACCCTCGGCAGACGTTGCGGACCCTTCGCGCGACCTATGAATAGGACCAGGTTGTTCCCGGGACGTGGACGAGGAGCCCGAGGAGTCCGTGTCCCCACGGGCCCAGCGGAGAAAGCTCGCGCGTATCCTCCTCGCCGTCCTCGTCGTCTTCAGTGCCACGATGGGGATCCTGTTCGTCTATGCGGGCAGCGCCACGCCCTTCTTCATCGTCGACGGCAACAGCATGCAGCATGGGAATGAAACGAGCCACATCGGCGTCATGGACACAGGCGACCTCGTAATCGTACAGTCTGTGGAATCCACGGCGGACATCACGACGTACATCCGGGGTCGGGCCACCGACTTCTCGACCTATGGGGATTATGGGGATGTCCTCGTGTACCTCGAACCCAACACGACGCGCGAGAACGTCTTCATGCATCGCGCGATGGCCTTCGTGACGTGGAACGCGACCGCGAACGCCTACGACGTCCCCGAACTGTCTCTCCTTCCCGCGGAAGACTGGGATGCGTGGGACGCGAACGGCACTCCCACCGCAAGTCCGTTCGGATTGTCGCGCTTCCTCCTTCATCGGGCAGGCTGGAAACAAGATCTCGACGTCCACTTCAACCTCACCCTTGGCGAGCGGAGCGTCGACTTCGGCCTCGGCGAGAATGGCTTCCTGACGATGGGCGATAACAACGCCTACACGACGATCACCCGGTTCGACCGGTGGGTCATCCCCCTGTCCTACATCTTCGGCCGAGCCCGCGGCGAGATCCCATGGTTCGGACTGATCCGGCTTACATTGTTCCCTCAAGGAGAGGCATGCTGCCAGGCGTGGGGTTCCACGGACCCGCTCCGCGGCGCCCCGGCGAACAGCTGGCTCGCCTTGAACATCCTCCTCGCCGTCCTCGTGGGGGCGCCCTTGGCGGTGGGTCTCACTCAGTTCTACCTAGCGCGTCATCCCTCCGCGCGAGAGAGACTGCAGTACCTATGGAGAAGAATGAGACGCCGGGGGAACGTCGGAACCTCTGGATCTGAGAAAGAGATGGAAAACGATTCGGAATGAGCAAGGAGAGCTATCGCTAGGTGGGCTAACGAGATAGGACCTCGCGGTCTGGGCGTCTCGGACGCTTCTTCGAACTCACAGAGATTGCGATCATCCCGGCCTTTGGCAGGGGGAGTCGGCGGCGTGCGTTCGAACCCAGGGTGGGCCTATGGTTTTCGCTTTCGCTTCGCGAAAGCCTGGTCCGGGAACAGGATGAGCTCAGCCGCGAAGAGGCCGGCGAACAGCAGAGCAGCGACCAGCCACGGATGCATGAGCATCCACGATCCCAGGCGTTTCAGTTGTGCCTTCATGGCAGTCGGAATATATGGTCACTAGGTGTAGATGAACCGACGGAGAGAATTATCATATGCATGCGTGATTATCAGGATGGCCGCGTTGCGCTAACCCTCCTTGGCGACGGGGATGGGATGACGAGGTTCTCTTGAAGGCCGATCTGCGCAGAGCGCTTCTTCGAAGGATTCACCCTCAATCCCCTCACGCCGGCGTCCGGCAACGAAGCCCAACGACCGTGCGACCGGACCCGCCTGGGTGTCGATATCCAAGGCCGGTTCGAGTCCCGGTTCCATGCCCCCAAACCAGCGGAATCCCACCTCGGCCGCTCGGTGGTAAACCGCCCGATGGGAAAGTATCAGCGGAGATAACGGCCTGCCAAGGGATTTAGCGATGGCGAGCGAAGCGGGGCCACTCGATTCCCATCAGTGGAGCGTCCGACCATACGATGCGCGGAAGGAGTCTGCTGGCCCTTGCGATCTTCCTGGCCTTGTTTCTGACGGGGACCCTGGGCACGCTTCTGTCAGGCGAAAGCGAGGCGAGGTTCGAGAGGACGCCTTCTCCGACGTCCGAACCGACGAGGTCGACATCGCCCTTCGCCACTCCCGTCTTCCGCACCTTCGGAGCAATCGCGGACGCATTCATTGACGGAAGAAATCCAAACCGCAACTACGGCGGCAGTGACGTCCTTGTTGTGGGCGGAGATCCCGCGAATGGGACGGCCTTCCGAGGCCTCGCGCTCTTCAACCTGACCGGGATCCCCTCGACCGCGATCGTCCAGAACGCGACGCTCCGGGCGTGGGTCGTGCAGGGTGCCGCCGGCCCGACGCTGGACGTTCACCGGCTCCGGGCCCCCTGGGTGGAAGGCACGGGCACGGAGTTCGGATTCCGACAACCGCTCACGATCACCGAAACGGCGGGCGTCCCTCGGGTCCGCGAACCCGTCGACATCGATCTCGCCATCCCCGTACCCCTGTCCACTTTCGTTCCCGCGGACTTCCGGGTCTACGACGAGTTCGATCAGGAAGTCCCAAGCCAGGTTTATGGGGCCCGATATTCAGGCTCGAACGTCACCCGCGTCCACGTCGTCTTCGGGGCGACGGTGGGTCCCCTCGCGAGTCGTCAGTACTCCCTCTACTACGGCAACATGATTCCCACGGTTCCTTCCTTCCGCACGAAGGCCTTCGGGAACCTCCTGTGGAACTTCAGCGCAGGCACCGCGTACACCTCGCTGGCGGCAGCCGACTTGACGGGAGACGGGGACCTGGAGGTCGTCCTCGGATCCTCCGACAACAACGTATACGTGATCCGGTGGGACGGAACGCTGCTCTGGAACTACACGGCCCCCGACGTGGTGGACTATTTCGCTACTCCGGTGGATGTCGACGGAGACGGCGCGCTCGAGGTCGTGTTCGCGACGAGCGGCACCGTGGACTACAAAATATACGCCCTCTCGGCGAACGGGACGACTCTGGAGTGGAGCACGGGGGCATCCCCAACGAGGGCCGTGTATGGACCCATCGCCATCTCCGACATCGACGGCGATGGGATCAAGGAGCTCTTCGCCGGGTCCCAAGACCGGGGCTTATACGCGTTCAACGGCAACGATGGCACCGTGCGCTGGCAGTATGGTCTCACGGGAGGACGTCTTGGCTATGCCCCGTCCGTGGGCAATCTCACGGAAGGGCCACAACCCGAAATCGTGTACACGACGTCCATGGGGCAATACTACGTCCTGCGCGCGGATGGCACGGCCGTGCCCTACTCCCCGGTGCAACCGGGCTCGAACAGCGCCTTCGCCGTGCCGAGTCTGGGGGACCTGCAGGGTGACGGCTATCTCGACGTCGTCGCGGGCGATACCGCGGTGAACGGGAATCAGTTCGCCTTCAACGGCACGAACGGGATCACCCTGTGGTCCTCTGCAACGACGTCGGACCAGTGGGGCGGGCAAGTCCTCGTGGATTTTGAGGACGACGGATGGCTCGAAACCGCCTTCTCGATGACCCGGCAAAATTCCCTGGGACTCCTTGATGCGAACGGGAGCCTCCTATGGTCCTTCCCCACGGGCGGAGCCATCTGGGGTGCGCCGGCCGCGGCCGACGTGGATCTCGACGGCATCGAGGACCTCCTCATCGGCAGTTTCGACAACAGCCTCTATGTCGTCAACTACACGGGAGCCATGCTCGCGCAGTTCCCCGCACCGGACTGGGTGAGCGCGGCGCCCGTCGTGGCCGACCTGGACGGCGACGGGACCATGGAAATCGTCTTCGCATCCCGTACGCAGACCTTCGCCTATTCGACGGGTAGCCTGGGCCACGATTTCCGCACGGGTTGGTACAACTACAACCTGACGGGACGTTTCCTCGATGGAAACTCGCCGGACGGAGCGCCCCTGTTGAACGCAAGCGTTGGCGCGCTCGAGATTCTCGGCGGAAGCGGCGTGACGTGGCAGACCCGCGACGGGAACGCGTCCTGGGTGGTCCCGGGTGCGGACTTCAACGCGACGGTGGTCGCCTCGGCCCCCGTCTCGGGACCCGGTTCTCCGCTCACGTGGAACATCACCGACCTGGTGCAGCGCTGGACGAACGGTTCCCTCCCGAATGTGGGCGTCCTTCTCAAGGTCCGGGACGAAGCCGTTGGAGGCCTCACGAGCCTGTCCACCAGGGAGGGCCTGCCTGGGCTCGCCGCGACCCTTGAGGTCCTTTTCCTCGAGAACGTGGATCCCCAAATCGATCCGACGGTACCGGACCAGCAGGCCTTCGAGGACGGCGACCTGTGGAATCTTGCCCTGGCCGGATTCGCGGTGGACCCCGATACACCTCTCAGCGGCTTGCGATGGGACCTCGCCGGCGCGAACGCGAGTCTCTACGACTACACCGGCGGGAATCAGACGGGAAATCATATCCTCAGCTTCCAGCCCAAACCGAATGCGTTCGGCGACAACCTCGTGACCCTGTTCCTCTTCGACGACACCGGCAACTACGCCACCCAGCCCCTGTGGATCAACATCACATCCGTCAACGATCCGCCCACGTTCGCCGACTTCACGCCCGATACTCTGTACGTGAAACGAGGCGTCCCCTACACCTTTGACTTCGGTCCCCACATCAGTGACATCGATACACCGAGGACTCAACTCGTCCTCCGCACGAACCGCCCGCAATACACGACCGTGACCGGCTTCCGCGTGACCTTCAACTATCCGGCAACCTTCGCTGACCCTTGGGACTTCATCGTCCTCACCGTAGACGACGGAGAGCTATCCACCTCCCATTCAATCGCGGTCGGCGTGACGGATGACACACCGCCTCTGCTCATCGTGCCTCTGCCCGATCTCACAATTCGCGAGGGCGAGACCCGCCGTGGCGTCTTCGATCTCGATGACTATTTCCTCGATCCGGATGAGGACGTCCTCTTCTTCACGTACGGATTCACCCATCTCAACGTGACAATCACGGCGAACCACAGCGTCGACGTGGAAGCCTTCGACGAGTGGAACGGCGTTGAGTCCGTGACCTTCCGCGCTCAGGATCCCACGGGAGCGATTGCAGAGGACACGATTCTCGTGGAGGTGCTACCCGTCAACGACCCGCCCGTGATCGGCTACTTACCGCCCTTCGTGGTTCACTTCAATGAGACCTACGTGTTTGACCTCTCGCCACACGTGAGCGATCCGGACAACGATCTTTCCGATATCAGGATTCGCACGAACCAGCCGCTATACATCTCGGTGGACGGGATGATGCTCTCGATGCTCTTCCCGGAGACGATCGGGCCCCTCGTCGCGCCCTATACACTGCCCCTCACGATCTTCGCGAATGACTCCATCGACGAGGATTTCGTCAGCACGACCGTGACCGTCGGTTACGACTACCCGCCCCGACTGCGGGCCGGGTTCGAACTTCCCGATCAAGTGCTCTTTGAAGACACTCCGCTCCTCGGCGCCTTCGATCTCGATGACTATTTCTGGGATCCTGACAGCGCGACGATCTTCTACACGTCCGGTCAGGTCAACATCGAGGTCACGATTCAGCTCAACCACACGGTGGACTTCGTCCCCAAGGTTGCGGACTGGTTTGGCGCAGAGCGGGTGACGTTCCGTGCGACGGATGAGTCGGGCGCGTATGCGGAGGACACGATCAAAATCACGGTCCGTCCCGTCAACGATGCACCGCGAATCCGCGAGATTCCGATCCTCGTTTCGGATACCAGCGTCTTCTTCTTCAGCCTGGCCGACTACGTCTGGGACGTGGAAAACGACACTCTCACGGTCCGTACGAACAAGCCCACGTACGTTAGGGTCGAGGGTCTCATACTGCTCTTCAACTACCCGGCCGGCGTGCGCGAAGACGCGTTGAACGTCACGGTTTCCGACTGGGAACTCGCCTCGACTGTCACCCTGCAGATCCGGATCACCGGCCCGGACCTTCTCCTCACGATTCTCCCGTGGATCGTGGCCATCGGCGGTTCAGCGCTCGTGATCTTCTCCATGCGGTTCTTCCGAAGCTCCGTGGAGCATGTCTTCCTGATCTACGCGGGCGGCATCCCGCTCGTTCATCTGTCCCGCACCCTGACCTCGGACAAGGATCCGGACCTCATCGCGTCCATGTTCAGCGCGATCCAGAGCTTCGTGAACGAGTCTTTCCATTCGATGGGCGTCGGGGAGCTGAAGAGCATCGAGCTGGCGGACCACCACATGGCCGTCGCCCGGGGTCAATACGTAGTCCTGATCGTGCTCTACAGCGGACGACAATCCGGTCGGATGGAGCGGCGGGTCAATGAAGTCGTGATGGACATCGAGAAGCGGTTCGAGCCCGTCCTGAGTGATTGGAACGGCGATGTGGACCGCCTTGTCGGCGTGAAGCGGCTGCTTGAGCAGCTCTGGGGCGCGAAGGAAACGGGTCATGTCCTCGACACCTTTCAGCCGTCGACCGCGGCGACCCGGGCTGCACCGCCTTCCGAGGAAAGGGGACGCGGTCCCTGAGGGCGCTTGAGGACCTCCGCCCAAGCGGTGCAAGTTCAAGTCTTGGGAGGCCTTTCGCCCGGTGCTCATGGGCTTCGACTATGACATCAAGGTGCGGATCGAAGCACGACGTCCAATCGTGTTCGAGCGGCTTCTCCGGATTGAGCACCTTGCCCGATGGTTTTGCGGCTGGGCTCGGATCGAGCCCAAGGTCGGCGGATCCTTCCGGTTCGGTGGGGAAACCTGCATCTTCCGCCCCGAAGGCCGCGGATGGGAGACACGGATCGATGAGGGAGAGACCCTCCGAAGGTTTGCCTTCACGTGGCCCCTCCAGGGCGCGGAGACGCGGGTCTCGTACGAGTTGCAGGACGAGGGAGACGGCGCGACCATCCTGCGGGCGCGACACACCGGCGTCCCGAGCGGACGTACCGAGTTCGGGACTGTCCACGATACATGGCGAGTGTGCCTCGGCAACTTGAAATCCGTCGCGGAGGGCCGCGGGGACAGCATCCGGCCGGACCACGAACCCGTCGGGCCTGAAGGACTGCGACTCACGACGCTCATCGAGGCGACCCCGGACCGGATCATGGCCGCGCTCACGGACCCCGCGCAGCTGGACCACTGGTCGACCGGAGGCATGCCCACGGGAAACGCCCGCGCAGAACCCGTCGCGGGTGGAGCCTTCTCCTTGGGCCGGGGCGAGGGGCCGAGCCGAGTTCTCGAGACGGACAGTCCGCGAGGGATCGTCCTGGGATGGCCTCGCCCCGAGGGAGACCTCCGGGTCTCCATCCGATTGGAGGAGAAGGCGAGCGGCACGGCCGTGTACTTCTCGTCCACGGGATATGGCAGAGGGGAGCACGGGGAAGTCGCGCGCCATCGCGGCCGGTGGTCCGACCTGCTCGTCTGCCTTAAGAACTTCATCGAAGGCGGCGACGCGGGCTTCGCGACTCCCTACGAGGACCAAGTCCGAGAGGTTTGACCGTCACGCGCCTCGCAGCTTGGGCCAGTCGTCGAGGACCGCCTTCGCGGCGTTGTGGCCCGGCGCGCCCATGACACCGCCGCCTGGATGGGCCCCCGCACCGCACAGGTAGAGGGCCCCCACGGGCGTCCGGTACTGGGCCCACCCGGGTACGGGCCGGAAGGAGAGCATCTGGTGCGGCAGGATGGCACCATGGAACACGTCGCCCCGGGTGAGTCCGTACTCCTTCTCAAGCTGGGACGGGGAAACCCAGTGCTTCGCCACAATCGCTCGTCGCAGGTTCGGCGCGTACCCCTCGTAGACGTCGAGGATCCGCTCCGCGAAGCCTTCGGCGGTCGCGTCCCAAGTACCCTCCGCGAGATCGAAGGGTGCAAACTTCGCCGAGATCGTGAGAGTGTGCATGCCCGGTGGCGCCACCGACGGGTCGTTCGCCGTCTGGATCACAGATTCGAGGTACGGGCTCTTAGACGGCCGACCGTGCTTCGCATCGTCGTAGGCCCGCTCGAGGTAGTCCAAGGATGGCGCCATGTCGATGATGCTCCGATGGTGGTCCTGCATGTGAGTCCCGGGCGCGGCAGAGAAATCCGGGAGTTCGCGGAGCGCGAGGTTCAGTTTGAAGGAGACCGCTTCCATCCGGATTCGCGAGACGGAGCGGACGAAGTCAGCAGGGAGGTGATCTGTGCCCACGAGGCCGAGGAAGGTCCTCTTGGGGTCCACGCCGCTGAGGACGACCTTCGCCTCGTGGCCCGTCCCGTCCTCGAGATCGACCCCGATGGCCCGACCGTCTCGGACGCGGATTCGTGCCACGGAGGCCCCCGTTCGGATGTCCGCGCCATGATGGCGCGCGGCCCGGGCGATGGCGTCGGGAATCGCTCCCATGCCCCCCCGGGGCCACCCCCACACGCCCTTGACCCCCCCGATGTTTCCGAGGGTGTGGTGACCCAGGACGAAGGCGGTTCCCGGCGTCCGAGGACCCGCGAGGGTGCCCGCGACGGCTCCCGTCGCCAACGAGACCTTGACCTCTTCCGACTCGAAGAAGTCGTCGAGCAGGTCCGCGATGGACATGAGCATGACGCGCCGGAGGAAGTCCTCCGCCTCCGGAGTTTGAATGAGCGCGGCGAGGTCCGCGAGGGAGACGGGCGGGGCGAGGAGCGTCGGCTCAACGAGTTCCCCGAAGTCCTGCCAGAATCGTTCGTACTCCGGGAGGGCGCGGGCGTCCGCCGCGGAAAACTTCGCGACCTCCTTGACGTTCCACGTCTCGTCAGGCCGGAACATGATGTGTCGGCCATCGGGGAAGGGAAGGTACAGGGAGGGATCGTAGGGATGCTCTTCGAGGCCGAACTTGGCGAGCTCCAAATCCTCCTTGATCTCGGGTCGCAGGAGCCCAGACGTATAGGCGAGGGTGCTCACCCGGAAGCCCGGGTGAATCTCCTCCGTCACGGAGGCTCCGCCCACAATGGATCGTCGTTCCAGGACGAGGACCCGGAGGCCGGCCCGCGCTAGGTAAGCGGCGGCAACCAGGCCGTTGTGGCCCGCGCCCACGACAATCGCATCGAAGGAAGCCATGCTCTCGCCGGCGCAACTCGGAAGTCCGATAAATTGGTTGCTGACGTCCCTCGCGAACCGGTCGAATCGATTCGTCAGGCGTCAGGACGACAGCCGCTCTCTCGCGACCGCGAAGATCCTATCGAAGGCAGCCTCCGTGAGCCGCCCTGTCGATGTGTTGCGCTGGCTCGGGTGGTAGGACATGATGAGGACTACCGGCGGCAGCTCCACGATCACTCCGTGATGGAAGGAGGGCCGCGGACTCGGGACGTCGCGTCCTAGGGCGCGCCAGGCCCGCAGGAATGCATCGAGGGCCAGGCCCCCGAGGACGATCACGACCCGCAGGTTCCCAAGGAGAAGTAGCTCACGCTCGAGGTAGGAACGACAATGGGCCACTTCCCGGGATGTGGGTCGGTTGCCCGGCGGCGCACAGCGGACGGCGGCCGTGATGTAGCAGTCCCGGAGGAGAAGCCCGTCGTCCCGGGATTGGGACGTGGGCTGGCTTGCGAAGGCCGCCCGATGGAGGGCCCGCACGAGCCAGTCCCCGCTGCGGTCCCCCGTGAACATCCGGCCCGTTCGGTTCCCCCCGTGGGCGGCCGGCGCCAACCCGACGAGGAGGAGCCGAGCCGACGCATCACCCCACCCCGGAAGGGGGCGCCCCCAGTAGTCCCATGCACGAAAGGCCGCTCGCTTCGTCCGGGCGACCTGTTCGCGGTAGGCGACGAGCCGGGGGCAGCGGACGCATCCGATGACCTCTCGCTCCAGCTCCCGCCGGGCGCGGACGTCCGGGTCACCCATGGCTGCTCTCCCCGCGGTCCGATGGATGACAGTCCCCGTCCACGTGGGAGAAGCCCGTCACCCTTTCTTGTGCGCCGGATCGTAGAAGGGCCTCTTCACGACCGTCGCCGGCGCCCGCTTCCGCTCGCCCTCGACCGTGACCTCGAAGTCCAGGAGCGTGCCCAAGGCCGAGAAGGGTGCCTGGACCGTGGCGATCGCGATATACTGCTTCACGAGGGGAGCCCAGCACGTGCTCGTGGCCCGGCCCACCTGGCGCGTCCCTGAATACAGGGGGATCTTCTCGTGGGTCGGGATCTGGGGTGGCAACGGCGGGAGGCCCGCATCGCGATACAGCTTCACGACCGCGGGCCAGTTCACCACGAGCCCCACGGTCCGCCGCCTCGGGCCGCGCGCTTTCTCCTCGAGGAGGGCATGGCGCCCCACGAAGGAGTTCTTGTTGAACGCGACCGTCCAGTCGATGCTCAGCTCCAGGGGGGTGTACATCTGGGAGTCGGTCATCGCCTTCCGGGACGGGATGAACTCGGCATCCGCGAGGATGAGCCCCGCCTCGATCCGGGCGATGTCCAATGCGGTCTGACCCGCAGGCGTAGTGTTGTGGCCCTCCCCGTGCTGCATGACGGCATCCCACAGACGCTCCGCGTGATCCCAGTCCGTCCACAGCTCGAAGCCGAGGTCCCCCGTGTACCCGGTCCGGGAAATCGTGACGGGGACTCCGTCCAAGCGCGTGTTCACGTACCGGAAGTACCGCAGGGTGTCCACGGCTCCATCCGCAGCCTCCTTGAGGATCGCGCGGGAGGAAGGACCCTGAAGGGCGAGCCCCGCGATCTTGTCGGAGACGTCCTCGATCTTGACGTCCAGGCCGACCGCGTTGTCGACGAGCCACTGGAAGTTCGGTTCCGCGGCCGTGAGCCGATAGGAGCCGTCCCCGAGATTCCACAGGGTGCCGTCGTCCACGGTCCTCCCGCGATCGTCGCACCACGGCGTGTAGTAGATCTGATTCTTCGCGAGCTTGGAGGCGTCCCGGGTCACGACCTTGTTCACGAGGGCGAGGGCATCCTTCCCCGAGATGTGGTACTTGTAGAGAGGGGTGATGTCCATGAGTCCCGCGGACTGACGGATCGCGAAGTACTCCATGATGGAGATGAGCTGATACGAACTCGCGGAGAGGTATCCCGCCCATCCCCTCCATTCCCAGCTTTCGCACAAGGCTGCCGTTCGCGCATGAAACGGTGACTCCCGGAGCACGGTTCCCCCTCCCACCGACCGACGGGTCGAGCCGCCGGATGATTGGACGGACCTTTGGGGAAGCACAGCGCGGAAATAAGGGTTTCGGGAACGCCGGAGACAGGGCGGCAACTCGGAGGCGGCGGATGCCGATTCGCGGACAGACGAGAAACAATTTAACCTTCTTCCTGTTACTGGTCGGGGCCGGATGCGCATCCGTCCGCTCACACCGGCGGACGGGTGACCCGGGGAGGAGCGATGGGGGCATGAATGTGGCCGGTCGGTACGATGCGATCATTATCGGCGGGGGCCACAACGGCCTCGTCGCCGCGGCCTACTTGGGGATGACGGGCAAGAAAGTCTTGGTCCTGGAACGACGGGGGGTCCTCGGCGGAGCCGCCGTCACGGAGGAAGTGTATCCGGGATTCAAGTTCTCTGAACTTTCCTACGTATGCAGCCTGATGCGTCCCGAGATCATTCGGGAACTCGACCTTCCGTCCCATGGTTTTCA
>CAYGBO010000047.1:13592-14740 GCA_964348145.1 uncultured Methanomassiliicoccales archaeon
CCAGGATGCGAGCTTCACGCCCCTTCCCGATGGGAAGTATCTCTACTTCCGCGGCGACGAGCAGGAAGCCTACCGCGAAATCTCGAAGTTCTCGAAGAAGGACGCCGAGAACGTCACGCCCTTCTCGCAGCTCATGACGAAGATAGCCAAGTTCGTCGCCCCGATGCTGTCGATGACGCCTCCCGATCTCGACTCGCTCACGCCATCGAATCTCCGGAAGCTGCTCGCCCTCGGCCGCCACTTCAAGACTCTCTCCGAGGAGGAGTTCTACACGTTCCTCCGTCTCATGACGATGAGCGCGACCGACTTCCTCGATGAGTGGTTCGAGAGCGAGCCGCTGAAGTCGGGCATGGCTTCGAGCGGGATCATCGGGACGCTCCTGGGCCCCCGGTCCCCCGGGACGGCCTACGTATTGATCCACCACCAGATGGGGGAGGTCGACGGGGCCTACCGTTCGTGGGGCTTCCCCCGGGGCGGCACAGGGGCGATCAGCTATTCGATCGCGGGTGCGGCCCGGGCCCACGGTGCGGAAATTCGGACGAACACGGACGTTCGGAGGATCCTCGTGAAGGACGGTCGGGCCTACGGTGTCGAGCTCACGACGGGCGAGAAGATCATGTCACGGATCGTCGTGTCAAGCCTCGACCCTAAGCGGACGTTCCTCAAGCTCCTGGAGCCCAAGGAGCTACCGGACGACTTCGTGCGGGCAATCCGGAACTTCAACATCGAGGGCTCCTCGGGCAAGGTGAACCTGGCCCTGAACGAACGGCCGAAGTTCGCCTGCCTTCCGGAGGCGGGCCCGCACCTCTCGGGAGTCATCACGATCGGACCCGACACGGACTACGTCGAACGGGCCTACGATGACGCGAAGTATGGGAACTTCTCCCGACGTCCCTTCATCGACGTGTGCATCCCCACGACCCTGGATCCCTCCATGGCGCCACCGGGGAAGCACATCATGTCCTGTTTCGTCCAGTACGCTCCCTACACCCTGCGCAGCGGGACCTGGCCGGAGAAACGGGAGGCCTTCGGCGACGCCGTCGTGGACACCCTCGAGGAATACATCCCCGACCTCCGCAAGATCATCCTTCATCGCCAGGTATGGTCCCCCTGGGACATGGAACAGGAGATCGGCCTCACGGCCGGCA
>CAYGBO010000048.1:0-950 GCA_964348145.1 uncultured Methanomassiliicoccales archaeon
CCGCTTGCCATGGGCCCGGAAGTAGCCCTGGATCGCATGGCACAGCTCCGGTTGCGCCGCGGCCAATCCGCCGTCGACGAACGCGATCACCCGCCGCGCCCCGTCGGCGCCGCCCGCATCAAGGGTGTCCGCCAGCAGGGGCCGTGACGGGTCAAAAAGCCCGCGCGTGAACACCACCGGGTAGGCGAACGGGACCTGCAGGCGCTGCCGGTATACGTTTTGATCGGAATCGGACATAACGGGTTAGCTTACGCGATTCGGGGCGAAAGAGCAATGGCAGCCGCGGCAATCAATGCGCCTGCGGCAGTGCTTATCGCCATGTATGGGGTGGTGGCTGAGAAGCAGGGCGTATCTCTGGATAAGGCTCGTCTTTCCGACCGCGCGCTCGCCCACGACGCAGACCTTGAGCTTCATCCGCCGCAGGGGCACATGGGGAAGGGCGTCTCCTGCGTCGAAAAACGTGCCGCCTTCGTTATCAACGTTGGTTCTCATGCCCGCGCCGAGAGGCTCGATTCCGTGGAATCCTCAAAAAAGAGCAAACTTGGCTATCGGACTGACCAAGAGTTAAAAGCTTTCACAGCGTTCCGTCAAAGGATGGACCCGCTCGACGAGACGGACCGGGAGATCCTCGATCTCCTCGTCGTCGACGCCTCCCGCAGCATTGCGGACATCGCGCGGCGCCTCAACATGCCCCGTCCGACGGTCCAGTACCGCGTCCAGAAGATGCGCGAGCGGGGCGTGATCCGAGCGATCAAAGCGATTCCGGACTACGCGAAGCTCGGACGTCCGGTGACGGCCTTTGTCCTTGTGAACTTCCTGCCGAACCCCGACGTATCCCAGCGCGAACTTGCGGAGAAAATCTCGAAGCTCTCGGGCGTCCACGAAGTGCATGTCATCTCGGGGGAGTGGGATCTCCTCCTGAAGGTCCGGGTGGGTTCAATGGAAGACCT
>CAYGBO010000048.1:960-2808 GCA_964348145.1 uncultured Methanomassiliicoccales archaeon
ATTCAGGAAGACCAGGGGGACCTGCATCCGTTGGAACTCCTCGTTCAGGGCCTCGGGAGTTCTCAGATCTTTCGGGAGGGGGAAGACCTCGGCCGCATGGTCATCGACAAGCTACGGGCCATGAAAGGGGTGGGCCACACCGTCACGTGTGCGTCCTTCACGGCGGTCCGGGAGTAAGGCAGCCCAGGAGCCGACGTGGGAGCTGACAAAGGGTTATCCACCGCGAGTCCTTAGACCGCCGGGATAATCGATGAAAATCGGCATCTTGGGCACTGGATCGGTGGGCACGGCCCTCGCGAAGGGATTTCTGAGGAGCCGGCACGAGGTCCGCTTTGGGTCAAGGAACCCCAAGGAAGCGAAGATCCCCACGGGAACCGAGGCGGGAGGCCTCCGAGAGGTCGGTGAGTGGGCGGAGGTCGTCATCCTCGCGGTTCCCTACAAGGCGGTCAAGGAGACGATTCACGCGGTTGGTCCGGCCCTCCTCGGTGGGAAGATCCTGGTCGACGCCACGAATCCGGTGACGCCGTCCTCCGAGCTCGCCGTGGGGTTCTCGACCTCGGCGGCCGAGGAACTCACTGCGCTCCTCCCCGGCGCACGGGTCGTGAAGGCCCTGAACACCGTCTTCGCGGCAAACATGGCGACGGGCAAGATCGGCCGCGAGAGCCTCACCCTCTTCGTGGCGGGCGACGATCGGAGGGCGAAGGAAATCGTCATGCGCCTGGGCCGCGACCTCGGATTCGAACCCGTGGACGCCGGTCCCCTGCGATCTGCTCGCTACCTCGAGCCCATGGCCATGCAGCTCATGACCCTTGGCAACTCCCTCAAGGTGGGATCCAGCCTCGGACTCCGGCTCCTCCGGAGCCCGCCCTGATCCCCGGAGTCACTTGCCCGCGTCGCCGATCTGGGCTTTGGCCCATAGGAGCCTGTTCAGGGCTTCCATCGCCGCGTCTACGCTGGTCGTCACGATGTCCGGGCCAACGGCCCGGCCCAGGGCCGACACAGGCGCGGGTGTCTTGTCACCGAGGCGGACCGTGACCTGGCACAGACTGTCCGAACCCCCCGTGATCGCCTCGAGGCGGAACTCGTCCAGGGTGATGCCCTTCGAGACGGCGGAGCGAATCGCCTTCAGGGCGGCATCGATGGGGCCGACCCCGCTCTCCGACGCTCGCCTCTTCTCCCCATCCACGATGAGGGTGATCGTTGAAGTCGGAGTAAAGTGGAAGCCCGTGATCGCGGTGAACTCCTCGAGCTTCACGAGCTTCTTCGAGTCGACTCCCTTACCCTGGACGTCGTAGGCCAGGGCGAGCAGTTCCGCGTCGTCGACCTGCTTCCCGTCCTCCGCGAGCTTCTTCACCCGCCCGGTGACCGCGGCGAGCTGCTCCTTTGACAGGGAGAAGCCATAGCTCTGGAGCCGATTCTGAACACTATGCGCGCCCGTGTGCTTCCCCACGACGATCCTTCGTTCCTTGCCGACGAGGTCGGGCGTCACGGGCTCGTACGTCGACGCGTCGCCCAGGATGCCGTGCACGTGGATCCCCGATTCATGGGAGAAGGCGTTGTCTCCTACGATCGCCTTGTTCGGTTGCACGGACACGCCGGTGAGTCGGGAGACGAGCTTCGACGCATGGGTGAGTTTCGTCGTGTCCACGCCCGTCCGGATGCCGAAGAAGGAGTGGAGACCCATGACGACCTCCTCCAAGCTCGCGTTGCCGGCGCGCTCCCCGATCCCGTTCACCGTGACGTGAACCTGGTCGGCTCCCGCCTCGACGGCCGCGAGGCTGTTCGCCGTCGCGAGGCCGAAGTCGTTGTGGCAGTGGACCGCGATGGGCACTCGGGTCACGTCCTTCA
>CAYGBO010000048.1:2818-7154 GCA_964348145.1 uncultured Methanomassiliicoccales archaeon
CTGGCCGGACAGACGTACAGCGAGGGCGCCGGGGATCGAGACGCCTACGTCATCAAGACCGATGCCGCCGGAGAACGGGAGTGGTCGAAGACGTTCGGCCAGAGCGGGCACGACGCGGAGGCACGGGAGGCGGGGCGGCAGATCACGTGCCCGCTGTTGGTGCTGTGGGGCGAGGGGCGTCGCAACCGGCGGCCGGTACGTCGTCGGCTCGGTTTGGGCCAGTGCTCAGTGGACAATCCCTCTGGCGCATCGCCGAAGGGCTGATCGTGCCCACGGTGTCGGCGACGTCGATGCGGTCTACCTTCGCTTCCTGGACCTTCAGATGGACCTGTTTTAGGAACGGCAGCTCCGTCCGAGTCGCGTCCTCGGAGGAGAACTCGACGGTGAACCCATGGGCCTTCGCGTAGTCAATCGCCCACGTGGCCTTCTCGAGGACCTGTTCCCGGCTCATCCGGAGCTTGTGCTTCAGGTGGATGTCGGAGGTCGCGATGAAGACGTGGATCGCGTTCACCTCCGCCTTGATCGACGCGTCGATGTCCGCCTGGTGGCAACGGTTCAGGGAGCATATCTCCGCCTTGAGGCCCGCGTCGACGATCGCTCGAACCGCCTCGAACTCACCCGGGGAGTTCGCGGGAAACCCCGCCTCCACGGTGTCCACACCGAGGTCGTCGAGGACCCGCGCAATCCGCACCTTGTCCTGAACGGACAGGGCGACCCCGGGAGTCTGCTCGCCGTCCCGGAGGGTCGTGTCGAAGATTCGGACCCTTCGGTCCGTGGCCCGTCCGAGGACGGCTTCGTTGTAGGGGCTTACGAACACAGGTCGGCCCGATTCCATGCCCATTCCACCAAAACGCAGGCCTGAGGAGGGCCGTCCGGACTTATCCGGTTTCCGTTCCTCCTCTACGCGGATCGGAGGAGAGGCGTCGTCCGCCGAAGCGTCTTCCGGCATCGAGGCTCCGCCGTCGCCTCCCGTCCACTGAATGGTAGTGAGGACGTGGAACCCCAGGATTGGTCTTAAAGCTTGGTGACAAGTCAATGAATGAGCGGAACGCTAAGCCAGAATCGCGTGTTTTCCGCTTCTGCCGGCGGCGGGCCGAAAGATTCTCCACAACCTTGAAGTAGGTGCGTGAAAATGCCATCGGGACGCGCGACCGGCGCGCGGGGCAGGGAAGGCATGGCGACGGGCACGATTGGACGCGGGACGATCGGTACGACGTCCCCCGCGGTTTTTGTCGTGCCGCGACCCTTCCCGAGGCCCCGGGCCGGCGCCGGCTCGGTCTGATCGACGCGGACGCGCGGCGATCGGGACGGGGGATTGGCGCATGGACGGACAACGGACCATAGGTGTCGCTGGCGTGGGCAAGATGGGCGAAGCGCTCGTTCGAGGACTCGTGGTGGGCCGCGTGGTGCCCCCGGCGAAGATCCTCGTGAGCGACAAGATCCCGTCGAGGGCGAAGGAAATCGCCGCGAAGTACTCGGTCGAGTACGTCCCGACGACCGGGAAGCTCGCGGAGCGCTCGGACATCCTCGTGCTGGCCGCGAAGCCCAAGGACATGCCCGCCCTCGTGGACTCCATTGCGGGCCACGTGCAGAAGGACGGCCTCGTGGTCACCCTCGCCGCGGGGGTTCGCACCGCCTTCGTGGAGCGAATCCTAGGGGGCGAGGGCCATGTCATGCGGATGATGCCGAACCTCGCGTGCTCAGTGGGCGAGGGGGCAACGGCCTTCGCCCTCGGATCCACGGCGACGGACGCGGACGCCCTTCTGCTCGAGGAGATGATGGGTGCGATCGGACGGGCCACGAAGGTCGAGGAGAAGCACCTCGACGCCGTCACCGGGCTGAGCGGAAGCGGACCGGGGTTCATCGCGGCCCTGGCCCACTTCATGATCGACGGCGGGGTCCGCTCGGGGTTGCCGAGGGAGGTCGCCACGCGGCTCACCCTCCAGACGATGAAGGGCACCGCGGAACTGTTGCTGACGGACGCGATCGAACCCCTCACGCTGTTCAAGATGGTGGCGACCCCCAACGGAACCACGGAGGCTGGCTTCAAGCTCATGGAGAGCCGCGGCGTGCCCCAAGCGGTTAGCGACGGGATCGTCGCCGCCTCGAAGCGGGCCACAGAGCTCGCGAATGAGACGGCCCGAGCCCACCCGTGAGGCGAGGCCTTGCCCCGACGCCGCGATCGGCCAAAGGTGGCGTACCAGGGCGAGCGGGGTGCCTACAGCGAGGACGCGGTCGCCGAGGTCTTCGGCGCTGACGTGGATCTCGTCCCGTGCCTGGAATTCCGGGATGCCTTTGATGCGGTCGATGCGGGCCGAGCGACCCACGCCGTGCTGCCGGTTGAGAACTCAATTGAAGGAACCGTCGCCCAAGTGAACGATCTCCTCCTCGAGCACGACCTCACGGTGACGAGCGAGGTCATTGTGCCCATCGACCACTGCCTCATCGCGAACCCCAAGGCGGCCCTCGGGGACATCCGCAAAGTCTACAGCCATCCCCAGGCCCTCGGCCAGTGCCGGAAGTTCATCGCACGCCACCCGAAATGGAGGCAGATACCCACGTACGATACCGCGGGGAGCGTGAAGATGATCCGGGAGCGAAGGCGGAAGGACGAGGCCGCGATCGCAAGCCGGAGGAGCGCGGGACTCTATCGCATGAAGGTCCTCGCGGAGAGCATCCAGACGGACCACGAAAACTACACACGGTTCTTCGCCCTCGAGAAGCACCCGCGACGGATCTCGGACGCGGACAAGACCTCCATCGCCTTCGTCGCGAAGAACGTGCCCGGATCCCTCTACGCCTGCCTCGGTGAGTTCGCGAAGCGAGGGATCAATCTCACGAAACTCGAGTCCCGGCCCCGCCGGGCCCGCCCCTGGAACTACGTGTTCTTCGCGGACTTCGAGGGCACGATGGCTGACCCGACGTGCCGGGAGGCGGTCGGGGCCCTCGTCACGACGGCGGGGTTCGTGAAGGTCTTCGGATCATACCGGAGGGCGAAGGTACCGCGGACGTCCCACGCGAAGGGATAGGCGCGCGGCTCACGGGCAGACAGCGCCCACGGCGGCCGTCGTCACGAGCCTCGCGTACTTCGCGAGGGCGCCCGTCCGGTACCGCGGCTCGGGGCGCTTCCAAGAGGCGAGTCGCCTGCGAATCTCCTCGTCGGATCGCTCGACGCTGAGGGATCGGCCTGCCACATCCACGATAATCGTATCCTCGTCCTCGACGACGGCCAAGGGACCGCCGTCCCATGCCTCGGGCGCGACGTGGCCCACCATGAGGCCGCGGGTCGCGCCGGAGAACCGCCCGTCCGTGACGAGCGCGACCTCCTCGCCGAGACCCTGGCCCACGATTGCCGCCGTAATCGCGAGCATTTCACGCATGCCGGGGCCTCCCTTCGGTCCCTCGTAGCGGATCACCACGACGTCCCCGGCGCGGATCTCCGTCCGCCGGACGGCTTCGAAGGCCGCCTGCTCGCCGTCGAACACCCGGGCGGGTCCCTTATGGGATAGGTGCTTCACCCGCGCTGTCTTGACGACGGCGCCGTCGGGGGCGAGGTTGCCTCGGAGGATCGCGAGGCCGCCCGCGGATGCGATCGGGTTCGCAACGGGCCGGACGATGTCGCCCGGGATCCGGGCGGGGACGTCCCGGAGGACGTCTCCGAGGGTCCGCCCCGTCACGGTCGTCGTGTCCGCGTGGAGCTTCCCTGCGTCGAGTAGTCGCTTCAGGACGGCGGGCACGCCACCGGCTCGATGGAGGTCCGCCATTACGTACGCTCCGCCCGGCTTCATGTCAACAATGTGGGGCACGTTCCGCGCAATCCGGTCGAAGTCTTCGAGACGGAGGGAGACTCCCGCTTCATGGGCGATCGCAAGAAGGTGGAGCACCGCGTTCGTCGATCCGCCCATGGCCGCATCCAAGGAGATCGCATTCTCGAAGGCCTCGTAGGTGAGCACGTCGCGAGGGCGGATCCCCAGCTCGAGGGCCTTGAAGGCGGCCCGGCCGACGCGCTCCGAGGCGCCGTCCCTCGCCGAGTCGATCGCGGGGATCGAGGCGTCTCCGGGAAGGGCCATGCCCAAGGCCTCCGCGCATGAGGCCATCGTGTTCGCGGTGAACAGGCCCGCGCAGGTCCCCCCGCTCGGGCAAGCAGAACGTTCAAGGGCCTCGAGTCGCTCCGCGCTCATCTGGCCCGCGGCATGGGCCCCGACGGCCTCGAAGACGTCCTGGATCGTCACGTCGTGGCCCTCGAAGGATCCGGGAAGCATCGTGCCGCCGTACGTGAAGACCGCAGGGAGGTTGAGGCGGGCGATGGCCATGAGGGACCCGGGGATCGTCTTGT
>CAYGBO010000048.1:7164-11129 GCA_964348145.1 uncultured Methanomassiliicoccales archaeon
GCGCACGTCACCAAGGCATCGTAGCGATGGGCGTGGACCATGAGTTCGATGGAGTCCGCGATGACCTCGCGGCTCACGAGGGACGCTCGCATCCCTTCGTGGCCCATGGAGATGCCATCGGAGATGGCGATCGTCATGAACTCCCGGGGCGTGCCGCCCGCCGCACGGATTCCCTCCTTCACATGCTTCGAGACCCGGTCGAGATGGATCTGACAGGGCGTCGCCTCGTTCCAGGAGTTCGCGACGCCGAAGAGGGGGCGCGCGAGATCCTCGTCCGTGAGACCCATCCCGCGCATCATCGCCCGGGCGGGGGCCCGTTCCAGGCCCTCCGTGACCTCCCAGCTCCGGTGCTTCAGCTTCGAACCCTTGGGCTCCGACACCCTGGACGCCTCCTCCCAGGTGGATAATCACTTCGACCGCAAATGGATATCGATGAGGTCGCGCAAAAGTGCCGCCGAGGTCTCCCGTCCGCCGGCTCCCTTGCCGATCAGGGTGATCGCGCCGAGCTGCTCCGTCGTGTACGTGATCGCGTTGAGGACTCCGGAGACGTTGAGGGGATCGAACTGGGGGATCCGTTCCGGTTCCACGCTCGCACGGGTCCCGTCGTATCGGGCGATGAGGCGGACCGCCTTCTCCTGGCGCCTTGCTCGCTCGATGTCTGCGCGCGTGATGCCCTCGATGCCGCGCGTGCTCACATCCGTGACCCGGAGTCTCGCGCCCATCGTCCAGTTCGCCAGGATCGCGAGCTTGATGCTCGGATCGATCCCTTTGACGTCGTAGTCCGGGTTCGCCTCCGCGTAGCCGAGCTTCTGCGCCTCACGAAGGGCTTCGTCGAAGTCCAGGCCCTCGCCCATCCGGGTGAGGATGTAGTTCGTCGTTCCGTTCAGGATGCCCGCGATCTGGAGAACTCGATCCCCCCGAAGGGCGAGGCGGGCCAGGTCCAGCATGGGCGTTCCACCGCCGACGGTCCCGCTGAACCGTAGGGTGACGCCCTGCTCCTCCGCGAGGGACGTGAGATAATGCATCGCGAGGACGATTGGTCCCTTGTTCGCCGTGACGACATGTCGACGCGCCTTGAGGGCCCCGCGAATGTTCGACAGGGCCGGCTCCCCGTCCAGGATGTTCGTGGGGGTGACCTCCACGACCGCGTCTGCATCAACCGTGTGGATGATCTCCAACGCCCGGCGGCCGGGACGGAACCCCGGTTGGAGGGATGCGAGCCCCTGGGGGTCCCGCTTGGCCTTCAGGAGGATCGCGGGGTCGAGCCCTGCGGGCTGCACGACAGCGCCGCTCGTGTCGAGGGCCGCGACGACCTTCACCCGAAGCCCGTACGCGTCGAGGAGATGACGGTCCTGGGCCTCGAGATGGCCGAGAAGGCCTTGGCCCAGCGCGCCGAGACCCACGAGGACGATCCTCACTCCGACCCCTCCAAGACCGCGGCCTCGATCGCGTCCACGGTGGCGTCCACGGGTTCCAGATCTCCGAATAAACGGAGGACGGCCTCCGGATCCTTGAGCCCGTGGCCCGTGCAGATGCAGACGACGCGGTCCCCCGCGTCGAAGGCGCCCTCTTGAACGAGGTGCATCGCGCCCGCGATGCTCGCCGCGCTCGCCGGCTCGACGAAGATCCCCTCGCCTCGCGCGAGGCGGTCCTGGGCGTCGAGGATCGCCGAATCGGGCATCTTCAGGGCAAGTCCGTCGGATTCGCGGATCGCCCGAAGGGTCTTCGGCCAATTCGCCGGATTTCCGATGCGGATCGCGCTCGCGACGGTCTCCGGCTTGTCCACGGGATCAATCGCATCCTTCTTGCCGAGGAACGCGTCCGTGATCGGGGAGGCGCCGTCCGCTTGGACGCCCACGAGGCGCGGGAGGGCATCCGTGGCCCCGAGGGCCTTGAGCTCGAGGAATCCCTTCCAGTACGCGGCGATGTTTCCCCCGTTGCCCACGGGACACACGAGCCAATCGGGGACCCGGTGCCCGAGCTGCTCGAACACTTCGTAGGCGGCCGTCTTCTGCCCCTCGATGCGGAAGGGGTTGATCGAGTTCAGGACGTATCCCTCGAGGACGATGCGCATTGCGTCGTCAAAGGAACCCCGCAAGCCGACGACCCGCGCCCCCTCGAAGAGGGCCTGGGCGAGCTTCCCGCGGGCAATCCCACCCGAGGGCACGAGGACGACACACTCCATGCCGGCCCGAGACGCATAGGCGGCGAGGGAGGCGGCCGTGTTACCCGTGGAGGCGCAGATGACCCGACGCCGACCAAGGGCGCGGGCCCGGGTGACCCCGACGGTCATCCCGCGGTCCTTGAAGGAGCCCGTGGGATTCTGCCCCTCGTTCTTCACGAAGGTTTCGACCTTGGACGTCGGAGGGGCCACGAGGCCGACGCGGAGGAGGGCCGTGCCTCCCTCGTCCAAGCTCACCTCCGGAGCGCTGTCCACGGGGAGCAGCTCGCGGTAGCGCCACAGGCGGAAGGGGCGTTCGCGCCACCGACCCCGGAGGGTTTCGTAGGAAAGGCCCTCGAGTTCGAGCATGATCTGAATACCGTCCTCGCAGTCCTCGCAGCCGAGGAGGTCTTCCTGGGACTGGAAGGTCGATCCGCATCGGACACACTCGAACCGCATCGCCTGCAGGCGAACCACCCATCACGTGAACATCCGCCGGACGTCCCGCCCGACGCGCTCGAGCAGGGAGTCGGGCCCCTCCTTCCTCGCTCGTGTGAGGGTCGGCATCCCCTTCCTGTACTCGGCAATCCAATCCTCGGCGAAGGCCCCCGACTTGATGTCTTTGAGGAGGGCCTCCATGTTCGCCCGGACCTGAGCGTCGATCACCTTGGGGCCCCGCGTCCTGCCGCCGTACTCCGCCGTGTTCGAGACGTTCGCCCACATATGCTCGATGCCACCCGCCTGGATCAGGTCCACAATCATCTTGAGTTCATGGAGGACCTCGAAGTAGGCGAGCTCCGGCTGGTAGCCCGCCTTCACGAGGACGTCGAAGGAGGTCTTGATGAGTTCCGACACGCCGCCGCAGAGGTCAACCTGCTCCCCGAAGAGATCCGTCTCCGCCTCCTCGACGAAGGTCGTCTCGATGACCCCGACCTTCGTGGAGCCAATCCCCTTCCCGATCGCGAGGGCCGTGGCCTTCGCCCGACCCGTGGCGTCCTGGTGGATTGCGAGGAGGGCGGGGACCCCGGAGCCCCGCTGGAAGTTCTCACGGACGGCACGGCCCGGAGCCTTCGGGGCGATCATGATCACGTCCACGGAAGGGGGCGGCTGAATCGTGCCGAACAGGATGTTGAACCCGTGGGCGAAGTCGAGGGTCGCTCCGTCCTTCAGGTGAGGCCCCACCTCCTTCGCGTAGACCTCGGGCTGCACCTCATCGGGGATGAGCATCATCACGACGTCCGCGGAGGCGACGGCAGAGGACACCTCGGAGACCTCAAGCCCGTCCCCCTTCACGGCCTTCCAGGAGGGTCCCTTGGGCCGGACGCCCACGACGACGCGGACGCCGCTGTCATGGAGGTTAAGCGCCTGGGCCCTGCCTTGGATTCCGTAGCCGACGACCGCGACAGTCCGTCCCTTCAGGGCCCCCAGATCCGCGTCCTTTTCGTAGTACAGTTTCGCCAGACGAATCCCTCCTCACACGGCACCGTAGGCCTTCACATAGACCGCGCCGTCCTCCTCCGCGATCTTCGCGTCCACGTCCTCCTCCCGGCCGGCCATGGGCCGGCGGCCCTTCGGGCCACGCAGCAAAGCGAACGCTTCCGCCGTGTTCTCGATGTAGTCCACCTCAATCACGTCCTCGACCCGCCTCAAGTGTTCGACCATCTTGGGGAACTTCGGATGGGAGGAGGCGAGGATCACCCGGGCGTTCAACGAGAAGCTGAAGGGCAAGGAACTGGGATACGCCGTTGGAGATCCGGAAGCCGAGGGGTCGTTCCCCCGGGTGTGGTTCATCTGGCGGGGCAAC
>CAYGBO010000048.1:11139-14591 GCA_964348145.1 uncultured Methanomassiliicoccales archaeon
TCTCGCATTTGCCCGCCAGGATCGTGTCGACGCTGATCCGCTTCCTTGTGAACACGCCCATGATTCGCTGCATGACGCCCCAGTCGTCATGGACGAGCAGGGATAGGATCTGCAACCGTCGCACCTCCTTTCCAGATGCACCGCGGACCGAGGATCACTTCCTTCGCGGACTTCCCCGGCGGCATGATTGGCAACATGAGCTCCTCGGAGTCGATCGGGACGTCGATCACGAAACTCGTGTCCGCGGACTGGGCCTGCTTGATTGCGTCGGGCAGTTCGCTCTCCCTTTCCACGCGAATCCCTTCGCAGCCGTACGCCTCCGCGATCTTCACGAAGTCAGGAACACGGCCGAGATCGACCGCGGAGAAGCGCTCGTTGTACCACATCTTCTGCCACTGCCACACCATGCCCAGGGAGGCGTCGTTCATCACGAGCACCCCGACGTTGATTCCGTTCTCTCGAGCCGTGGCGAGCTCCTTCATCGTCATCTGGAAGGAACCGTCCCCCGCCAGGTCCATGACGAAGCGGTCCGGGGCCGCGACCTTCGCGCCGAGGGCCGCGGGGAACCCGAAGCCCATCGTGCCGAGCCCGCCCGAGGTCAGGTACATCCGCCTCTTGCCTACCTCGAAGAAGTGCTCGGCCCACATCTGGTTCCGGCCGACTTCCGTCGTCAGGATCGCGTCGTCGGGCAGGAGCCGATTCAGCTCCCAGATGATCTTCTGAGGCTTGATGGGGTCGCCGCCTAGGTTGAAATCACACGCACACTCGCGCTTGTAGCCCTGGACCCGCTCCATCCACTCGGGTCGCTTGATCCGCGCGCGCCGTTCCAGGCCTGCGAGCAGGGCGTGCACGACCGTGTACAGATCGCCCACGAGGCCGACCACATGGGGCACATTCTTCCCGACCTCGGAAGAGTCGATGTCGACGTGTACGATCCTCTGCTGCTTCCCGAACTCGCTCAGCTTGCCCGTGGACCGGTCCGAGAAGCGCGTGCCCAGGGCGATAATCGTGTCTCCGCAGTTCAGGGTATGGGTCGCGACCATCTTCCCGTGCATCCCCACGGGGCCCAGCACAAGGGGGTGGTCTTCCGGGACGGAGCCCTTTCCCATGAGGGTCGTCACGACGGGCGCCTGGATCATCTCGGCGAGACGGAGGATCTCGGAGCCCGCCTGGGACCATCGACCGCCGCCGCCGACGAGGATGACGGGCATCTCTGCGTCCTCGATGAACTTGATCGCGTCGAGGAGGCGCGACAGTTCCTTCTTGGGCTGCTTCCGGGGGTTGTACTTCTGCTGGATCGGCGCGTCCCCGATCTCCTCCCGTTGCACGTCGAGGGGCAGGTCGATGTGCACAGGCGCCATCCGGCCATGGGTGCACACGTGGAAGGCCTCGCGGAAGACCCGGGGCACGTCCTCCGCCCGTTCGATCCGCCAGTTGTGCTTCACGATGGGCATCATCATCATGAAGGCGTCGACCTCCTGGAAGGCGTCGTTTCCCATCACGCTCGTGGCGACCTGCCCTGTAATTGCGACGACCGGAGAGGAGTCCATGTAAGCCGTCGCGACGCCCGTGAGCAAGTTCGTCGCCCCGGGACCCGAGGTTGAGATGCACACACCGGGTCGCTTGAGGACCCGGGCGTAGCCGTCGGCCATATGGCCCGCGTTCTGCTCGTGGCGGGTGAGGATGTGACGGATTCCGGAGTCATAGAGGTCATCATAGAAGGGGAGGATGGCGCCTCCCGGATGGCCGAAGGCGACCGTGACGCCCTGTTCCTTGAGCATGTCTACTGCGACGCGAGAGCCTCTCATGGCGAGCCTCCTGTCAGGAGGGGCGCGACCGTGCACCCCCACTCGATCCCCCGAAAGGGACAGTCATCGTCCTGCACGCGTAGTACCCTACTTAGCATTTGCCGACACCGAGTCCGACACTTGACGAAGTTCCCCGGCACGCGCCGACACGGGCTCGCGTACATACGTGAGCCAGTCACGGTACGCGGGGGACGATCCGTGGGCCGCGGCGAAGAAGGCCCTCTGGATGTCGAGGGTGACGGGTCCCGCCCGTCCGGCGGCGATGGGATGATAGTCGATCTCCCGCACGGGGGTGACCTCCGCCGCCGTTCCCGTGAGGAAGACCTCGTCCGCGGCAAGCAGCTCCGGCAGGGTGAGGGAGGCCTCGCGGACTTCGTAGCCGAGATCGTGGGCGATGCGCATCACGGAGTCCCGGGTGACCCCCGGGAGGACATGGTCCGAGGCGGGAGGGGTCAGGAGGGCCTCCCCGTTCACCGCGAAGACGTTCTCTCCGCTTCCTTCCGCAATCATCCCTCGATCATTGAACATCAACGCCTCGTCGAAGCCCGCCCGCATCGCCTCCTGATAGGCGAGGCACGAGTTCACGTAGTTGCCCGCGAGCTTCACGGCGCTCGGCAAGGAGGTCGTGGGCGTCTTGATCCACGTGACCGTCTTCATTCGGATCCCGCGCCGCATGCCTTCGTCCCCGAGGTAAGCGCCCCAGGGCCAGACGGCGACTGCGACGTGCACCGTGTTCCCGCGGAAGCTGAAATTCATGGATCCCACCCCGTAGAAGGCGAGGGGGCGCAGGTAGCAGTCCTCGAGACCGTTCTCGGCGACGAGTCGGAGGCACACTTCCTCGAGGCGCTCGAGGCCGAAAGGAATAGGCATCTGGAGGAAGGTTGCGCTCCGGAAGAGCCGGCGCAGGTGTTCGCGGAGCCGGAAGACCGCCGGGCCGTGCTTCGTCTTGTAGGCGCGGATCCCCTCGAACACACTCGTGCCGTAGTGCAGCCCGAGGGCGAGGACGTGCACCTGGGCCTCGTCCCAGGGGACGTATTGACCATCCATCCAGATCGTGTTCGTCTTCGGCGGCATGGTACCTCGTTCAGTCCGGGGCCTCGGGCAGTGGCACCCAGTAGTTGAGGTACTCTCGGGAGAAGGGTGCCCGTTCCCCCGGAGGCGTTCTCTTCGGAGTCGCTTCGCGCACGTCACGCGTCGACGGCCGGCGTGCCGGACCGTCGTCTGGAGAGTCCACTTTGACCACCATCGAACCCAAAACCTCCAGGACGGGATCGAGGCGGTCGTGCGCCTAGCACGGCCGCGTAATAAGCCCAATTACCGCGATGTTGGGGCTCGCTCTCATCCTGGTGAGGCGACGGAAGGCCGGAGTCGTATAACTATCTTTCTATCCCGGGGTTGCGGTACAGCGGGGCCCCGTCCAGGGCACGATCGTTCATCCCATCCCGGTGCTCCTCCGGGTCTGAGCGGTTGCAGGTGTCGGCTGCAAGAAGACCCAGGCAACCTCTGCGCTTCAGAGGCCGTTCGTCCGTGCCTATGGCGCCCCCGACTCCGATAGCCTTGCGAGCAAGCGATCCCCCGGACTCGTATCCCTGATAGTCTCCTCTGCTCTCAATCTCTTTAAAAAGTGGCTTTTGGATAACTCGC
>CAYGBO010000049.1:0-1997 GCA_964348145.1 uncultured Methanomassiliicoccales archaeon
ACGTAGCCCTCCGCGACGACGGGGGTGAATCCGCCGCCGAGGCCCCCCCGACCGATCACCTCGTAGAACAGAAGGGCGGAAAGAACGAAGGAGCCGCCGACCGTCCCGACCACCGCATATCCGCCCCCCTCGGCAAGGCGCCGGCCCGCGAGCCCGGCAATCAGGAAGCCGAGGAGGGGCAGGATGAGGATCAGCCAGGCGTACTCGAACACGTCATAACCTCAGGAGCCGAATCTTGTCGAGCTCGATCGTGCCATGGGTGTGGTAGATCGAGAGGAAAACCGCGAGGCCTACCGCTGCCTCTGCGGCCGCCACGGCAATGGCCAGAAGTGCGAACACCTGCCCGCTCGGGTCATTCGTATAGGACGAGAAGGCGACGAAGTTGAGGACCGCGGCGTTGAGCAGGATTTCAATCGACATCAGCACGATAATCGCGTTTCTACGAGCCAGGACACCGTACAGGCCGATGCAGAAAAGCAGGGCGGACAGGATGAGTTCGTACTCGAGGGGAATCACGGCCCCACCTTCCCGGGCTCGTCCATCTTGGCGAGGTACACCCCTCCGATCATCGCGGCTCCGAGGAGGATGGCGATGAGTATGACGGTGATGGCGAAGGGGTCGAACAGACTGTTGGCGACGCCTCGGTCCCCCGTTTGATTTGCCACGGGGATCTCGTGGAGCTCTGTCGGCCAGGGGATGCCCACGAAGGAGAGGGCCATCACGACGAACAGAGCGCCCACTGCCGTGACGACGAGGGCCTCTCGCTCGTACATCAGGGGCCTCCTCCGGCGGAAGCTTCCTCCATGATCTTTCGGCGGGTCAACATGATCCCGAAGACGAACAGGACCGGTACGGCCCCGGCGTACACGAGGATCTGAATGAGGAAGACGAACTCGGATCGAAAGAGGAGGTAGATCGCGCCGATTGTGACGAGGGTCATCGCGAGCCAGAAAGCGGCCCGGACGAGCCGCTTGTTGATGACGACGAGGATCGAGCCCACGACCTCGAACACGCTTAGGACGAGGAAGGCCGCAAGCTCCCAGTCAATCGCCATGTCTCTCCTGACCTCCCGGATACGAGGTCCGATCGACCATGCTCACAACCCCAAGTCCAGGACGCGGAAGCCCGCGCCGATGAAAATCGCAAGGAGGGCCAGGGGGACGAGACGCTTCCAGCCGATCTGGAGAATCTGGTCGATCCGGACCCGAGGGACGGACCACGAGATCCATATGAAGACGGCGCTGACGAGCCATACCTTCAGGAGGAAATAGAGTTCCTCCGGGAAGATCGGGATCGCGATGCCACCGAGAGAGACGGTCGCGAAGACGGGTCCACTCCAGCCCCCCAGGTACAGGATGACGATGAGGGCGGCCCCCGCGAGCATCCGAAGCCACTTGAAGCCGAATACGAGGCCGAATCGCATCCCGCTGTATTCCGTGGTCCAGCCTTCGACGAGCTCCGCCTCGGCCTCCGGGATATCGAAGGGGATTCGCTCCATCTCCGCGACGATTGCGATGCTGAACACGACGAAGCCAACGATTTGGGGCCCGAAGGCATACCAGGCCGGGACCGGCAGGGGTCCGAGGGACAGCAGAGATCGCTCCTGCTGCCGGACGATCTCGAAGAGATCGAGGGTGCCCGTGAAGAAAACGAGGGCGATCACCGCGAGGATCATCGGAATCTCGTAGGCCATGAGCTGGGCCGCGGCGCGCATCCCGCCGACGAGGGTGTACTTGTTGTTCGCGGACCATCCGGCAATGAGGATGCCGAGAGGCGCGAGGGAAAAAGCGGCGAGGACGAACAGGAGGCCGAGCTCGAGGCGCGCCACGTAAAAACCTGAGCTCCAGGGGAGGGCCGCAAAGATCATCAGGGTCGACGAGGCGATGAGGACGGGCGACATGTGGAACATGGCCGCGTCCGCGGTCGCGGGGGTGAGGTTTTCCTTCTGAAGCAGCTTGACGCCGTCCGCGACGTTCTGCAGGTACCCCGTGCCCTTG
>CAYGBO010000049.1:2029-9736 GCA_964348145.1 uncultured Methanomassiliicoccales archaeon
CCAGCCTTGCCATGGGTAGGCTCGCACGCACTCAGGATCAGGACGGCCCAGAGGAGGATGACCGTCATTGCTACGAGCCACGTCAGGATCACGATGACGGTATCGCTCCCGAGGAAGCCCGCGAGTCCATCCAAGGGGCCCTTGAGGGGAGGTATCACCGCCCCCAAGCCGAACAGAATCTGGTTCACGAGCCAGACGATGGCGGCGACGAGGACCCTGCAGACTTCGAACAGGTTCGGCGACACGAGGGGTGCGCTCACTTGTCCATCTCCCCGACGCATACGTCCACGGAACCCAGGATGGAAACGACGTCAGCCAGCTTGTTCCCTCGCAGCATGATCGGAGTGGCGGCCATCGTGCAGAAGATTGGGCTTCGGATCTTGACGCGATAGGGCCGGTCGTCCCCATCGGCGATCACGTAGAAGAGCGCCTCCCCCCGGGCGTCCTCCGTACGTGCGAATCCCTCGCCCTCAGCGCGTCGCGGTGGCTTCACGCGGTAGGCACCCGACGTGGGCATTTTTTCGATCGCCTGAAGGACGATCCCGCAGGATTCGCGCAGCTCGTTGAAGCGACAGACGAACCGGGCGTAGGAATCGCCTCCGCTGGGGCCCTTCCAAACCTGAGGCTCGAAATCGACTTCCTCGTAGATTTCGTAGGGGTCGAGCCGACGGAGGTCCACGTTGACCCCGCAGGCGCGGAGGTTCGGCCCCGTGACCCCCCAATCGATCGCGTCGGCGGTGGAGATCGTCCCGACGTCTTGGGTGCGCATGAGGAAGATCTTCGACTCGTGGAACAGCTTCTCGTACTCATCGAGCTTCCCGAGGAAGTGCTCCACGCTCCGGCGACACATCGCGTCGAAGTTCTCCGGCAGGTCATTCCGGACCCCGCCCACGCGGGGGTAGTTCTGGTTCATCCGCGCGCCCGTGAGGATCTGGATGAGATCCAGAAACAGCTCGCGTTCCCGGAGGGCCCACAGGAGCCCGGTGAGGAGGCCCAAATCAGGACCGTAGGAGGCGAGCCACATGAGGTGGCTCGCGAGGCGCTGGAGTTCGAGGGCCAGGACGCGAATCCACTGTCCGCGGAGAGGGACCTCGATCCCCATCATCCTCTCGACGGCGAGGCAGTACGCGTGGGACCAGGTGATCGACGACACGTAGCAGAGCCGGTCCGTGAGGACGACGTTCTTCTGGAATTCCCGGACCTCCATGATCTTCTCGTAGCCGCGGTGGAGATACCCGATCTCCGGCTGGGCGTCGACGATCGTTTCGCCGTCCACCTTGACCCGCATGTTCCAGAGGCCATGGGTCATAGGATGCTGCGGGCCCATGTTGACCCAGAACCCAGGCACTCATTTTCCCCCCTTGAGCTTCCGCCGGCTGATGTATTGTCGGTCGACCTCCTGGGCGAAATCCTTGCGGAGGGGATGGAACTTGAAATCCTTTGGGAGGAGGATTCGCTCGAGGTTCGGGTGGCCCTCGTAGACGACCCCCATGAGGTCCCACGCCTCCCGCTCATGGTAGTTCGCGGCGTTCCACAGAGACACGACACTGTCGATCTTCGGGTCGTCACGGGGGATTCGGGCTCTGACCTGGACGGAGCAGCCGTTGTTCCAGTTGGAGACATGGTACACGCTGTCGAAGCGATCCTTCCAGTCCACGGCGGTGATGCACGACAGGTGTCCGAAACCCAGGTCGTCTCTCAGGAAACGGCACAGAGGCAGGAGGTCCGCCCGGTCGATCACGAGGCGGACGACCCGAGGACTCACGACAGCAATCTCGAGGAGCGTATCCTTGAACTTCTCGAGGAGGCGAGTGCGGACGTCCTCCTCCGCCGCGGGGACGGGCCTCCCGGAGTCGGGGGGATGGGACGCCATCCCCTCGCTCATATCTGGATGACCTCCTCCTTCTTGAGGGCGTATTGGGTGGCGACGAACAGGATGAGGATGAAAAAGAAGATCGAGTACTTCGCCGCCCCGGAGGCCCCGAGGAGCCCGTCCCAGGCAAAGGCCCACAGGAGGAGGAAGATCGCGGCAACGTCGAAGACGACGAAGATGAGACCGAACATGTAGTACTGGAAGTGAAACTGGATCTGGGCCTCCCCCTCGGGTACCTCCCCGCACTCGTACGTGAGGTCCTTCAGCGGGGTCGGGTTCGTGGGGCGAAACAAGCGGGTGAGGAAGAATGTGGCGAGGGGGAAAAGGAGGGCCAAGACCGCAAAAAGGGCGATTGGCACGTAGTTCTCCAGCAACATTCAGGCGTCGGAAAAATGGGCGGCCTATTAAACCTTTGTCGGTTGCACGGAGAGCGTCGCCATCGGGAGAAAAGCGGATGTCGGAGACAGGTCAAATCGCAACGGTTTATATCGCTCGAGACCGTGGGACGGACAATGCGGTCCGAGGATCTACCACCCGGACAGCGGGAGGTGCAGAAGTGGCCGAGGCTCGATCTCGGTATTGTCCCGCGCTTCGATCCGAAGGAGTGGGACCTGCGCGTGGATGGCGCGGTTGAGAGTCCCCTTCATCTCTCCTATGGTGACCTGCTCGCCCTCCCCTCTGTCGAGGTCCTGTCTCCCTTCCACTGCGTCACGGGGTGGTCGACCTTCGAGAACCATTGGGTCGGTGTCACGATTCAGGAGCTCGCCCGGCGTGCGCGGATGCGGGACTCGGCGAAGTTCGCGACCTTCCATTGCGGCGACGGCTACACGACCTCCCATCCCATCGAGATCCTCTTGGACGACGACGTGCTTCTCGCCTACCGCTGGGACGGACAGGCTCTGCCCCTGGAGCACGGAGGACCCCTCCGCCTCATGGTCCCGAAACGTTACGCCTACAAAAGCGCGAAGTGGGTTCGGCGCGTGACCTTCACGGAACAGGAGGAACTCGGCTACTGGGAGGTTCGGGGATACAGCAATACGGCGGATCCCCGGACGGAAGATCGGTACTCCTGAAGCCCCCCCGAGTCGGTTCGGAAAATCCATAAGGTCAGCGCCCCTTGGAAGGTGTGAGGTCCGAATGGTCTCACGCGGTGGCAAAGGCTCGGGCACCGAACGACGAATGTCGTTCTTTGAGCACCTCGAAGAATTCCGGGATCGGATGAAGAGAGTCCTCCTCGTGACGATTCTCTTCTTCGCCTTCTTCCTAGTCTTCTCGCTCCAGTACGTCAGCTTCAGCCCCATCGCGATTCCTCTCCCCGTTCCCGCGTTTCTCTTCCCGGACGAGTACGGGATCGATCCGATCGCGAGCCAAGTGTTCCGGTTCTTCGTCAATCACCTCAAGCCCGAGAACGTAACCCTCACGGCGAAGCAGCCGTGGGAGGGGGTCCTCGTCCAGATCAAGACAGGGTTCTTCCTCGCCCTGATCGCCAGCTCTCCGGTCAGCGCATGGGAGTTCGCAAAGTTCATCGGGCCCGCCCTGAAGCCCGCCGAGAGGCGGCTTATCTTCCGCGTCGCGACTCCCGTCCTACTGCTATTCCTCGCCGGGGTCCTCGTCGCCTTTCTCTTCGTGCTGCCTTTCACCTTCGACTTCCTCTATTCCGTTCAGGCCGTCTCCGGGGTCGAGCTGTACCTACTATTCATCGACGACTTCGTCACCTTTGTCCTCGTGTTCCTCGTTGCCTTCGGCTTGGCCTTTGAACTTCCCATTCTCATGTACGCCCTTTCGGCTGTAGGCATGGTGGACTCCGGATTCTGGAAACGGAATTGGCGGTACGCGGCGATTGCCATATTCATATTCGGCGCGGTCATCACTCCTGACGGCAGCGGCGTCACGATGATGATCGTCGCGATGCCGATGTTCGTCCTGTATGTGATCGGATATGCCGCGGTCCTGAGGCGCGAGAAACGTGCCTCCGGGGCGAAAAGCTCATAAGTCCCCCAATATTTGGTCGTAGACGGCGTCCGCAGTGTCCGCTTCGGCCTTCCTCAAGCTCGTGGCGCAGCTGCCTGTTGGCATCGAGCTAATCATTCTCCTCATCATCATTGCGGTCCTCTTGCTGTTCGGCCCCCAGAAGCTCCCGGAACTGGCCCGAGGCATCGGCAAGGCTCTCGGAGAGTTCCGCCGCGGGAAGATGGAGGTGGAGCGGCAGATATCCTCGGAGCTCAGTGCAATCGACGCAAAGGAAGCTCGGACCCGGGTCGAGAAGGCCGCGGGCGCTCTCGGAGTCTCCTCCTCCGGGCGAAGTGAGCTGCAGCTCAAGCTCGAGATTGCACGCGCCGTCGATCGGGCTCCCGACGAGCAGATTGTCGCCGCGGCCCAAGCCCTGGCCGTGTACAGCACGGGCTCCGACATCCCCCGGCTAAAGGAGCAGATCGTCAAGGCTCTCAACGTGTGAACAATCCGCTAGCTTTATCCCGCGAGGGCCTTTACGCCGGGAAGGCGCGGGAGAAGGGCGCATGGCGGGCGGAAAGGACTATGCACACCGTCGGCTCGTGAACGCGCTCGGACCGGAACGTGTGGCCCGCGGCGACCTCGAACGGATGCTGTACGCCCACGATTTCGCGACCCTCCCGAAGTCCGCGTTTCTCCAGTGGCGCCTCTACCCCGACTTCGTGGTCCTGCCGCACACGACGGAAGAAGTCTCGACGATCGTTCGCCTGAGCGACGAGACGGGGCTTCCCATCACCCCGCGCGGTGGAGGCACGGGGGCCTACGGCGGCGCGGTTCCGAACCGCGGAGGCGTCCTGGTCGACATGCGCAAGATGGACAAGATCGTGGCCGTGGATGCCCCGAACCGCACGGTGACCGTCCAGGCGGGCGTGACATGGCATCACCTTCAGGAGATCCTCCTGACGAAGGGGCTTTCTCTGCCTGTCCTCCCGTTCGCCGCGCCTGCGAGTACCGTGGGCGGGGCGATCAACTCAGGAGCCGTGGGGTTCGGCTCGTACCGGTACGGCTCCCTCCGCCAGTTCCTGGTGACGCTTGAAATCGTGCTCCCCGATGGATCCGTCCTCCACACGGGACAGGCTCAAGACACGGGAGGACGCATGGGCGATCTCAAAGGCTTCTTCCTCGGCGCGGAAGGGACCCTCGGTATCGTCACGAAGGCCGTCCTGCGCGTCCGCCCGAAGCCTGAGGTCGCCCGCGCCACGGCGTACGCCTTCCCCGCTCTTGACGCAGGCGCGAGGTTCCTTCAATCCGTCGTCGACGCGAGTGCCGATCCGTTCCACGTAGCCCTGCTCGACCGGGACCACTTCCTCTTTGAGCGGGCCCTGAGACCCGAGACACCTGAGCCGGCCCATATCGCGGTCGCGGGCTTTGATGGAGGCAAGGCTGAGGTGGCGGAGCAGGAAAAGGTCCTCGACGGCCTCGCGGCCGACGGTGGCGGCGAGAAGCTTCCCGCGGGCGTGGCCTCGACTCTATGGAACGGCCGCTACAGCATGTACGGGGCGAGACGGCTCAGCCGGGGCCTCGTGATCTCCGGGAATCTCGTGCCCGTGGATCGCCTGGATGAGGGGGCCACGGAAGCCCGTCGGCTCCTCCGGAGGCTGAAGCTGAACGGCGCCGTGCACGCGGCCCTCGTGGACTCCACAACGGCCGCTCTGTCTCCGTACGTGCTCACGGACGCCACACGGCCCTCGGGTTCCGCAGCCCTCGGATTCGTGAAGAAAATGGGGGACGCGGCCTTCGCCCTTGGCGGCCACCCGATGGGCCTGGGACTTTTCATGGTCTTCAACCTCCCGAAGATGCATGGGCGCAGCACGGACTTCTTCGGCGCCGTCAAGTCGGTCTTCGACCCCGACCAGAAGATCAACGCGGGCAAGACCATCGAGGTGTGGACGAAGTTCACCTGGCCCTTCATCAACACGGTACCGCCCTCGGCGATGGGGTTCGGGCTCAATGTGGCCGCCTTCCTACGGCGCATCAAGCCGACGCGCGACCGCTACCTTCGCGGCGGCGCGCCCGGCGGGAGGAGATGACATGGGCCTCCTGAGGGACTGGACCTTCATCGAGGAGGCCGTTCGGATCGCCGCCCTTCGGGAGATGGTCCGGGAGGCCCTCATTCGGGCCGTGTTCGTCCGTGACGACCGCGCTCTCCCGCCCCGTATCGTCGCGGACCTCACGCGTACGCCGGCGGTGACGGTCAAGGTAAAAGCAGACGGAGAGGTGCGCAGGCTCATTCAGGTTCTCAACGGAGCGGAAAGCACCGTGAGCCTTGGCCTGAGCGCGGAGGACTACCATTACTTCCGAAAGCAGCTTGACGTGGGCAAGGACCGTGACATCGGCGTCGTCCCGAAGCCGAAGGTCCTCCTCACCTATGACTGGCTCGTTCCCGAACCTCGCGGCGTTCAGCTGGACTTCAGCGCCTACCGCGCCGTCGACATCAGAGATGGAAGTCACCGAGTCATCGCCCAGGTCGGGGCGACCTGGAAGGAGGTCTACGACGCGTCCCTCGCCCGCGACCGCCTGGTCCCCTTCGTGCCCACGGTCCCTCTCGACTTTGCCATCGGCGACGGCATATGGGGTGACGCGCCCTTCGCATCCTATGTCCTAGAATTCGGCGAGTATGTGCAGGCCCTTCGTACGATCTCGTGCTTCGGCCATCGAACCCGAATCGGCTTCGAGGAAGTGTCGAACGAGGGGACAGGGTACGACCTCCTCCATGGCCTTCTCCCTCATGCGGACGAGTTCGTCGTGCCCACAGAGGTCGCGTTCCGGGTGCTGCCGAAGCCCGCGGGCCGAAAGACCCTCACGTACCGCTTTGACGATGGCGCGAAGCTGGCGTCCGCCCTCGATCGGCTCGTGGGATCGGGAATCCCCGCGTTTTGGGTTCACGTGACGGATGCCACAGCGAATGGGATGCTCCGACCCGAGGACACACCGGAGGCCTTCACCGTCCAGATGGCTGTAGGCGGTCCCGCAACCGTTCTCGCGACCCGGGAGAAGGCGATGGACGGCATCCTCGCAGGTTTCAAAGCGAAAGCGGTCGACGTGCCGAATCCCTTCGACGTGTCCGTCGAGACATATCTGAAGACGGCGGAGCGTCTTGGCCGGAACCTGTTCGTCGGAGAGGTGCGTCTCCCGGTCCAATCCCTCGCGGATCTCGACGCAAGGCTCCGAGTCCTCGGGGATCAGGCGACCGCCCGCGTGGGGATCCACGCGACCCTCCGTGCGAGCGGGACGCTGTCCGTCTTCCCCTCCTTCGAATCGAGCAAGGAGCGGCATCGGATCTACGAACTTTCCGAAGGCGTCCAGGATATCGTCGAGAAGATCCTCGGCGCGCTGTTCCTCTCGCGGATCGCCCATCTTTGGGCGGATGACGCGGACCACCGCCGGCGGATGGATTTCCTTCGGCGTCTCAAGGAGCAGATCGACGCAGCCCGGGTGATCCAGCCGTTCGTCGCGCCGTGAGACGCAATCCGGTGTACCGCGCGGGACCCTGCAAAGCTACATCTGCGGTGCCCCGCAGTCGGGACAGATTGCCTGCCCAGGCGTGAGCGGGTTCGCACATGCGATGCATCGGTCCGTCCGAACGCGTATGGGCAGCAAGGACACGAAGACCCCGAGCGGAATGAACACCCCCGCGATGATCATCAACATCATCCTCTCGTGGGGCCTGGAGGTCGTCTCCATCATCCTTCTCACCCAGGTTCTTGGATTCGGCCACAGCGCCATCTGGTGGACCATCACGCTAGCTGGGCTTCTATCGGCCGCGATATTCTACCTCTACTACCGCCGCGGCCTGCGCGGACCGAGCGACAAAGAGATCGTGC
>CAYGBO010000049.1:9746-14473 GCA_964348145.1 uncultured Methanomassiliicoccales archaeon
CGCGATGATCAGGTTGCCTGTGACAATTCCCTCGAGTCCCACCGCCACGAGGAACACACCGGCAATCTTCATGATCACGATACCCCGCTGAAGCCTCGGGAGGTTCTGGATTGTCCGGATCTCCTGACGGTAGGTCATTCGAGGCGCCTTCCTCGACTTACGTGCTCGGACGACGTCCGAAGCCGGCTCGGGATCCGCCATTCAGGTCTCCTCCGCGGGGCCCGACGCTTCCGACGCCTCCGAACCGGCACCCGCCTCGGCCTGGGCGTCCGATGCCTTTGACGATTCTGGCGCCTTCTTCGCGTCGGGCGCGGTTGGTTCGGGTGCCTCCTGCGGAGATGAAGCTTCGGTGGCCCTGGGCGAAGCAGGAGTAATCTTGGGCGCGGCCGGCTTTGGCGGCACTGGAGGAGTCACCTGGACCATCTTCCCCTCCCGAATCTCGAACCCGTGCTTGGGTATCATTGTGATTGCATCGACCGGGCAGACGATCGCGCACTTCTCGCAGCCCACACAATTGTCGTAGACAATGACGGCCTTCCTCGACGTATACGTGTGCTCCGGCAACACGAATCTGCGGTCCGCCATGTCGATCGCCTCGAACGCGCAGTTGTCGAAGCAGTGGGTGCAGCCCATGCAGACTTCATCCATGACCTCTGCGACGGTCCCGCGTCCCCGGATGAATTCCTGGGTGCGAGACTTGTAGAACTGCTTGTAGCGGTCTCGCGCGAGTCGGAGGTTCATCTGACGAACCTCCTGATAGTACTCTGCCCGAGGATCCGGCGCCACGGGAGGTTCGGAAACAGATGTCGTCACGGCCATCTTCATCATCCCCGTCGACCCGGCATGGGCGGCTGCGTCCGCTTCAGATCCACATTCCCTCCCGACGGGTAATCGCCGGGCAGCCGTTCCGCAAGGAACTGGGTGATGTCCATCACCCGATACCGGAAGCGCTCCTCCCCAGGCTTCCACTTGTTCTCGTGGTGGAGACATCCGAAATGGGTCAGGCATTTCGGGCACGCCGTGAGTAGGTAATCCGCGTCGACCTCCGTAGCCTCCTCCATGCGCTTCGCGGTCAGGCCCTTCGTCTTGTCGTTGCAGTACATCATCTGGGCCACGCCGCAGCACTGGGCGTCAGCTCGGAACGTCTTGAGTTCGACGAGCTCCGCCGTATCGACACGCTTGATGAGTTCTCGCGGCTCCTCATAGACGGGCCCCACGGGCATCTGACGGCAAGATCGGCACGGATCCTGATAGGCAACGCGCACTTTCTTCCCGTCTCCTTGGGGTGGTATCCGGAGGCCACGCTCGTAGAGGATCTGCGTGATATGGACAACGCGAACCCCTGGCAGCCGGTAGTCGAGGCGGAAGGTCCGGTAGCCCTCCGCGCATGACGTGACGAGCGTCTTCACACCAAGCATCTGGATGATCTTCGTGTTGTAGTCCCGCATGGTCCGGAAGACATCGACCTTGCCTTGCCAAAGCTGATCGTGTCCGCAACACTTCATGAAGGAGCGATCGAGGATCATCGGCTCAATGCCCACGGCACGAAGCAGTTTGATGGATGAGTCGAAGATGATCCCGTGGTTCGTATCCCCGTAGTTCATGTGGGAGAACTGCATTTCCTGGTCGTAGTAGTCGATGCAGCCCGGGTAGTACGCATATTCCGACTTGTGCTCCACTTTGATCTCGGGGATCGTGGCCTCATCGGCTTCGCTGTCGAGGAGGCGGAACAGGACCGGGTGGGGGATCGTCCGCCCGGGCCCATACTCGGTGTCCATCACGAGATCTGACCTCCGTCCGCCGCGACGCGCCCGCGGCTCTTCGCCCTTTCTTCCAGGATGTAGTCGCTGTACTGTATGTCCAGCGGGCACACGGCGCTGCAAGCGTCGCACGCGAGACAGGTCCACAGGGGCACCCCGTCGTGCTGCTTCTTGAACGTGTTGTACACGAGGTTGAGCCCTCCGAGGGCGTCGTCCTCGACCTTCGTGACCGGACACACCGTGTGACACTTCCCACACTGATAGCACTCGTTGAGGAGGAACTCGTAGCTGCTGTAAGGCCGCCGAAGGCCGAACCAGGCCGTGAGTACGATGAAGGATGGAAGCAAGATGAGGGTGTTCATATTCGGATACAGGACCGCGAGGACCCAGATGAGCCCGACGGGGTTCGAGCGGTCAAGGTATAGGAAGAGGGCGAAGAAACCCGCGAGGCCGAAGGCTCCTGACGTCAGGACCGCTTTCCGCGCCCGCGTCTCGGGAAGGGCGAGGACGGCAAGGGTGACGACCCCGCTCACCCCCGCGAGGAGGAACAGGAAGAGAGCCACCAAGAGCCAGTGGGGTTGAGCCTCCGCCCCAAGCCATCCCGGGACGAACAGAATTGCGACCGATTGGATGGCCACGATCAAGAAGGCGGCCACGACAGGCACCGCGAGCCATCGACGCATCGGCTGATAGCCGAGGCGACGAAGGCCGACGTACGTCGCGATGCCGATGAGCACAGGGGGCACGATGAAGAAAAGCTTCTGCGTGTCGTCGGGGATGAGGGCTGCCTGGTTCGGCGTCAGCCACCGCGCGGAGATGACCTCACGGATCGAATACATGGAGGCGGTGAAGATCGAAACGATTCCCGCGACCCCAACGGCGGCACGCACGGGCGCCTTTGCTGGACGCGCGGCTCGGCCCCGGTCCAGGAACGGCAGCAGGATGAGCGCGATGATCGGAATGCCACTCAGGATGTCGCCCCAGAAGGCGGCGTCGAACCGGGTCTCGAGCACGGTGCCCTCCGCTAGGATGAACTGGGGGAATATGTCCGCGATCTTGAGGAGACCCCAGGAGAAGAGGAGGTACCAGTCGGGCACGATGAGTTCCGAGATTTGGGGGCTCCGGGACGGCCCCAGGAACGGCGTAAGGTAGGCGGACAGGAAGAACATGATGGCGACGAGGAGGAAGATCAGGACGAGATCCCGCGTCCCCTCCTGGGGCCAGAACGGGATACCTGGCTGGTGGTCACCCCGTTCCGGACCGTACTGGCGGATGAAGCCCGGCTTCCCCTCCAGAATTCTCCCCTTGACTCGTTCGATTTCCATAGGATGCCTCAGTGCGGCTCAGCCACGCCCTGGATCCAGACGAGGGCCATGTGGAGGACCATGAGGCCCACTCCGATGAGGGGCAGGATGAACACATGCAGCCAATACATACGGAGGATGTACACCCCGGAAAGGGTACTTATATCTCCCCACAAAAGTGTGGCGATATGGTCTCCAATGATCGGCGTGGCGCGAGCCATGTTGATCCCGATGTTCGCTGCGCCTTCGCTCAGGTTGTTCGCAGGAAGCAGATACCCCGAATACCCGAACAGGATCGTGATCAAGAGGAGCACAACGCCGAGAAGCCAGTTGAGCTCACGGGGCTTTTTGTAGGCCCCGGTGAAGTACACGCGGCACATGTGAAGAAACACGGCCGCGATCATGATATGGGCGGCCCAGTGGTGCATGCCCCGTACGATGAACCCGAACGGGACATCGTTCATGAGGCGAAGCATGGACAACCACGCGGGATTCGTGATTTCACCCTCGGTCGTCAGCTGCAGGCTCCCGTCGGGAACGTAGAAGAATCCAAGGATGACTCCCGTGATCGTCAGGATGATGAAGGCCACGAAGCTGATCCCGCCGAGGCAATACAGCGGATACCAATACCAGATTGTCTTGAGCTCGTATTTCTCCGCATGACTTCGCGGCATCTGCCGTTGATCTGTCTGGATCGCCTTGCGTGTGAGATCCGCCCACGGGGTGGCGGGAAACCGGCTCTTGAGCCAGCCGAATACCGCGCGGCGCCCGCGTCGTCGAATCGATCCAGCCGGCATAGACCTCCCTAGGCGCAGTACACGTACCAGCGGGGATCAGCCATCCCGCCGACAAGTTCACCGTTTTGGGATCTGACGGGTACCAACGGCAACGCCCGGTGAGCGGGACCGTGAACGCGCTTCGCCCCGATGTATCGGGCACCATTCTTCTCGTTCGTGTTCACCACGAGGGACATGGGCTCAAACTGGGATCCGTGGCAGACACAGTAAACGGGATCCTGTCCGTACTTCCGGTAAGTCGGCGGTTCCTCGTCGGTATACAGTCGGTAGGCGCGTGACGGTGGAGGGTCTTCGACAACATGCCAGCCCGGATAGCAGCAGAGGTGCACGCATCGATCGAACAGGGCCACGATCCGTACGCCCTCCTGATCGTTCTCGTCCGAAGGTTCCTCGTCGTAGTACAGTCCGAATCCCTCGGGGAGGGGCGCGGGGTAATCGCTCGGCGAGGGCTCGCTGGACGCATCGAGATCCCGTTCGATCCGAATGACGAGCACGGGGAATCCCGTCCCTGGCACGTAGTTTCCATCCGAGAACAGGCCTCGCCAGACAGCCGTCGCACCCTGCCACACATCGAAGTCCCTGACTCTGACTGGCCGGCCTTGCAGTGGATTCCACCATTGGGGAGTTGGGAACTTTGTGTACGAGAACGTCTCTCGAATCTCTCCCTCAAACTTCCTGGGTGGGGGCAAGAGCTGGCCCCATGTCGAGGCACCCAGGGTGCCGAGGGTACCGAGAACGCCAGTGACCATGCCCATCCGGACCCACTCGCGTCGGGTCCATCCACGCTCCTCCTCCTCGTCTTCCCAGGACAGGCAACCACCTCAGCGGAACATGCGGCGCGGCACGCTTTTCGGGCGCCGAATCTT
>CAYGBO010000050.1:0-2430 GCA_964348145.1 uncultured Methanomassiliicoccales archaeon
CCTTCCCGCGCGCGTGCTCCCACCAGAGAACGTCGAAATAGGTCGCGAAGGACTCGTTGAGCCAAAGGTGGCCCCAGGACTTCGTCGTGAGCCAGTCCCCGAACCACTGGTGGGCCAGTTCGTGGGCGAGCAGATGGTCGGGGTGGTAGTCCTCGTAGGCCCGCTCGTCCGTCAAACAGTACTCGTACAGGATCGTGAGGCTCGTGTTCTCCATCCCGCCGACGATGAACTCGGGCACACAGACCTGGGCGTACTTGTCCCAGGGATAGGGGAGGCCCGTGACCTCCCCGTAGAACCGGACCATGTCCGGGACCCTGCGAAAGCAGCGGTCGATGAACCCGCCCTTGCCCTTGGGAACGTAGGCTTGGACGGGCACGCCGTCCGCCTTCCACTCCTTGGAATCGAACTCGCCGACGACGAGGGAGATCAGGTAGTTGGCGTGGGGTTTGTCCTGGAGCCAGTGGTAGGTGCGTTTCTTGCGCCTCGCGTCGTGGGAGCGGCCCACGAGCCGACCGTTGCTCAGGGCGACGTATCTCTCGTCCACGGTCACGCGGACCTCCGAGGTGAACTTGAGGTTCGGGTAGTCGTAGGAGGGGAACCAACCCCGGTTGTCCATCTCCTCGCCCTGGCTCCATACCACGCGAGGCCGCTTCGGATACGCCCGCAGACGTTCCCGGCCTCGATAGGATCGCGGATGCGAAGCTCGAATTCCTGTCCCGCCTTCCGGGCGCGCGGAAGGCGGATCGTGAGGGACTCCCCGTGAACCTCCCACGGGAGCGCTCGCCCGCCCTCGTCGACGACCCTGCGGATGTTCAGGTCCGCGGCGTCGAGCACGACCTCCCGCAGGCCGTCGTTAATCGGCGAGAGTCGCGGAACCGCGGTTCCCGACACGGTCCTCCTTCGGTCGTCCACGGCCAGGTCGAGCCGAAGATGGTGCAGTTGGAACGTCCTGTCGCGCGGCGGATGCTCCGGGGCCTCGGGACCGGCAAAGGCCTTGTCCCACGCCCCGACGGCGTGACCGCGGCAGGTATCGAAGAAATCCGTCATCCCATCACCCGAATCACGTCGAACGACGGAACTCCCGCGCGTATTTAGGGGTTCTCTCGGGGAGCCGCGGGCCGGAGCTTCGAATGCCGCCGCAGGCTCAGGGATCCCTCGATGAGGAGGAAGGCCCCGAGGAGGAGCGCGGGCGCGCCGAGGGCCTCCGCCGCATCCGGCCCGCCGAGGTCGACGGCAAAGGCGACCCCCGCGTAGGCGAGGAAGCCCACACCCGAGAGGACGGAGGCGATCGCCCACACCCGGCGCATCGTTCGGACACGGGGCCGCCCCTAGATAAGGACGTGTTCTGCGGAAGAGAGTCCTTATGCCTTCGAAAGGAGTGCTCGATCCCCCTTGGACGACCGCCGGCCGGAGATGGAAGCGACCTTTCGAAGGATTCGTCGGCCCCTGGAATGGCCCATGGAGGGCTTTCGCCGGAGGCGGGTTTCGTCCGACCAATTCGTCGGCTACCGTTTCTCCCGAACCCGTGAGACGTCGGTCGCAGGTCTCTCCGTGGGCTTCGTGCTGCGGGAGGGCCTCCTGCCGACCCCCGTCGAGCCACCCGAGGCCGTCGCGTACGTCTTCGCACGTCCCGTTCCCTCGCCCTTGCACCGTGAGCTCCTCGCGCCGACCGGCGCCCTGCGCCACCTCATCGACGTGAGCCATCGGGAAGGGTTTCCCTTCGAACTCCACACGGACGGAGAGGTCCTTGCGGTCCGCCACCGGTCCCTGCGCAGGGTGCCCCCCGAGATCTTCCCCCTCATTGCCTCCGACTTCTTCCTCCTCTCCTACCGCCCGGTTCGCGCCGCCGACTTCCCGGAACGCCTCCGGGAGGCGACAACGGGTCCCGGGGGGTAGTCACCGTCAGGCACCCATGTGCACCGCGAAGGGCGGAGGCACCGCGGGCCGATCGCGAACCTCGAAGACCTTCGTCCACCGGTCCGCCAGGTCCCGGGAGCATCGCAGCACGCCGAGATCCACGAGCCGCTCGAGCCGACGCCGGGTGCGCGAGGACGACCACGCGTAGCGGACCGCCATGAATTCAACGAGGGACCGCTCCCGCGCCGCCCGACCTGCGTACCGAATCTGAATCGTCACGGCGAGGAGGACGAGATCCTGCCGCTCTTCGGGGTCCTCTACGTCTCCGAGGGTCGACCACAGGCCTCCGAGCCGCGCCACGAACCCATAGCCGCGCCGCGGGGCGTCTTCATTCCGCATGCATGTAACGTACCCTTTCGATGCGGCTGCAACAACACTTTTATCGAGGAGGGTGGATACATCGACGATGCCTTTGGAGACAGATCTCGTCCCGATCGAGAACCCGGACGGGCTTAACGTGATCCTAGGCCAGACCCATTTCATCAAGACCGCGGAGGACATGTACGAAGCCCT
>CAYGBO010000050.1:2440-3882 GCA_964348145.1 uncultured Methanomassiliicoccales archaeon
GCAGACGCGCCCCGGCGATTGAGGGCAACGTCGCCGGAGGCACGCAACGCGATGACCTGGGACATGTACGAAGCCCTCGTGAACGCTGTCCCGGGGATCCGGTTCGGCGTCGCGTTCTGCGAGGCCTCAGGACCCTGCCTCGTCCGCGTCGAAGGGACGGACGACGGACTCAAGGCCCTCGCGGCGAAGAACGCCCTCGCGGTCGGCGCGGGTCACTTCTTCGTCATCTTCCTCCGGGACGCCTACCCGATCAACGTCCTGCGGGCCCTCCGGGAGGTGCCCGAAGTCGTGCACCTCTTCGCCGCCACGGCGAACCCCATCGACGTGGTCGTCGCCAAGGGGCCTCGGGGCCGCGGCGTCCTCGGCGTCGTGGACGGGGAGGCTTCGAAGGGGGTCGAGGGCGAACGGGAACGAGCCGAGCGGCGGGCCTTCCTCCGCACGATCGGCTACAAGCTGGGCTGACATGTGTCGCATGCTGGCGATCGCGAGCCGCAGGCCAGTCCCGCCGGAATTGCTCCTTTCCTTCCGGGGCCTCTCGGAGACAGGCAAGTCGTTCCGGGACTTCGGGTGCCCCCAGCCGAACCCGAAGCCGGGTCATCCGGACGGATGGGGCATCGCGTGCCTCGCCCAAGACGGCGAGTTCTATGCTCGGGGGGCTGGAAAGGCGACGACGGATCCGAAGTATGAGGGGGCGGCCCGGCGCCTGCCGCGTGCCTGCAACCCGCCCTACCTGATCCTCGCTCACGTCCGCCGGGCGTCCATCCGAGACAGCATCCAGGAGCAATACGCCCACCCGTTCCGGCGCGAACTCGACGGAAGGGTCGTTTTCTTCGGCCACAACGGGGAAATCGAGGGCTTCGGCCTCCGGGACGGGAAGATCGACTCACAACTGGTCTTCGACCGGTTCCTCGAGGCCCTGGGCCCGGAGGCCCGGCCCCTGCCTGAGTTCAAGCAGGCGATCGCGACGGCGAAGAAGGGACTCGATGCGGAGTGGGGCCGCAAGGTCGAGTCCTACACCTTCCTCATGCTCGACGGGAACCGCCTCTTCGCCCATCGGGACGCCCGGACGTGCGTCCCCTACTATACCCTCCACGCGACGGAGACGGAGGACATGCAGATCGTCTGCTCCGAGGTCCTCCGAGACCTCCCGGGCCGCTGGCGCATGCTCCGGAACGGGGAGTTCCTCGAGGTGAACCTGTAGGCGGGCAAGATCCCGAGGAAGCGGAATCCCCTCGAGACTTGGCTGAGCGTTGAAATTTTCAACGCCGACACGTAGGTTTTCAAAAATGAAACAGTCATTTTTGTCAAACCACGCAAGTCCGCCTTGAGGAGAATTTATATATATCCTGATTTCTAAACGTCTCGGGGTTGTTCTTCCTGGGGGAGGCAGCGATAGTTTGCGAGAGATTGAAATTGTGACGAGTTGCCCGGAGTGCCAGGGC
>CAYGBO010000050.1:3943-4582 GCA_964348145.1 uncultured Methanomassiliicoccales archaeon
GGAATCGAGGGAGCGGGCCGGTCCGCCGAGCACGATCATGGCCCACGACAAGGGTCTGTCCACGTCCATCGGCTGGCGGAACAAGGACGCTTACGGCCGCCAGATCCCTCACAAGTCCCGGGCGCAGATCTACCGACTACGGAAGTGGCAGCACCGTATCCGGACGTCGAAGAGCGGCGAGAGGAGCCTCGCCCAGGGGCTCGCGGAAATCAACACGATGGCCTCCAAGATGGGGCTGCCGAAGCACGTCCGGGAATCGGCCGCCGTGCTGTACCGCCGGGCGTCCCTGAAGAACCTCGTTAGGGGTCGATCCATCGACGAGGTCGTCGCCGCGACGTTGTACGCGTCGTGCCGACAGTGCGGCGTCCCGCGCACCCTCGACGAGATTGCCTCGAAGTCGAACGTGGATCGCAAATCGATCGGCCGGACGTACCGGACCCTTGTTCGGGAGCTGAGCCTGAAGCTTCTCCCGCAGAGCCCGCGGGACTACATCGCGCGCTTCTGCAACCGCCTCAATCTGGACATGGAGGTCCAGCGCAAGGCAAAGGAGATCCTCGACAAGGTGGAGCGCGATGAACTCGCCTCCGGGGTCGCCCCCAGCGGCGTTGCCGCCGCGACCATCTACATCGCGGCGATCCT
>CAYGBO010000050.1:4592-5889 GCA_964348145.1 uncultured Methanomassiliicoccales archaeon
ACAAGCGGATCTCCGTCGAGATCGGCATGGCAAAGTGATCGCGCCCTCCACCGAGAGGGAGAAAGCCCGCAACCTATAAAGGAGGGTACCCCTTCCGTCCCCTTCCCCCGGTGAGTCCGTGGTCTCCGAGACGCTACAGAAGGGCGACATCGTCTGGCTCGAGTACGACGGCTGGACGGTGAACCCGAACGGCACGCAGACCCTCTTCGACACGACCCACGGCGAGGTCGCGAAGCAGGAAGGCAAGTTCGACGAGAAGAAGGTCTACTCGGAGGTACCCGTCGTCATCGGCCACGGGCGCCTCTTTCCCGGCCTCGACGAAGCCCTCCTCGCAGCGAAGCTCGGCGAGACGAAGTAGGTTACCCTCCCTCCGGAGAAGGGCGCGGGGGCCCGGGACCCCCGGCTCGTCGAGCTGAAGACGGAGCGGGAGTTTCTCCGGCAGGAGATCAGTCCCGAGATGGGGCTCGAGGTCTCCGTCGGGGGCCGACGAGGCACGATCACAGCCGTGGCCGCGGGTCGCGTGCGGGTCGACTTCAACAATCCGCTCGCCGGGAAGACCCTCCTATACACCTTCAAGGCACTCCGCAAGGCCTCGACGCCCGAGGAACGAGTGCGCGCGATCCTCGACATGGACTATGGGCTCGCGGAGCAGTTCAAAATCGACATCAAAGGAGATGCGGCGGACATCCGACTCCCCGACGTCTCGAAGACGGACGAAAAATGGTTCGTGTCCAAGTTCCGCGCGGTAGCCGACCTGCGGGAGTTCACGGACCTTCGTCTCGTCCGCTTCGTGGAGGAATACGAGAAGCGAGCGGAGGCAAAGCCGGAGGCGAAGCCGGCTGCCGAGGAGAGGGCCGTGAAGGACGGCGAGGAGGCGACGCCCAAGAAACCCGCCAAGAAGGCGAGGCGACCCAGGGCGGAGCCCAAGGAAGCCCCCCCGAAGGCGGAGCCGAGGCCCCGGGAGAAGGCGCCGGAGGAGCTTTAGGCGGCCACCGGTCTCGAGTTTCGGTGCTGCCCGCAACGGATTGCAGCGCTCCGATGAATGGCCGGATTCTCCGCTCATTCCTGCCACCTTCGGCGCATGCTAGTGACACGCAAAGGGCGATCCTTCGGAATATTTAATCGGAGCGCACCCCTATCGATGCGACCGGACGCGTGGCCTAGCCTGGATAGGGCACCGGCCTCCTAAGCCGGTTATCCCGGGTTCAAATCCCGGCGCGTCCGTTCTTGCCGGACACTCCAAGGTGAAAACGCGAGGAGGAGAAAAGCGAGGATGATTCTGGGGTTTCCCTCGCCT
>CAYGBO010000050.1:5899-12012 GCA_964348145.1 uncultured Methanomassiliicoccales archaeon
TGATTCTTGTCGCGACGGAGAATGGGCTGCGAATCATTAAGCCGACTTCGATGCACAAAGATGTGCATTTGCGGGTGTCCTTCCGTGGCGGAACCGAAGCGACTCCGGGTCAAGATCTGCCTCGTCGGCGAGAAGGGGGTCGGCAAGACCTCTCTAATCCGACGGTACGTGCTGAATCAGTTTGACGACCGCTACATCATGACGGTCGGCGCAAAGGTCTCCAAGAAGGAGGTCCAGATTCCCGACCCGAGAGGAGGTCCCCCGCTCCGTGTGGACATGATGATTTGGGATGTAATCGGTCACAAGGGGTTCCTTCAACTCTTGGGCGATGCATACTTCCAGGGGGCAAACGGCATCCTCGCGGTCGCGGACTTGACCCGACCCGAGACCCTTGAGGAACTCGGCGAGTGGGTCTCGAGGGTGAGGGACACGGTGGGCCTCCTGCCCATCGTGATGGCAATGAACAAGGCGGATCTCGTCGATGAACTCCGATGCGAGGAGAACGATATCGCGCGGATGGCGAACACTTTCAATTGCGAATTCTTCCGGACCTCGGCGAGGACGGGCGAGAAGGTCGAGGAGGTGTTCCGGCTCCTCGGAGAACTCCTGGCGCAACAGCAGCTGGGCGCTGTGCAGGAACCCGCCGTCTGATTCAGGATCCGGTGAACTTCCTTTCGAAATCCGCGATAAACTCGTCCCCGCGCTTGAGGATGTCTCGATCGACCTGCGATACCTCATGTTCGTTCAGGAGACGCTTCGCGACCTCCCTCGCCTCCGGAACCATGGCCGTGGAGCGCGTGGATTCCCACCTCATCTTCCTCTCGTCGCGGAAGAAGAGCTGCGTCCGGAAGTTCTTCACCGTGTGGGGGTGATTGAGAAACGTGTTTCCGTGGCCGACGCTCTTGACCACGTCGAGGGCAATCGCTTCCTCGTCGACAGCGTGGTTTCTCCTGAGAGGCCTGCAATGCTCCCACAGCGCCGCATCGATCACCATCTGCTCGAGGGACCCGCCCTTCGCGTCCTCGAGACCGCCCATCCCTGAACACATGTCCGCCCCCGAGAGGGTCGTCGCCACCATCGCGTACAACTCGCTGAAGGAAATGGGCATACCGGGCTCCCGGCCGTTGACTCCCCACTGTCCGATCATGCAAGGAAGGCCGTACCGCCTCGCCATCTGGGTGAGCCCCGAGGCGATGAGCGGGTTCTCTATGGCGAGGTAGTTAATCGTCCCGTGGGTCATATCGATGGGCGCCGATTCGGAGCTGTAGATGTGCGGCGCCCCGGGCGCCGCCGATTGGGTGATCACCAGACTCGCAAGGTTCTCCGTGTTCGCATTCACGATCGTGCCCGCGAGGGTCACGGGGCTTGACATTCCACCGAGGGACATGGACATCGATGAGACGGGGATCCCCGCCTTCGCGAATTCCACCTGCGCCTCCGAGGATCCCTTCTCGAAGGAAAGAGGGGCGATGGGGCAGAGCGTGACCGAGATGATCGGACGCTTCCGGAGGGCGTCCTCGCCCCCCGCGACGAGGGACGCGATCGTCACTTGGGCCCGAGCATCGGCCGCTCCTACGGCGTCTCCTTGGACGTGCTTGCTGCAATGTTGCATCGAAATCCAGAGTTCGTGGAGGGTGTGGGAAACCTCCGGAACGTCGCTCGCGGTCACTTGCGGCCAGATGAAACTCACGGGATCCAGGGCATCGGCGAGGCGCGAGAAGGCCGCGAGATCGTCGCGGGTCGTCTCCCGCTTTTTCCCCGTCTCGAGATCCGTCATGTAGACGGAGAGCCCGTCCGTGGAGATCCGCGGAACTCCATCCACGGGGACCTCAAAGTCATGCTTGGGGTCGCGGGCGCAGAGTTTGAATCGCCTCGGCGCCTTCCGGAGCGCCTCCTGCACCACGCGTTCGGGAATCTTCGCGATTCTCGCTTTCATGTCGACGTCCGCTCCGAATTCTTGGAGGATCTTGAGGACCGTCTGGCTCCGGATGAGGACGCCCATTTCCCTCAAGGTCTTGAGGCTGCTCTGGTGAACGAGATCCTCTTCCTGCTTGTCGAGAAATCGGATTCGAGCCGTTGCCATGAAAGCACCTGTGAATCGTCGGCAACAGCGGCGACAGGTTTCTGCGATTTAACCTTTCCCTGCATGGGTGCCGGGAACCCATCGCTCCTTGCCGCTGGTCGGGCGTGTCGCGATTCAGCCGCAATTCGGCCAGCTGAGCTTCCTACCGGACCGAGCGGATGTGGGGATTGCGCCTCATGGGCCTTCAAGGCGTTCGATCGAGGACGACGGGCGAGTTGAGCCCTGCCGGGTCGGGCCCTTCCCTCGCTGGGCGGGATCGAGAGCCCGGTGGATCCCTTCATGCTGCCTACGCGTGGGACGAGGGCCGGGTACGCTCGATACGGCACTCGTGGCGGCACCACTCCCTGGCGGAGGGGGAGACGGATCCTGGAAGGACCGCTTCCCGTGCCAGCGCCCGGGCCAAGCCCGACGTGATGATCTGCCCCATCATCCTTTCACCACCTTTCCTGGCTTCCATGCTCTTAGTGTAATCGCGGATGCGAGCGCTTCCCCTCGGATCACGAAGCAGCCCTGATCCCCCAGAATCTCGAGATTGCGGAAGCCCGCATTCCGGATCGTGGCCAAGTACTCCTTCCGGAGCATCGCCGTGCTCACGCAGCCACAGTCGTCCTTGAGACCCACGATAGGTCGCTCCTGGACGATGTCCGAAATCACGAGTCTTCCGCCTGGCCTCAGGATGCGAAACGCCTCCCGGAAGACCGCCGCCTTGTCCGGGCTCAGGTTAATCACGCAGTTGCTCAGGACGACATCCGCGGTGTCGGCACGCAGGGGGATCTCTTCGATCAACCCCTCCCGGAACTCGACGTTCCGGATTCCTGCTTTCACGGCCGCGGCTCGAGCCCTTCGAAGCATCTCGGGCGTCATGTCGATCCCGATGACCCAGCCTCGGGACCCGACCCGATCCGCGGCCAGGAACACGTCCATCCCGGCACCGCTGCCCAAGTCCACGACCGTTTCGCCGGGCTGCAGGTCCGCCTCGCGCACGGGCGCCCCGCTCCCGAGGCTCAACCGAGCCCCTGCAGGGACCTTGTCCACTTCTTCGGGTGCGTAGAGACCCCCGGACCCGGAAGGTTCGCAGCAAGATCCGGCCTTGGCAGCCCTCCCGTAGGCCTCCTTCACCTGCATCCTCCGTTCCTCGATGTTCGGGTTCATGTTATCTACCACCCACTTGTAGTAGCCAACTTTAAATACCTTCCCCTCCCATCCCTCCGCAGATGACAGAAGTGACGGTCCGCGCAAACGCCCTTCTCCAGGAGGCGACCCGGACGTCCTTGGACCAAATCGGAGCGACGATGCGGGAACTCGGCTTGACCGGGTACGCCACGGAGGCTTTCTGCGCCCTCGCTCGGGCGGGGGAAGCCACGGCGGGGGACCTCGTGGTCAGGACAGGGATCCCGGACTCGAAGATCTACTACGCCCTCAGCGAACTCGTCGAGAAGGGCCTCGTCGAGGTGCAGGTGGGGAAGCCAAAGATGTATCGAGCGGTTGCGCCCAGACAGGTCGAGACTCGCCTGCGCCGGATTCTCGAGGCGAGGTACGAGCGCGAGCGAACGGCGGTCTCCCGCGTGGGCTCCCTCCTCGAGCCAATCCAGTCCGCAACGAAGTCGACGACGACCGACCTGGCCTACATCGTCAAGGGAGAGTCGAACGTGCTCGCCCGGGCTCGGAACATGGTGGCTTCCGCACGGCGAGAAATTCTCCTGATCGCATCCCATGAGCCGTTCGTGCGGAAACTCGAGGAGGGACTCGTAAAGGCCGCGACCCGTGGGATCGGCATGAGGCTCGCCCTCCCGAACATGGAACTCGAGAAGGACCTTGAGAGGCGTGCGGAGATCCGCCCCATTGTGTGCTCCGGTTGCGTCCTCGTCGTCGACCGCGAGCAAATCCTCACGGTGAACGAGACAATGGACGGATCAATTTACGGAATTACGTCGACGGACGAGATGCTCGTCCGCCTCGGGCTGGACTACTGGGAGAGCCCCCGCTGCTGCGCGGTGGGCGGATGAGTAGCGGACGGGGGCCGAAGGGCGGAATCCGACGGCTGGGGACTCTCCGGCCGGACGTCGGAATCTGGCATGGGGAGGTGGGGCTGTGTCGAACGCCCTCGTGAGCGAGGAGACAATTCGCGACGCAGTTCGAGCGATTCCGGAGACATCGTTCACGATCCTCGACTACGTCGACGTCTTCCGAAGACTGCACCCCGATGACTGGGGGAGGCTCATCAAGCGGTTCGGGGATTTTGGAGAGAAGAGGCGATACACCGTGAATACCTACCTCTCGAACCGGCTCGATCTCTATTCTCAGAAGCCCGATTCCATCCTGCACCCGCTGACCCATTGGAGCGAGGGAGGGTTCAAGGATCGCAGACGGGCGACCGAGGAAGAGCGGAAGCGCTTCGGTAGCCCCTGGATCGCCGTCTGTCGAAAGAAAGACCGGTGACGCTCACGCACCGCTGAGGAGAATGGCGTCACGAGAGAAATCCGTGGCTCTGTCAATCGACGGCGTTCTCGCGCGAAGGCTATTTCCGTCGAGGGGCGGGAGAACCAGGCCGCGTACGGCCGGGACGGCACGTGCATCGTGCGACGAACTGCAGACAACCCATGCAAACGTCGCCGCCTCCGTCTGAGAGGACTCCTCGCTTCCCCTCTCCACACGTCGGGCAGACCTCCGCGGGCGGGCGCGGCCGTCGCGCTGCTTGCCGTGCTCTGCCAGACTGCTTGCCCATCATGTTGCCCAATCCTTCTCTCTACCTGTTCCCGTATTATAAAGGAGTTCTTCCCAAAATGCCTTTCGGGGCGTCTCAGGGGGGCGGATCCTCCCTTCCTGCCCACGGGAGAGAGGATGCCGGATCCGTCGAGCTATTGGTCTCCGGAGCAGGCGGCATGTCGCATCGGAAGGCTCTAGGACACGCGGCACATTCGACACCTTGACGCAGGAGGGCTTGACGATGAAATGGAAAACTCGGCTCATCTTCTTCGCCGTCTTAGCTGGAATCATTGGAGGCTTGTCCGGAGGGATCTTTCTGGCGAGCGCGCCCGCGCGCGTGTACCAGGTGTCCGCCCAGGGAGAAGAAGTCACCCCCCTTCCTACTACGGTGCAGGCGATCTGCAATCCGCGAGACTCCATCGTGGGCGGCGGGTACGAACTCGTCTTTCCGGGCAACGTCTCGAGCCACAACTACAGTGACGTCGAGTCCCTTCGGATCTTGTTCTCGAAACCCGTTGTCCTCGAGGAGGAGTTTGCCGGCCATCCCAGAGGCTCCCACGGCTGGGCTGTGTCCTACTGGTATGGTCAGGAGGGCAATGCGGCCTTCACGGTCCGCGCATGGGCCGTTTGCCGAACTCAAGGTTGAGACATCGGGATCGGAAGGACGGACATCCGAGTCCTCCCCTCCCGCCCGCTTGCTCGAGGGCACGCCGCTGGGAAGTCAGGGTTTCAGAAGGTTGTAGGAGTTCTCGCCGCCCGGCGGGATATAGCGGCTGCCACAGCCGCACAGCCAGAACGCGCCGATCCGCCCTTGGCCGAAGTCAATCTTTGTGACTTTGTAGTCGAAACCGCATCGTTCGCAGGCGAGGACGACGCTGGGCGCTTCCTGCTCAGGTTCAAGGACCCGCGCCCGGGCCCTTCGACGAAAGAGCCACCGGAGGAGCCGGAAGCGCGTCCATCGGGTCCGCGTCTGGGTCGTCTCAGGATCTCTCGGTAGTTCAGTCGTTTCGAGTCGATCCCTGCGGGTGAAGCCTTTCGTCTCTCCCCCTCCTCCGCGGGAAAATAGCGTCGAGCCGCTATAAAAGGAAGTGCGTTGCGGCATGGAACCGTTCTATGTGACGATAATGAGAATCCTGGGGTGTTCCCGCCCACTCCGATGTGCGGTCACGCCGAAGGCTGAATCACAGGCCGCGGCGTCCTTTGGTCCTCCGGGTCGAGGCAGGTCGTCGAATCGCCCGTTGGAAGAGAGTTGTGGCCGCGGACTCTGGGTCGATGGTTCGGTCTACCACCTTGGCAGCGAGTTCGTCGAAGGTGGCGCCCAGGG
>CAYGBO010000050.1:12147-14449 GCA_964348145.1 uncultured Methanomassiliicoccales archaeon
CGCAAGCGCGTTCACCCCTCGACCCTCGAGGGCGGAGGTCGCGAGGATCGGCGGCTTCCATCCGTCTCTCGGTTCAATCTGGAACCTCAGGTTCGCGATGAGACCTTCCTCGTTCCCGAGGTCCACCTTGTTGACCACGTAGACGTCCCCGATTTCGAGGATGCCCGCTTTCATCGTCTGCACGGCGTCGCCCGTGAAGGGCATTTCGACGACCACGGTCGTGTGGGCACGGGTGGCGATCTCCACCTCGCTCTGACCCGCTCCCACCGTCTCCACGAATACGAGGTCCATCCCCATCGCGTCGAGGACGCGAACCGCATCGAAGGTCGCGAGGGCGAGGCCGCCGGCGTGTCCACGCGTCGCCATGGACCGAATGAACACTCCGGGATCCGTCCCCGTCTCTGTCATGCGAATCCGATCCCCCAGGACAGCGCCCCCTGTGTAGGGCGATGTGGGATCGACGGCGACGACGCCCACTCTGCTATTGCGTGTCCGGAAGGCGCGGACGAGGCGATCGATCAGGGAGCTCTTGCCCACGCCCGGAGGCCCCGTGAAGCCGACGATATGCGCTCGGCCCGTCCGTGGATGGATGTGCACGAGGGCCTCCGATGCTTCGGGTTCGTCGTCCTCGATGAGAGATATCAGCTTCGCGGCCGCGCGCTTGTCGCCGGCGACCAGATCGTTCACGAGGCGCCCGACGCGGTCGGATCGGCCCTTCCCGGGAGCCCCCTTCGGGCGCAGGGCCACAGCCTCACCCGCCTTTGGATGCTCTTCGGAAGAAAGTGACGATCTCGTTCAGGGGCGTCCCGGGCCCGAAGACTTCCTTGATGCCTGATTTCTTGAGCTTCGGGATGTCTTCCTCGGGGATGATCCCGCCTCCGGCCACGACGATGTCGGCCGAGTTCCGCTTCTTCAGCTGCTTCACGACCTCCGGGAAGAGCGTCATGTGGGCCCCGCTCAGGCATGACAGGCCGATCGCATCGACGTCCTCCTGGATTGCGGCTTCGACAATGTCTTCCGGCGACTGCCTGAGACCCGTGTAGATGACCTCCATCCCCGCGTCCCGAAGGGCGCGAGCAATCACCTTCGCCCCGCGATCGTGTCCGTCTAATCCGGGTTTCGCGATGAGCACGCGAATCTTCTTCCCCATGGAGTTCGCCTCAATAGAGCAGGGGCTCCTCCCAGACGCCGAACACCTCTCGCATCACGCCGCAGATCTCGCCGAGGGTCGCCTGAGCCCGAACGGCATCGACAATGAAGGGCATCGTGTTCTCGTGGCCTTCGCACGACCTGCGGAGCCGATCGAGGGCCTGCCCATGCTTCTTCGCGTCCCTCCGCTTCCGGATGCGGCGGAGCCGCTCGAGCTGCGCCCGGTAGGATGCCTCGCTCACCCGGAGCGGTTCAACCTCGGGTTGTTCGTCCACGACGAAGTCGTTCACGCCGACGATGATGCGCTGACGATCCTCAATCTCCCGCTGGTACCGATACGCGGAGTTCGCGATCTCCTGCTGGAAGAACCCTTTGCGGATCGCGGGGATCACGCCGCCCAGGTCCTGAATCTTGCCGAAATATCGATAGGCCTCCTCCTCGAGCTCGTCCGTGAGGGCCTCGAGGAAGTAGGAACCGCCCAGCGGATCCACCGTGTTCGCGGCCCCGCTTTCGTGGGCCAGGATCTGCTGGGTTCGCAGGGCAATCCGCGCGGCCTTCTCGTTCGGCACCTGATACGCCTCGTCGTACGCGTTCGTGTGAAGGGACTGGGTGCCACCCAAGACCGCGGCGAGGCCCTGAATCGTCGTGCGGACCATGTTGATCTCCGGCTGCTGGGCCGTCAAGCTAACCCCGGCGGTCTGGGTGTGAAACCGTAGGAGCCAGGACCGCGGGTTCCTCGCGCCGAAGGTGTTTCGCATCTCCTGGGCCCAGATCCTCCGAGCCGCACGGTACTTCGCGACCTCCTCAAAGAGGTCGTTGTGAGCGTTGAAGAAGAAGGAGAGACGGGGCGCGAAGTCATCGACCGGAAGGCCTCGCTCCACCCCCCACCGGACATATTCGAAGCCGTTCGCGAGGGTGAAGGCGAGTTCTTGGGCCGCCGTCGCGCCGGCCTCCCGGATGTGGTATCCGCTGATCGATATCGTGTTCCACTGGGGGACATGCTCCGAGCCAAACTCGAAGGTGTCTACGACGAGCCGCATGGACGGTTCGGGAGGGAAGATGTACTCCTTCTGGGCTTGGTATTCCTTCAGGATGTCGTTCTGAATCGTACCACGAAGTCACGTCCAGCGCGCCCCTTTCGATTCCGCCATCC
>CAYGBO010000051.1:0-4785 GCA_964348145.1 uncultured Methanomassiliicoccales archaeon
GCTAAGTCGTAGCAAGGTATCTGTAGGGGAACCTGCAGATGGATCACCTCCTAAAGAGCCTGAAGGAGGTCTTGGCAAGGTAGAGGACCTCCGCGGATCGTCGAGCGTCTAATCCACTCCATTGTCGTAATGCTTCGGATCCGAATTTGCAGGCGGCTAGCTCTCAGGGATCCACGGTTGTGGAGAGTCTGAACGATGCAGGCCCTGGATGGCGCCCGGCTTTCAGTCCCCGCGCCGCCTTCGGCCCGAGGGAGCTTCCTCCTCCTCCTCCTTCTCCGCCTTCAGGCGTACACCCGCTTCCTGCGCCGTAAGCCGGCTTCCGACTCGCTCGAACGTCCGGCCCCACCAGTCCTCCACGGCCTTGGAGAACACGCCTCCGACCCGGAACAGGACTATGATAGCCCACAGGACGAGGATGATGAGGACGATCCCCGCGAGCGGGGGGAACACAGGGGACAGGAAGGGGATCAGCAGCAGGTAGATGATCGCCGCGTACAGGACGTAAATGATGCCGCGGAAACCCTTCTGGTAGCTCTCAACGTGCTCAGCTTCGGTCGTCGCCTTGCTCACACTGACGGCCGCGATTCCCGCCAAGCCGTCGGCCGTGTCGCGCAGATCGTACACCATCCGGATGAGGACGATGATAAGCGAGATCAGGACGATCCACTGGATGATCTGTGCCCACGTGAACGGAGCGTTCTCAAACGGTGGTGGCAGTGACACGGCCAGGGGGACGAAAACCAGCAGTCCGAATAGCCAGAGAACCGCTGCCACGACAATGTGCCTGGCCAGTTTGATACTGCTCGTCCGCAGTCCCTGCCTACTCTCCTCGAGCAATCTCTCACGATGTGCCATCGATGCCCTCCTCCCAGGCTACCTATCGTCCTCTTAGATAAGTCTTTCGACATGCGGCCCTGGCGGGTGCTTCCACCCCTCGGCAGGTCTTGGGCGGCTTTCCTGTCTCAACTAGCTCGGAGGCCGGAGATCGCCCTCGTCAAGGGCATCCAGAACCGGCTGCCGCCGGAGGAATGGTCTCAGGACCGAACCCTCAGCTTCGGTTCTATTCCGGAGGCCCTTGGGCACGTAATCGACGTCGAAGACTACGACGCGAACCACATCCGTCGACGGAAGACGGCCAGGGGCCCGGACCGCTCGGAGGTGAACGTGGAGTGCGTACGCGGGCGCTGGGGGGACGTCGAAGGAGAGCACCCGCGCATGCTCGAACTCCCTAGGGCTTGCGCACCGGGAGTCCATCCGAGAAGGACGTTCACCCAGGCGACGGGTCACGTCGCGGAGTGGCCACTGATGTCCATGATCCACGAGGTCTACCACGTGGGCGAGGTCTTGGATATCCAGGGACAGAGGAGCGTCGAGCGGCCGCTTGTCGACTCATGGCTCTTCTGATTCACAGCCACTTCCTGCGCCGGAAGTAGTATACGAGGAGCGCGCCGATCCCACCCATCAGGCCCATCGCGCTCCAGAAACCAAGGTGGCTGCCCACGCCTGGATAGTCGACGTTCATGCCGTAAATCCCCGAGATCAGGGTGAGGGGCAGCATGATCGTCGCGATGATCGTGAGGGTCTTGAGAATCTGGTTCAGATTGTTGCTGACAACGGTCAAGTAGACCTCCATGAGCCCTGAACTCACTTCGCGTAGTGTGTCCAAGGTGTCGAGGGTCTGGATCATATGGTCGTACACGTCACGCAGGTACTTACGGGTCTCCTTGCGGAACATGGGCAGGTCCGCCCTGGAGAGCTGGGCAAAGGCATCCCTCTGAGGTCTCAGAGCATTCCGCAAGAGGAGGAGATCCCGTCGGAACTCGTGGATTGTGTTTGCGGTGTTCCGGCTCGGATCCGTGAGGGCTCGTTCCTCGAGATCGTCCACGATGTTCTCCATGCGTTCCAGGTGCGGGAAGTAGGAGTCCACGATGACGTCTAGGATCGTGTATGCGAGGAAGTCTGATCCCGCCTTCATGAGCCGGGGCGTCCGCTTGCGTAGCCGTATGCGGATGTCCTCGAGCTGCGGGAAGACCTTGTCGTGGACCGTAACGACGAACTTCTTCGCAACGAAGACAGACAGCTGGTCGGTCTCGATTTCCTCGGCCCATACGATCGTGCGCGCGACGATGAACGCCGTGTCCTCGTACAGCTCCACCTTGGGGGCGAGGTCCTGGTTCAAAGAGTCTTCAAGAGCGAGGGGGTGGAAGCCGAAAAGCGTCTCGAGCTCCTCGAGCGTGCGTCCGTCCGGATCGACGATGTTCACCCAGGTGACGGAATACTTGTCGACGAGTTCCCGACATCGTCCGACGGTTACGTCGCGTTCCTCGATGAGTTCCGTCGGCTTGTAGGCCAGAACCTCGACGCGCACCATCGCGGCGCGAACCAGCCGTTGCCCATATAAGCGTTGTGAGATAGGTGCGAGGGCGGTGGATCGGAAGTCCGCGATCCCTCGACGGAAACTCCAAATGGGCGGCGGCGAATGCCGATTCGGGTGGCCGCATGCGAGTCGTGCGCCTCAAAGATGCTAAAGCGCTTCGGGGAAACAAGAGCCGTTCGTACCAACTCGTGGGACCGGACAGCCTCGGGGCCCGCAAGTTCATCATCACCCTCGTCGAGATTCAAGCAGGTGGAAGCACCCCGCTTCACGAACACGAGACGGTCGAGTCGATGTACTACATCCTCGAGGGACAGGCCGAGGTGTCCACGGAGCGGGAGAAGGAAACCTTCGGGCCGGACACGGCAATCTACTTTCCAGCCGGTGGCTCCCATGGCATCCGAAACCTCGGGCGTGGGCGACTTCGGTACATGTCCTGCCACGCGCCGCCATACCAGATTGAGGATCTGTACAAGTCCTGGCAGGAGCGAGCCAAGCTCGTGACCACGGGAGGATAGGCGTTCCTCTCGCCTTGGACTCGACTCGGCGTGCGCGTCGCGTGGCAATCGACCTGGATCTCGGGCACGTCCCGCATCGTGCCCACAGGCGCGTTCGAACTCGACATGTCCGCCCGTCGGTGGGATCGAGCCCCACGGCCCTTGACTCCTGAGCCCAATGGTTTTAAAACCTCGTCTCGGATATCCTGTGTTTATCTGTGTCACGGAGTCCCGGAACCGGGGGATACGGGCATCGGCTTCCTCTCAGAACGGCTCGGCTTGAGGTGCATACCGCTAAACCTGGAACGGCTCCGGAGGGAACGCTGTGAGCGCAAGGTCCGCGGAGCGGCTCTCGGGAAGGGCCGCCCAGGTCGTTGTGTCCGACGAAGTTGAAAGCGACGATAACCTCGTACGGCGGTGGCAGGATGAATTTCGCGAGGCTCGGGACAAGATGATCGTCTATCGGTCCGACCACGCCTTGGCTCGGGCCTTTCGGGCGGACGCGAAGCACACTGCCGCGCTCCTCGAGGAGCTGCCTTCGAAGATTGCGACGCGGCGCGCGGACATCACCCAGGAACTCTGGGCGAGGGAGGATCTTGCCCCGTTCGCCGAGATTCCCGTCCTCTCGAGGGACAAAGCTTTCGCCTCGGTGTCCAAGGAAGATCTCGAGTTCCTCGCGCCGGAGCTCACCCGTGAGATCCCGAAGAAATCCGCCCTGTGGGCCGAATGGTCCGTCTGGAACTTCAGGAGGCGTCGTCTCAAGCGGGCGAAGGCCTTGCCCGCGGAAGCCATAGAGCGAGCCCGCGGATCCCTGAAACACTTCGAGCGCCTCGAAGTGTGGCAGGCCGTCGGCATGGCGGACCCGTGGCTCGTTGGAGTGCTCCGGACGCCGAGCGGGCGAAACCGGTTCTACCTCCTGTACGATTGGGGGCTCGAGACAACCCTGGATCGCGCGCTGATGCGCTGAGCCCCCTCCGGTCGCCACGGGTCCTTGGAACCGCTCCATCGCACGAGCCCCCTCGGGGGTAATTCATGACCAATGCTTTATGTAGAGTCAAGGGTCTAAACGGAGTCGAATTCCATGCCCTCTCCCTCGGAAGTCCGGATCGGGATGCGGATCGCCATGACGGTCCTATGGGCGATCGTCATGGTCTCTGGCGTTTCCGTGGGCGTCCTCCTCGCGGTCCCCGGCATCGGTGCCGCCATCCAAGGGAGCCTGACGTCGAACCTCGCGGCATCCACGATTGGATCCGCCCTGGCCGTCGGCATGGTTCTCGTCGGGCTCTGGGGAATCACGTCGAGCTACCGGAGCCTGCGACACACCTTGGATCTCATGGCCGAGGCGGACCGCGCCCGGAAGGAGTCGATCCAACTCGAAGGCACCCGGTACCTGGAACACCCTAAGTGATCGGAATTCTGAGGTGTGTCCTCCGGCCTCCGCAGTCTCCTCGGGAGCGCGATTGACAGGACGAAGCTCTCCTGGTCATTGCTCAGGGACCCGAAGAGGGCGGTGCAAAATGGTCGGGAACGGCCTCCAGGATTCCGTGGAAGACTGCGTCGCGACGATCTCGGACGGAGACGCGGACGTGCCGCAATGCATCCCTCATCCTCGGGGACGGCGGGATGCCGCGTCCCTAGGCCGGCGGCGTCGGTCGCATGGATTGCAGGACGTCGCTGGCCGCGCGATAGCCCGTCTCGATGGCTCCGTGAACGGAGGCCGACCCCCCTCGCGCGTGCGCGGCCTCTCCCGCAAAGAAGACGATGTCGTCGAGGGGGCGCTCAAGCTCGAGTCGGTCCTCGAGCTTGGATTCCGGCGGGAGGAAGGAGTAGCCCCCGCGAACGTGGGGATCCGTGGGCCACGGATGGACCGCCATACCCGTCACCTCTCCAATGCGGACGCCCCGGGGCAGAATC
>CAYGBO010000051.1:4795-6749 GCA_964348145.1 uncultured Methanomassiliicoccales archaeon
TTCGAGCTCCGCGACGGTGGACGCTATGAGCTCTCGATGTCCCAGGGATGACCGTTCCCGCGCCTCGCGCCCAATGGTGAACGCCGCGAGCACGTCGGCGAACGTGCGTCGACCGACGAAGGGTCGGTGGAATGTGCTAGCTCCCTCCCCCCAGAGCAACGCGAAGTCGCCGAAGCGGTCCACGAGCTGGCTCCCTCGAAGCTTGAGGTGTACCGCCATGGCGTCGCCGAAGGCGATGGCGCGTATCGCCCGCTGTTTACCATCTGGGAGGGGAGGATGGAACTCCACGGATCCCGCCTGGAGGATTCCCAGGGGGAGTGTGACAACAGCTCGCCGGGCCCGGAGGGAGACAGGCCGGGCTCCTCGATCCGTCAACGCTTCGACCCGCACCCCCTCCGCCCCGTAGTGGATTGCCGTCACCCGTGTGCCTAGTCGGATTCGGTCCCCTAGACCCGCCGCGCGGCGACTCACGAGCTCCGTGTATCCCTGAAGGATCTGGAAGTTCGCATAACCGAACTCCTCGGAGGCCTCTCGCCCCTCGGAGGCTTGGCCTCGCACGCCGATCTCGTGCGCCTCCGCCGCCTGGGCGTGAGCGTGAAGCAATGTCACGAGAGTCCGGGCTCCAGGCGTGGCATGCATCCTGTCCAGGAACTCGGAGAGGGACATGTCGGGGCCCTCGTACCGCCCCAGGGCCTTCGGGATACCGCGAATCCCCTGGTATACCGCCCGAACGCCGAACGCTGGGTGGAAAGGCAGGGCGATGCCCGGGAAGCCGACGACGCGCCGGGCCCGCACGAAACGGGCCCGCTGGATCACGGGCAGTCGTCGTGCCTCCAGATTCAACTCGCGAATCCAGTCGTGGGTGACGGCTTTTCGGCCGTGAACCATCAGGGCACCCAGCTCGAGTGCCGAGCCGGAGACGAGGGAATAGTCAGTCAGGACACGGCCTCCAATCCGCTCCGCTGCCTCGAGGACAATGAAATCGACGGAAGCCTCCGCGAGACGCTGCGCGCAGGCGAGGCCGGATACCCCGGCCCCGATCACGATCACATCGCGCTCCTCGACCACCGTGCTGCGAGAGCGGGCCGTGGCATATAAGTCCCTCGCGAGCTGTCTTCGGAAGTCGAGGAGGCGGGCATCCTCTCCCTGTTCACGTCCGCGGGTTACAGTGAAGGACATCAACGGGGACGTCAGGTCTCCCCGAACCGCGCCCCGGTTCGGCTCGGCCGATGGAACCCGCGAGGCCTTTAGTAGCCCCTCCCCTTACCCTTCGGAGGCGGACCCGTGCGCGTGTTGATCCTCGGTTCCGGAGCCCAAGGTGCCGCGATGGCACACCACCTCGGGCGGAGCGATGCGATTGACCGGGTACTCGCCGCGGATGTGTCTCCGGAACGCGCTCGGGCCACCGCCCGGTTTGCCCGGTCCCCCAGAGTCGAGCCCGCAACTCTCGACGCGAACAAGCGGAAGGACGTAAACCGAACCCTGCGGTCCGTGGACATGGTCGTGAACGCGGCTCTCCCTGCCTTCAACCTGCCCCTCACCCGTTCCGCTCTGGCCGCGGGCGTCCACTACCAGGATCTCGCCGGCGACTATGCTCGGGTCCAGGCTCAGCTCGCGCTGTCGAAGGCTTTCGCCCGAAGGCGCCGCCTTGGGATCCTCCAGTGCGGCGGCTCGCCAGGGATCACGAACGTTTTCGCTCGGGAAGGCGTCGACGCCTTGGACACGGTCGAGTCAATCCGGCTCCGCCTGTACTCCCGCCAAGAGGGGACGCGGCCCATATCCCTATGGTCATCCCAGGTAGCCCTGGAGGACATGGAGGAGGCGCCCGCCGTGTTCCGCGACGGAAGGCTCGTCCGGGTGAGACCCTTCAGCGAGGAGGAGCTAAGGGCCGCCGTCGACGAGGCTCACAGGCTCAACAAGACGGTCTCTGCCCACTGCGAGGCATACGAGTCCG
>CAYGBO010000051.1:6759-7750 GCA_964348145.1 uncultured Methanomassiliicoccales archaeon
GGAACCCTTCGGACCCCAGCGGGTCGTCCAGCACATGCACGAGGAGCCCATCACCATGGGAAAGTTCCTGAAGAAAGGCCTGCGCCATGTTGACCTGAAGATGGGCGGCCATCACGTGTTCCAGATGAAGGAGGCGTGGAACCTGGGGCTCCTCAATCGGGATCCCGTGAAGATCGGCAAAGTCCGGGTGGTGCCCCGGGACCTTCTCATGGCCCTCAGCCCGCCCACGGCAACTCCGGCGGACGTGGTGAAGCTCCTCCGGCGGGGGGTCCTGCGGGATGCCGACGGATGCTTTGTCGTCCTCGTCGAAGGCAGGAAGGACAGCCAACCCACCGTCCTCCTCTACCTCTCCACCGGACCGTCGCTCCACCAGGTGCAGGAGTGGATGCCAGGCGCGACAAACATCTCCTACAAGGTGGGCGTCTCCGCCGCCTTGCTTGTCGAGATGATCGCCCAAGAGGAGGTCGGCCCGATGGGGGTCTACCCCCCCGAGGCCCTCGGGGAAGAGCCCCGAGCCCTCTTCCTGGAGCGGTTGAACCTCCATCACATACCGTGCGAGCTCCCGGAAACGTAGGCGCGCTCTACGACCCCTCCCCTCCGCCGGGCCGGGGGGGCTCTCCCGTGGACTCCGCGGCCCATGTCCTGTGCCGGACGATCTCCATGTGCGGATAGGCGATCTGGACGCGCGGATCCGAGGTGAACTTTCGCCAGATCCTCTCGTAGATCTCGGACCGAATCTTCCGCCGGCGCTCTGCCGGGCCGAAGTAGATCACAAAGATGCGAACCCCCGACTCGCTGAACTGCATCCGGATTTCCGGCTCTCGAAGCATGAGCCCTTCAAGGTCCCGGAGCTCAAGCCGCTGAAGGTATCGTCGGTACCCCGTTTCCATGATCTCGCCGACGATTTCGCGGGTGGACTCGAGCATGTACTGTTTCGCCAGGTCCAGATCGCTCTCATAGGTCACGAGGCTCTCGACCTCGTCCCAGACGA
>CAYGBO010000051.1:7846-8189 GCA_964348145.1 uncultured Methanomassiliicoccales archaeon
GCCGTGCATCCATCCCCCGAACTCGCGGACCTCCGTGTGCATGACCCGGATGTCCGTCACATAGCCCCTGACGTCTCCGATCGCGACCCGGTCGCCGATCCGGAAGATCCGGTCCCAGGTGATGGACGCCCAGCCGACCATGTTCAGGAGGGGCTTCTGGAGGACGAAGGCGAGGACCGCTCCCAAGAGCCCCAAGCTGAGGGCGGCAAGGGTCAGCCCGCTCTGGGGAGCCTCCTCCCGGTACCGTTCCCCCAGGGGCCCCCGGATCCACTCGCCGATGGGCGGCGAGAACCCCTTCTTGGGCAGCTCCAGGAGCTTCTCGGGCAGCCGCCCGCGAGCCAGC
>CAYGBO010000051.1:8199-14302 GCA_964348145.1 uncultured Methanomassiliicoccales archaeon
GTGAGGGCGAGTAGGACGAGGGCCCACACGATGTACGCGATGACCTTCCAGATGGACCGGGCGTAGGCCTGGCTCCCGACCCGCCCCGCCGCGAGCCGCTCGAAGACACGGCCCGTGGTTCGCAGGACTATCCAGACGATACCGATCACGACGACCGTGAGGAGCCCCGTTCGGACGAGGTCCAAGGAGGCGCCGAGGAGAGGTCCGAGGCTCACAAACGGGAGTGAGTCATAATCGATTTCGGCAAGAAGGATCAGGGCCAGGCCGACGACGACCGCGGCGCCGAGGACCGACGGAACTCCCCCGGAACGAAACCTTCCTCGGTCCACGCCGACCCTAATGGCGAAGCCCTGCATCATGCTTTTGACGGCGAGAGGTCTTCACGGCTCGCCCGAATCCTGCGGCTCGGTCAGTTCCCTGTCTTTTCGATCCTCGGAGGCTGCGTGTAGTTCGGTCCCACCCGTGCGCTCTTAATGCGCGGCTCAGCGGTCTTCGCAACGCTGCTACCTTGTCTCTTCAGTGGGATTGTCCTGCCGAGGATGACGAAACTACGAGATCCACGTTTTCCTACATCAACACCGAACTCCCGCTCCCTAGTGAGGCGGCTTTCGTCTGCCACCCCTCCGGATCGCACGCCCTCATGATCGGCAGGAATTCCCGGATGGAGACTCTTTGGCCGTCGGTGGGGAGAGGTCGAATTCCCCTCGGGAGTCGGAGGTGTCCCCCGATCACTGGGCCTTCCTCTCCGGTCTCGTCTGGGAGGCCTCGTTATCGGTCCTAGGACCCCGGGAATTCGACTTCGGGCCCCCAAGATTCACGTGAAGGGTTCGAGGGCCGTCTTTTCGGGCACGGACGTCCTTCGAACGTACAGGAAGTGGAACACAATGGCAATGACAATCCTGGGAGGCATTGTCGCCGGGCTCATCGGCGGCGTCGTGGTGGCGATCCTCATGATGGCCATGTCAAGGGGAAAACCGGGGATCAACGCTATGCTCGTGGCCCGGGCCACGGGTAAGAAGCCGGAAGAGTCCATGATGGGCGGAACGGCGGCCCACTTCTTCTACAGCGCCGTCGTGGGCATTCTCTTCGTGGTCGGGTCGGGGATCCTCCACGTCGATTCGCTACTCGGGCTTGGCGATAGGGGCTTCTGGGTGAACGGCCTCCTGTACGGGGGTCTGTTGTTCCTCATTGCCGGGATGGTCGTCATGCCCCTCGCGGGCGTCACGAGGGCGATGCGGCAGAGCATGCCCAAAGGACAGATGGCCATGTCGTTCGTCGTCCACATCCTCTTCGGCCTCATCCTCGTGGCAAGCCTCACATGGATCCCCGTTGGTTGATCCAACCACTCAGGGTGAGTCAACGATCAATAGTAGGTCGGAAGGAGTTGGCGCGTGCCCGTCAGGCTCAGTCGGATAGGGTCCTGCGGATGGATTCCAGCAGGAAGCGGTCCTCCGCCAGCGCCGTGATTGAATGCGTATGTGCCTTCAGAAGACCGTGTGCTTCCGGGATCTGCTGAAGAGTGAGGGGCTGGACTCGGTAGGGGCATAGCCAACGTCCCGAGCCCCGTTTCGAATGGATCGTTCGCTCCACCATTTCGGCCATGGGCGCATTTCCATGCTCGAATAAGGACGGTGCAATGCGGCCGATGAACGACACTCCCGCCCGGCCCCGTTCTTGGGCAAGCCGCGTCATTTCGTCGATGCATCCGCTAATCCGATCGTCGTCGCGGAGGTCTCGGGGGTAGAAGTCCTCTGCATTCCGTAGCTCGACACGGTCCTCCGCGGCGTATTCGTCGAAGGGAACGCCTCGCTTTCGCATCCGGTCCCGGAAGTCCTCGTGCTCGTCGCTCGGCAGGACGACGGCCACGAGATCGTTGCGTGAAAGGGCCCCACGGAGGAAGGATTCAACAACGGCGTCCGAAGATTCGAACTCAGTCCTCCAGAAGAGCAAGTGGTCCCCGTAATCAGGCGATGAAACCTGAACTCTCCATGCCAGCTCGTTCGGTATTCCCACGGTGTCCCTGCAGAGTGAATTAGGGGGGCGAGGGGCGGGGGTCATAAGTCGTTTTCGCCACCGCGCTAGTTCAAAGGGAACCTCTCGGAGCAAGGTACGTATTGACCTGCGGTCACAGGCAGCGATGATATCAAGTCCGATAACGTCCCAGTGCTTGAACCTCCTTGCGAGGCATCGCCCGCGAGGTCGCCGCCTAACCCTGTCGCCGGGGCGTGTATGTGCCTCCCCAACGATCCGAACAAGGATCCCGCCCTCAGCCTCAGTCAGGCGTCCCGCCCTCGAAACGTCCGGAGCCGCCGCTACGATCCGGCGCCGACCCCACCAAGGGCCGTCGGTCTGCAGTCAGCCGCGGCGGAAGCGCAAAGGGCGCGCCGTGGGCGACGTCTGCTCTGTCACCTCGAAATCGTTCGACGTGCCGCAAGTTTTCCCGACGGGCTCGTCCATTCCGAACGACCTGGGTTTCCTTTGGGACAACTTTCGTCGTAGCTCTTCCGCGCAATCCTCCCCACCCCTTGGCGGGATGAATCGTCTCCGCAATGAACTCGCTCGCGGCGCAAAACGCGCGACGACGCCGTGTCAGTTTCAATGGTGGGAACCGGGTGCCAAGTTTTTTATGGCGCCCGGATGACTCGTTAGGCGATGACGAAAAAGTTCTGCGTGCGCTGCGGCTACGCGCTCCCTGGCGACGCACGGTTCTGTCCCCGCTGCGGAAGGCCCCTCAAGGTGGCGAGGAGAGCTGCAGGCGCGATCAAAACAAGCGGAAAGAGGACTGCGAGTGCGGCCCGGAAGGCCGGAAGGAAGACTGCGGGCGCCACAAGAAAGGCGGCGAAGAAGGCAAAGCCTGCTGTGAAAAGCGCTGCTCGGGCCACGGGGACGGCGCTGGCCAAGTTCGGCGCGTTCACTGAGCGTGCCGGCAAGCGGCTCCGGGATGCAGGCGAGTAGGAAACCTGCTCCGGAAACCCTGAGCTGCCAGCGGCGCACCCGGCTCAACCCCACCTATCGAGCAAGGTCTAGCTTTCCCTCCGCACCGCTCGACCGTCCCGGTGGTATGTCCTCTGGGATCTCCGGTGACGTTCCACGAGTCCCCATACTCAGTATCCCCATTTTCTCGTGCGGGTCAAGCGACCGATGTCCCAGACGGAATCTCTCGTGGACGCAATTACGATCCTGCCGATGTGGGAATCTTCGAACCGACGGCCTAGCATATCCTGACCGGTAAGCCCGGCGTCCTCGCAGTGTTCAGCCTCGGGTCGCGAGTCCGGATCCGCCTCGCGATCCAGGCAGAGGGGGTGCCTTCCTAGCCGGATGGCGGAGCTGGTAAGCTAGGGGTGGGATCGAACCGGGCGGCAAGCCATTCCTGTTTCACCCAGTGGGGCCCTGAGCGACACACAGTGTGAATTTCCGGACGGTCGCCTGCCTCCCAGGCCATCGATGACGAAGTGATCTGACCGGATGCCCGTACGTGATGCGTGTCTCGTCGTGGCGGGCTGAGACTCACAGGTGATAACGGAGTGCGAAGTCATATCCCGAACACCCTCTGTGTCGCACGAGGAACCATGGTCGAAAGCTACGCGGAGGAACACCGGGTGGCGACCGGCAGTGAGACGCAGCCCCATGAGCTCCTGCTATTGCTGGGTGGCCTCATGGCCATCTTGCTCGGCATGCTGTCTTTTGGCGTAGAGTGGTTCCAGGGAATGCAGACGGCTGCGATGCAGACAGCCTCCATGCTGCTCGTCGTGAACCTGCTGATCGGAGGCACCCTGCTCGTCTGCGCGCGCATTTCCCGGAGGAACCCTCTGAACGGCGGGATTGTTGCCGGGGTCTCCAGCATCGTCCTCCTCGTGTTCGGGGGCCAATCGGGCCTCATCGCTGGCGTTATCGGCGTGATCGGCGCGGTCTTGACGGTCGCGTCCCCGTATCTGCCGTGGGCGAGAGAGGCCTAGAAGCCTTCCGCCTTTCGCTGGCCTGTTGCTCAGGGAGCTTCCGAGTTGCTCCTTCCCTAGCGGAAAGATTCGGTCCAGCATCCGACGGCTTCGCCAGGAAGGATTTTTCCCAATGAATGCAGCATAGGGGAGCCAAGGGTTCGTTCAGGCTCTCGACCGATCGGGAGGTTCGGAGGTGCCGGCCCGACGCATAGGTCTGCCCGTTCATTCTCACGTCAGTTTGGCCTCGGGATCGAACGGCTGGCAATCCTTTGGCTCAGCGTCTCCGGCCCTGCCGGGCTGGAGACCGCGATGGAAGTCGAGAACCGACGAAGGTTCTGCCAGTCTGCTTAGGAGCGGGCGCACGGAGAGGAAAGGTTCTCGGTGACGCCAGAGGATGCGATCCCGTGGCGTCTCGTGGCCGAGGGGTGTGCGATGGCTTTGGGAGGATTAGTGCTAATGTTATGAAAATATTACCTTAAATATAAAATAAATGGAAAAATAATATACACTTAAGCCTTATGTTCTGAAATCCACGATACACGGGGGACGGCACCATCAATCGAGCCGTCCGGTGGGCCGTGGTGGCTATGTTTCGCGAGCGTCCTGTCCTGCTCCTCCTGCTTTCCATGGCGTGGTCCGGGCCACCCGTCACCTCTTCCCAACTAGCAGATGCCGCTGCAGCCGACCAAGACTCTCGCCTCCATAGCGCGCTAGGGAGCCGCGTCCGCGTGCAAATCCTGGGTCTTCTCGCCACACGGCCGAAGACGGTCGCCGAGATCGCAAGAGAACTTCGGCTTCACCGAATGACCCTGCGATATCACCTCGCCTTCCTCCTCAGCCAAGGGCTCGTCGAAGTCGTGAAACCTTCGGGCCCTCGAAAGGCGGGCCGCCCGGCGGTCCTCTATCGGGCCGCGAGGCACCCCCGAGCTCCGGGCGTTCCGCCCAGGCGCTTCGAAATCCTCAGCCAACTCTCCCTCGAAGCCCTCGTCGAGGCCGTCGGCAAGAATGCCGCTTCCAAGCACCTGCGGGCCAAGGGACTCCGGTTCGGAAGGTCCATGATCGAGGACCTTGCCTCCCGGAAAGAGGTGGAGAGATGGACTCCCGATACATATGAGCACTATGTCCTCGATGGCCTGCTCAAGGAGTTTGGCATCGCAAGCGAGGTCATGACGAAGTCGACGAGCCGTCTGATGTACCGTTCCTTCACCTGCCCCGTCTTGGAGCTTGCGGAGAAGATGCCCGACTTGGTCTGCGATGCCTTAGACGATGGGTTCCTCAAAGGAATGGAGGAAGCCCTTGGCGGCGTCAGCGCGACGCGGCTGAAGTGCATGGGTCACGGAGACCCCTATTGTGAGTACTTCCTCCGTTGGACTTCACCAGCCCGTCCGCGAAGCTCTAGGAAGCGCAAGGGACGCAGGGGCAGTTAGTCTCGGGTGACAACACGACCGAATCTGCGGAGCATCCCGGCGAGGAACACGATGAGTCCCGTCGTCGCTTCGTGAAGAGCTCCGTTGCCCTCGTCGGCGCGGCGGGGTTTACCGCCCTCTTCTCTGGGAGGATCCTCGACGTCGTCGACTCGACCCTCGACGACCCGCGGGCCGTCGCTCCGCGGCGGCGGCAGTGGGTCATGCTCATCGATCTCGCGAGGTGCGACGGCTGCGGGGACTGCAGCCGGGCCTGCAACGAGGAGCACTTCGTCCCCCCGGGGCAGGAATGGATCAAGGTGTACGAGATCGAGGACGAGTTCGGCCATCGGTACTACCTGCCGAGGCCCTGCATGCATTGCGAGGACGCTCCCTGCCTGAAGGTCTGCCCCGTCGGGGCGACGTACCGCAGGCAGGACGGCGTGATCCTCGTGGACCACACGCGTTGCATCGGCTGCCGCTACTGCATGGCCGCGTGTCCCTACGATGCGCGATCCTTCAACTGGTCCGAGCCGCCCCATACGCCCGAGGAGGTCGCCCACGCCTACAGCCCGGAGGCCCCGTGGCCCCATCGAATGGGCGTCGTGGAGAAGTGCATGTTCTGCGCCCACTACGCGGACCGCGGGGATCTGCCCGCCTGCGTGCGAGGATGCCCCATGGAGGCGATCTACTTCGGAGACCTCCGAGAGGACGCGGTCTCGAACGGTAGCGAGATCATTCCCTTGGCGAAGACGCTGCGCG